>JBOEHD010000041.1:0-34306 GCA_050633745.1 Acidimicrobiales bacterium
GATCTGACCACCACGTGATCGACGACCTCGCCAAACTGACCCCGGACCTCGGTGCCCTCGGGTGGGACGAGGAAATCGAGGAGTGGGCAAACAACGAACTGTCGCTCCTAGAAGAATTCACCGACCCAACCTCGGAAGGGTCGGCTGTCCAAGAATCGGCTGGTCAAGAGCCCGACGGCGACGAACCGCCAGCAAGCCGGACCGTGACCCGTGGGCGCATCGCCAGGGTCAGTCGAGGTTTCAGCCTGGTATTTACCGGTGGCGACGCGGTGTTAGCCGCATCGGGATCGATGCGCACCCGAACCGGTCTTGTGCCAGCAACCGGCGACTACGTCATCGTCGTCGACGACCCAGAAGACGGTCCGAGCTTGGCGGCCATCGCCCCGCGNNCCGGTGCGATTGCTGGAGCGACGAAGCCTGTTCAAGCGCAAGGCCCCAGGCACGGCGCACACGATCCAGCTGATCGCCGCCAACGTCGACACGCTGTTCATCGTAACCTCTTGCAATGCCGACTTTAATCCCGCCCGGCTGGAACGCTACCTGGTGCTCGCCCACACCGCCGGGTGCCACCCGGTGGTCGTGCTGACCAAGGCCGATCAGATCGACGACCCGGCAGCGGCGGTCGACCAGGTGCGAGCGATCGCCCCCGGAGTAGACGTCGTCGCGGTTTCCACCGTCAGCGGATTAGGCATAGAGGCCATCGCTCGACGGGTATCGGCCGGTCGAACCGTGGCCCTGATGGGGCTCAGCGGTATCGGCAAGTCGACGTTGGTAAATGAGCTAACCGACGGTGTTGTGCAGCGCACCGGCGAAGTCAGGGCCGCCGACCAACGCGGTAGACACACCACCGTGACTCGCGACCTGATCCCCCTACCGAGTGGGGGATTCATCATCGACACCCCTGGCATTCGGGAGATCGGTCTATGGCAGGCCTATGAAGGCATGGCTAAGACCTTCCCGGAAATCAGCAGCGAGGTCGAGCAGTGTCGGTTCACCGACTGTGACCACGACAACGAACCGGGCTGTGCGGTGCAGGCTGCCCTAGCCTCCGGATCGATTCCTGAGCGGCGGCTTGAACACTGGCAGGACCTGATGGCCGAGTTGGCGATGCAGGACGAGCAGCTCGAAGACTACGCCAGACGTTCCGAGTCACGCGACCGGGCCGACGCCGAGCGGCGGCGCGATTCCGAACGGCCAAACAAGCGGGCCAGAACAAAACCCAAGAAACGTGGCAAACGCAAGCGCTGAGCCTCCCCCCGTGTCGCTGTTTCATCGGCCATACTCATGGAGGACCTTGGAGGTCGCCTTGCTGCCATCAGCACCGCGAATAGAATCTGCACCCGGCTCACGAACCCAGCGCCGCGTCGTCGTATGGGCCATCGCGCTAGCAGCGCTGACCGGGCTAGCAGGCTGTGGACGTTCCGCTCCCGAAGGTGCCGAACCAGCGGCTGCCGTAGACGGAACTCCCCCCATAGTGGCCGGAGTTCAAGTGGTGAGCGATGCACCGGTCGTCACACCCGGCCCGACTTCGTCTGTCGTCACCACCGTGGTGACTACCCCGCCGGTTGCCGCAGGCTCCTACGTAGTGGAGCCGGGCGACACCCTTTCGGTTATCGCCGAGCAGTTCGGGGTTACCGTGGCTGCGCTGTCGGAGGCCAACGGCATCACCGACGTCAACACGATCAAGCCCGGTCAAGAACTGATAATCCCCGGTAGCTGACCGCCGTAACTCCCGGCCGAACCGGTAGCGATCGGCCGAGCCTAGCTACTTACGAAGCCTTGGCCTGGTGGCCAGCGCCCAGACGGTCTGCCAGCCTGAACCGTCGAAGCCGGCGCCTTCGATCCGCTGTATCGCAGTCTGGACATCGCCCCGCCCGCAGTAGGCGGCGACCAAGTCGAGGATCAGGCGACTCGGTTGGTCGTCGGTTGGTTCAAGTTCAGCCCGCGCTGCTTCCAGAGCCTCATCGCAGCCTGCTTCATCGCCCCGCTGTGCCCTACTCGCGGCTCGGGCTGAGAGAGCGAGCACACGGTCGAGATAGGTCGAACCGCCGGTGAGCACCTTCTGCACGCTGCGCTCTACCGACTCCTGGTCGCTCTTGATGGCCGCGATCACCGCGGCCACCGCTTCCTCGTAGCGACCGGCTGGATCGGCGGACCCGGAACTAGACCAGGACAGTTGCCCCGCCGCTTCCTCGACCGCGCCGCGCTGCAACAGCGCCAGGGCCAATGAGACCGCCAGGTCGGCCTCGCCGACGCTGGTTGGGTCGTCGTGCACGCCATCAAAGCGGGCAGCCCAGCGAATGGCCCGCTCCGGTTCGCCCAGCCGGGCAGCCGATGCGCAGTTTGAGATAATGGCAATCCGCCGGGAATCGCGCTCGCCGCCTCGATCGGCGGACACAAATGCCTGCTCCAAGAGTTCGGTACCGGCGGCGATGCGGCCTAGGGAAACCAAAGCACGCCCTTCAAGGGCCATCGACTGAATAAGCAGGCCTTGGTCTTCAGCCAGTTCGGCCACCTCTTGAGCGTTGTGAGCCAATTCCTGGGCCTCTTTAGCGTGGCCGGACCACAGCGCCAGCGAAGCGGCCAGGTTAAGCGTGACCGACTCGGCCCACGGGTCGCCCTGGCGGCGGGCCTCGGGCAACACTGCGCTAACCAATTCGCGGGCGGCATCCCACTCGTTGCGGTGGAAGGCAACCCACGCTTGCACACCACGGGCCCACGCCAGGCCGGTGCGGTCACCGAGTTCGGCAAAGATGTCGATCGCCTGACCGGCTAGATCGTTAGCTGAGTGGACTTTGCCACGGGTAAAGGCATGCCACGCCAAGCTCTGCAGAGCCCAACCTTCGCTACGACGGTCACCAGCTTTTGAGGCGACCATGCGCGACGAGGTCAAGGCCTGAGTCGCTAGCGAGTCGTCGCCTCTGTCCATCTCGGTTAGGCCGAGTAGACGCAGGGCCAGGGCCTGCTCGGTTGCGACATCAAGAACCGCGAGGCGGTCGGCGGCTTCACGAAGTTCGCTTGCGGCACGGTCGAGATCGCCGGTCTTACGGTCGACGTCGCCCCGCACCACCAGCGAGCGGGCGGCCAGAATCGGATCGAGTTCGAGCATTGGTTCCATGCGGTCGAGGTCGGCTCGTGAGCCTGCGACATCGTGGATTTCACAGCGGGCCTTAGCCCGTCCGTAGAGGAAGTTCCGAAGTAGCTCGTCGTCGGTAGCAAGGTCGATGCCGTAGCCGTACCAACGCTCGGCCTGTGCGGGCTCGCCAACGTCCAGAGCTCGCTTACCGGCTTGATCGAGCCAGTAGAGCGCCTTGCTGAGCACTTCGCCGTGCTCCACATCGGGCACCTGAGACACTTCGCCGACCAGTTGAGCTGCCGAGCGATAGTGCTCGGCGATCGCAACGACCACCGAGTTACGAATCCGCCCGGTCTGGGACGATTCGATATAGCGGGCTATGCCAGCGTGACGCTGAGCTCGCCATGTCTTTGTGAGGGTTCCGTATGCCACATCTCGCACCATGTCGGAGCGAAACTCGTAGCGGGGGCCGTTGACCACAAAAAGGTCGGCGTTGACGAGGGCCGCCAGCTCGGCGTCGATCGAGTCGACACCTCGCACCTGTTTCGCCAGCGTGCGCAGACCATCGAGCGACCCGCTGCGGCCCAGAACCGAGGCATCTTCAACCAGGTTTCGCTGGCGGGGCTCAAGCGAATCGAGCCGGGCCGCCACGATGCCTCGCAGCGTGTCTGGCAGCTCATCGAGATCGGCGACCGACCCTGCAGCTAGATGCCGTTCGGACGGCAACGGGCTCCGACCTTCGAGCACAAATCCGGCAAGCTCTTCGAGGAAGAAGGGATTGCCGCCACTTCGGGAAACCAGTTCCTCGAAGGTTTCGCCCGAGATCTCGCCACCGACCTCTTCCAGCAGCTGGCGAGTCGCTTCGGTCCGCAGCGGCCCAAGCCGCAGGATCGAACCGGCATGGCGGGCGTTGAGTACGGTCTCTTCCTCTAACGATTGAGCGGAGACCATAACCATCAAAGGTGTTCTCGCCAGCTCGGTCAGGAGATGATCGAGCAGGGCCCAAACCGCGCCGGCGGCCCAGTGCATGTCGGCCAGCACGATGACTACCGCCCGCGACCGCAGCTCGACTTCCAGAACCTGGGTGACCGCCAGCATTACCTCGGCACGGTTTCGTGAACGTTCACCGCCTCGCAACGGTGTTTCGTAGCCAAGGGCGTGGAGCAGCGCTATCACACTGCGGTCAACATCGTGGTTGGCCGTACCAAAGCGTTCGCTCAGCACCGCCCGAAGCCGGGCCGATGCCTCCTGGTTGGAGAGTTCACGATCGACGTCGAGCAGCGCTCGAAGCACCTCGCCTATCGGCCACCAAACGTTGGCTTCGCCATAGGCGACGCAACGCCCTTCGACCACTAGCAATTCGACCGCTGCGGCCAGACGATCGGAGGTTTCCTCAATCAGTCTGTTCTTACCCATGCCGGGTTCACCGAGCACGATCGAGAACTGAGCGGCGTTCAGGTCGAAGGCCATCATGGCTTGGGCTTCGAGGAAGGCCAGCTCTCGTTCGCGACCGACAAACAACTCGGCCTTGCGACGGCGCACGCCAGGCGGCCTGGTGGCCTCGACAGCGACCCAGGTTTCCAGCGGGTCTACCCGACCTCGGGTTGGTAGCTCCCCCACCGGTTCGAACCGAACCGAGTCTCCAGCAGCGTTCTTGGTAGTCGAGCCGACAAGCACCTGGCCCGGCTCGGCCATCTCCTGGAGCCTCGACGCCGAGTTCATCACATCGCCCATGGCGGTGTAGTCGCCACCTGCGGTGGTGCTGCCGACCAGAACCTCGCCGGTGTTGATCCCGACCCGGATGGCCAGGGCCGGGCCGATACTGGCCCCAAGGCCTGCGATGGTTGATTGCATTCGTAGACCGGCCCGCACCGCTCGCTCGGCATCGTCGGAATGAGCTACCGGAGCGCCGAACAGCGCCACGATTTGGTCGCCGACGATCTTGTCGACCACGCCGCCAAACGTGGTGATGTCGTCGGTCAGACCGGCGAAGGCTCGGTCGACGAAGTGCTTGACCTCTTCCGGGTCGCGGTGCTCGGCCAGCGAGGTGAAACCGACGATGTCGGCGAAGACCGCGGTGATGATTCGACGTTCCTCATCGACCGTGGCCCGCGATGTTCCGCAGTTCGAGCAGAAGCGGGCGTTATCCGCCAATATCTCACCACAGGACCGACAGTTCATTCCGCAAGCAGTCTACCTGCCGCCACTGACCGTGGACTGAAGAATACCGGTCGCCGCAGCCCGCAATCGGACTGCGGAGACCGGAAACCGGATGTACCGGTTGCGTCTCGACAGGCAGTTAGCCCACTGTCCCGTCTTTTAGCTCCCGCTAGTTATCCACACCTAAGAAGTTTGGGCAATAGGGTCACGACCCTACAGCGCCCGGCCATCGGCCCTAACGGCGCTTGGAAACGACAATTCGAAGCGAGCACCGCCTAGTGGGCTCACCCCGCAGGTCACCGTTCCACCGTGTTCTGATGCGATGGCCGAGACCAAGGCCAGCCCAAGTCCGCTCCCACCGCCCGACCTTGTCCTGGCATCGTCGAGTCTGACAAACCTCTCAAACACTCGGCCTCTGTCGGCCTCCGGGATGCCTGGCCCATCGTCGTCGACGGTGACTCGTACGGTGTTGTCTTCGATGGTTGCTGCAACACGGACATCGGACTCGGCGTGGCGGACCGCGTTTTCCAGCAGATTGCGGACCGCTCGCCCGAGGCGGATCTCGTGGGCCGCGACCGCGGCGACGGGAACACCAGAAGTGTCGATGACAACATCGGTTGAGACCACAACCGCCTCAACCTCGCTGTTGATCACGTCAGCGAGATCAACATCGGTCTTGGCAACCGCGACCCCGGCAACCGCCAACTCGGTCAAATCATCGAGCACGGTTTCCAACCGAGCGACCCCTCGGCCAAGGGTTTCAACCGTTGGTTCGATTTCTTCCGACAGGTTGGGGTTGCCTGCGACCAGTTCTGCCGCCCCCTTTACCGTCGTCAGCGGCGACCGCAGCTCGTGGGAGGCGTCCGACACGAATTGCCGCTGCCGGATGAGGCCTGCATCGAGCCGGTCCAACATGTCGTTGAGGGTCATCGTCAGGTCGGCGATTTCGTCTGAGGAGTCGGGAACGGGGAGCCGGTCGCCGGAGTTGGAAGGAGCGATACGTCGTGCTTCGTCTGTGATGCGCTGGACCGGCTGCAGGGCTGACCCGACGGCGAACCACAGCGCAAGCCCGCCGAGCAGCACAACCAGCGGGACGATGAAGACCAACGCCCAGGCCAAACGATCTATCGACCGGCTCAGCACCTCAAACGGTGACAGTGCGACCAGCGTCAGTTTTTGACCGGAGGGAGCTTCGATCGGCCGTCTCGTCTCAAACCAGTCTCCGGTGCTTCCGAAGCCGGCGTCGATGACCTCGACCGACCCGACGGCTCCAGGTCCGACAACACCACCGGACTCCACCGCAAGCAAGAAAGCGACCAGGTCTGCTTCGCTCTCGAAGACCATTGTCTCTAGTAGTGGCCCACCAGCACCGGGGATCCCACCCAACGGCGTATCGCTGCCAGGGATCACCGCGGCAACGCCGCCGTCCACCAGGAGCGGGGATGTTGACGAGGGGGCGAGGAAACTGAAGTTGATCAGGTTTTCCGCCTCGTCGAGGATAAGGAACTCGGTCCCGTCCGAGCCGATCGGAACCGGAATAGTTCGAGGGTCGACACCGTCGGCGACCTGAGCCGCCAGGTCATCGAGCACCTCTTCGTTCTGAGCCTGAATATCACCCCGCAGAGCGGCGCCCAACCCTCGGACCGTCAACCAGCCACCAACGCTGAGCACCAGGGCAAGGGTTATGACCCCAACCGCGGTGACTCTGGCCCGGAGCGACCGGGGAATCATGCTCGCACCCGGAACCCGAGACCGCGCACGTTTTCTATCGTCGCCTTGTGCAGCTTGTTCCGCAGGTAGCCGATGTAGACGTCGGCAACATTCGGGTCACCATCGAAGTCCATGCCCCATACTGCCCGGACAAGATCGAGCCGGGAAACCGGATTGTCCCCGGCCCGCAGCAACGTCTCGAGAACCTGAGCCTGTCTTGCCGTCAGCACGACATCTTCGCCGTTGAAGGTGCAGGTTCTGCTGTTTGGCTGAAGGCTGACTCCTCCCCGCTCAAGCGTGTCGCTAACAACTGCCGGTTGGCCCCGACGAAGCAGCGCTCGAACCCTGGCCTGGAGCACGTTTGGGGAGAACGGTTTCCTGAGGTAGTCGTCGGCTCCTGAGTCAAGACCGTCGGTTTCGTCGTAGTCGCCAACCTTGGCGGTAAGCATGAGTACCGGGGTTGTGATGCCCTTTGTTCGCAGGTTCTCACAGACCTTGAAACCGTTCATGCCCGGCAGCAACACATCGAGGATGATCAGGCCGTAGTCGCCTTCTTCGGCCCGCCACAGGCCGTCAGGCCCGTCCGGGGAGCGATCGACGTCGTAGCCGTCGGCCCGGAGGGTCTGCTCGATGACGATGGCGATGTCATCGTCGTCTTCAACGATCAGTAGTCGCATGACAACCTCGACCGTAACCAGCAACTCACGCTGCGGGACGGATGGCCTCGACAGGGTCGAGCCGGGCCGCTCGGATCGCTGGGTAGAGACCGGCCACCGCTCCGATCACCAGGGCAGACAACACGCCGAGGACCAGGCCCTGCATCGGGAGTGCCAACAACCACCCCTGGCTGTTGGCGTAGACCGCGGTGACGGTGAAACCGGTGGCGACTCCGAGCAGGCCACCGAGGAGAGAAAGCAGGCTGCTTTCCACGACAAACTGGTTCCGGATGTGGCGCCTGGTCGCACCGAGGGCTCGACGCACACCGATCTCGGCCCGTCGTTCGAGCACGGAGATAACCATCACGTTTGCGATGCCGATCCCACCGACTAGCAGGGCGACGCCACCGAGTCCCAGCAGCAACGTTTGCAGGTTCTTGTCGACCTCGGCCCGGGCGGCGAGCGCATCGGATGGTCGTGATACCTGGACCTCGTTCGGGGCACCAGGACTCGCTGTCCTTGCCAACACATCCCTCACCGCGTTTACGCTCGCGGGGGTGGTCCGCACGTAGATCGTCGACGGCAATGCATCGACGCCGAACAGTGAGCGGGCCGCGTCGAGCCCGATCAGTGCTGCCCGATCGATGTCGGGGTTGAGGGGCAGAGGTTCGTAAATCCCGATCACGCTGAACCATTTACCGCCGATAAATATGCGAGGGGCATTCTCAAGGCTGATGATGCCGAGACGGTCGGCAGCCACAGAACCGAGGACAACCGTCGGCAGCGTGACCGACGCATCATCGTGGCTTCTCCCGGTCCTGAGCTTCGCTCCCAGCGTCGACAGAAGATTGGCCTCAGACCCGTAGACCTCGACACCGTTCTGGGCCGAGCCTTCGATCTTGTCGTTTCGTTTCGCCTCGGCCTTGATCTTGCTCAGCGCTGTGGCCTGCTGAACCGGCCCGATCCGGCGAACCATGGCCGGGGCATCGGCCGACATTGTGGCCGCCTCACCAAAGAAGTCTTGACCCGGTTGAACTTGGAGCAGATTGGTACCGAGTTCGTCGAGCGCGGCCAGGAGGTCTGCCTTACTCGAAGACGAGATGCCCATGACCGCAACCATCGAAGCGATGCCTATAGCGATGCCGACCGCGGTGAAGGCCGCTCTGATCTTTCTGGTGCGAATCCCAACCGTCCCGGTGCCAAGAACGTCTCTCAGGCGGAGTCGGGAACGCCATGGCCCGCTGCTTGAGCGCTTGAACGGCCGCCTCATTGTCTTTTCTCCTTTCACGGTCGTTCTCCATCCAGAGTCGACACCAGCGTCTGAGCTTCGGTTCTGGTGTCGTGTTCGATCCGGCCATCTCTGACCGCTACCTGGCGGGGCAGGTTCTTTGCCAGCTGCTGGTCATGGGTGATGACAACGATGGTTGAGCCTTCGTCATGGAGGCCGTGCATGAGCTGAACGATTTCGTCCGAGGTTTTGCTGTCTAGATTGCCGGTTGGTTCGTCGGCCATAACAATGGCTGGGTCACCAACGAGGGCTCTGGCGATAGCGACCCGTTGGCGTTCGCCGCCGGAAAGTTTGTTTGGAGGATGGTCCAGCCGGTGTCCGAGGCCCACTCGTTCCAGGGCTTCTGTGCTTCGCTTCCGCCTGGCTCGTCGTGACTCGCCCCGATACAGCAGACCGGTCGAGACGTTGTCGACAGCGTTCATGCCGCTCAGCAAATGGAACTGCTGAAAGACAAAGCCGATCCTGGCTGCTCGCAGACCGGCCAGCGCCGAGTCGGAAAGTTCACTGGTCTGGATCCCGTCTACGTAGAGCTGGCCTTGTGTCGGACGATCGAGGGTGCCGATTAGGTTCATCAGTGTCGACTTGCCCGACCCTGATGGACCGACGATGGCCACCAATTCGCCATCGTCGATCTTCAGCGAGACTCCGTCGATCGCCCGTACCGGAGGGGAACCCGGGTATTCACGGACGACGTCTCGTAACTCCAAGACGCTCACGACTGGTCTCCGAATCGATCGTTAGGGACAACAACCTGGTCGCCTTCGGCGAAGTCACCGGTGATCTCGGCCAGGTCATCAACGATCTCACCGAGCTCAACCGCTCGAAGCTCCAGGCCGGCTGAGGTTTCAACCTCAAGGCCGTAGCCACCGCCGGCCAAAGCGAGAACTGCTCGTACCGGAACGTTCAACGCATCCTTTGCAACGGTGCGGGTGGCAACGACGTTGACCCGTTCGACACCGGTTGGCAGCGGTTTCGAAGCATCGATGACCGCCTCCAACTTTTGAGACCCGTCATCGCCGAAGGTTGACTCCACGCTCTTAATGGTCCCCTGGATCGTTTCATCTCCCGTCTCAAGATCGACGGTGCCGCCGACGGGGAGGAACGGCCGGCTCTTTGAATCGAACTGAGCCTTGACCTCCTGGGCCCCTTCTGTAACCTCCAGCTCGATGAAGCTCACCCCAACCCTCGGTTCGCCATCTATTCGGATAGCGGTCGGGTGGTAGACAAGCTGGCTGCGGTCGATCGTCCCGGTCTCTTCGAGACCCTGGGTTTTCTGCCACGCCTTGACCGCACGCTTTGTCGAGACTCCAAAGATGCCGTCGGCTTCAAGCCTGCCTTTGTCATCGATCTCTTGGCCGAGCAGGAACTCTTGGAGCTGGCGAACATCGTCGCCGGTCATGTGCTTTGACTTCTTTGTCCCCTGCAGCTGAAGGCTCCTGTAGAGCGGTGTGTCTCCCGCCGCCAGCGTGACCGGCTTGTTGTCTAGCCAGATCAACGTCTCGCCCGGTTGCACGACGGTGCCTTTGTCGTGGCGTTTTGTCACGATCCCCTGAGCGTCGATCGGTGCGGCCCACGGTTCGCCGAAGCTCACCGATCCGGCCTGCTCTTTTTCCTGGACCAGATCACCTCGTCTGACCGAGTCGGTCAACGCTGTTGGTGGCTGTTCTGAGGTTGTTGCCGGGGTGGTTCCCTGCCCCGCTGCCGGGCCGAGCATAAGCCCGGTCCAGATCATTGCGGCGATGACGGCGCCGACGAGCCCGACGCCGATAACGCCCTTGCTCCGAGTGGATGATCGCATTAGTTGTCCTCACCTTCGGGCAGCTGCTCGTTGAGCTCCTCAAAGACCGAGTCACATTCCTTAGTGGCCTCCTCGAGCTTTTCGAATCCGCCGTCCTCGATCTCGATGGCCCCGCCGGACATTTCGAACCCGAGGTCTGTCATGCACTGATTGAATTTCAGCTCGGCATCTTTGAACGCCGCTTCCTGTTCCGGTGACGGATTGAAGTCGCCGAAAGCATCGCCGAGGAGCTTGCCGCACTCTTCCTGGGCCTGTTCAAAGGCTTCGAAGTCCGCGTCTGAATCGAAGCTGACGATCCCGGTCTGCGGTCCATCTTCATCGTCGCCGATTACCTCGCCACCACCAGAGGCGAACGGGTCATCGATCCCCCGCTCCTCAAGACACTGGCTGAAGGCCAGCCCTGCTTCCTCGGGCGTCATGTCGGAAACGGACGGCTCGCCGGTCTCGACATCAGAGCCATCGTTGTCTGGCGCAGCCGCTGACTCGGCGGCATCGGGGAGGGCAGCGACGGTTGGCTCGTCGGCTTCGACGGCCCCTCCGCAGGCAGCAAACAACAGCGCCGACCCCACGAGAAGCGGGGCTAAACGACTGCGCCGCAGACGGTTGCTTGTTGATTCGGTGTTGGCGAACATTTCCGGTGAACTCCCTGTTGGGTTGCTAGGTATTGGTCGAACGATTTGTTGATCGAAGAATGACAGCTCCTCTCTGAGAACGGTCTAAGACCGACTAGCTGAGAAGGGCACGGCGAAAGGTCTCCGAAACCCAAGCCGAGCAGCGCTACCGTTTGACTCGATGAGCACCGGAACCAACCAGCAGGATCAGCAGCGCGAACAGGCCCCGTGGTGGCGGCGCGGGGTGGTCTATCAGGTCTATGTGCGGTCGTTCGCCGATGGAAACGGCGACGGCACCGGCGACATCAACGGCCTACGATCCCGATTGCCGTACCTGCAAGCTCTGGGTGTCGATGCGATCTGGATCAACCCCTGGTACGAGTCACCTCTGGCCGACGGCGGCTACGACGTGTCCGACTATCGCCAGATCGAACCCCGCTACGGCACCCTCGACGACGCCGAAAACCTGATCGCCGAAGCCCACGATCATGGCATCCGTGTCATCGCCGACCTGGTCCCCAATCACACGTCGGAAAAGCATGTCTGGTTCGAAGAAGCAAGAGCAGCGGACCCCGGCGACCAGAGCCGCCTGCGATACCACATCCGTGACGGACGGGGCCCCGACGGCTCCGAGCCGCCAACCGATTGGATCAGTGTGTTCGGCGGGCCAGCGTGGACCAGGCTGGCCGACGGGCAGTGGTACCTCCATCTCTTCGCCCCGGAGCAACCGGATCTCAACTGGGAACACCCCGAGGTCCTGGCCGAATTCGAATCGGTGCTGCGATTCTGGCTCGACCGGGGCATCGACGGGTTCCGAATCGACGTCGCCCACGGCCTCGTCAAAGACACGACCTTTCCGGACATCGGCGACGCCGACCTCGAACTACTGGCAGCGGCCAAGAAGGCGAACCACCCCTTCTGGGACCGAGACGGCATCCACGAGATCGTGCGCCAGTGGCGCGCCGTCGTCGATTCCTACGACGGCGAACGCATGTTGGTCGCTGAGGCCTGGGTCGATCCGGATCGTCTACCCCTCTACCTACGGCCGGACGAATATCACCAGTCGTTCAACTTTGAGTTCCTCGAAGCTCCGTGGAACGCCGCGACCTATCGCAAGATCGTGACCACGGCGACCGGGGAAGCGGCAGCGGTCGGGTCGACCCCGACCTGGGTGCTGGCCAACCATGACGTCATGCGGGAAACCACCCGCTACGGGCTGCCAGACGACATCAACTGGCGAGCCTGGCCCATAGAGGGGCCCGCCGATCTGCTCAACGTCGAGCAGGGCCATCGCCGGGCTCGGGCCGCCGCGCTGTTACTGCTCGGACTGCCCGGTTCGACCTACATCTATCAGGGGCAAGAACTCGGCCTGCCTGAGGCCTGGGATCTTCCGTTCGAAGTCCTAGATGATCCGGTGTGGGAACGGTCGGGACGGACCCGCAAGGGCCGCGACGGCTGTCGCGTGCCGCTTCCGTGGGAGCCCAGTGGTCCATCGCTGGGATTCGGTGCCGGTGAAGGGTGGCTGCCTCAGCCGGCCGACTGGGCCGCGGTTTCCGCAGCCAGCCAAACCAACGATGCAGACTCGAGCCTCGCGCTGTATACCGCGGCGCTGCGATTACGTCGACAGTGGGGTATGACCGACGAAGTTGTCGAGCTGCTGGACCTCGGCGATGAAGTTATGGCGTATCGCCGCGGCAGCGGAATGACCTGCATCGTCAACTTCGGCGCTGAGCCGATCCCACTGCCCGAGTACCGTGAGCTGCTGCTGGCCAGCGATGCTAATCAAGATGGCACCTCGGTCGCCACCGACTGTGCAGTCTGGATCCGCTGACGCCAGCGGCTGAGCGCTCGGCCGTGGATAGCCTCAGTTGGGTCGGTGTCAATACTGCTGAGGGAGCCGTTGGATGACTATCTTCAAACTTGCCCTGCGGGGCATCCGGGCCAGTCTCGGACGGCTGATTCTCACCACCATCGCCATCCTCGCGGGAGTCGGTTTTGTGGCCGGTGCCTTCATCCTGGCCGACAGCCTCCAGTCGACATTCGACGGAATCTTTGCAGAATCCTCGGTCGACGTCGACGCCAGAGTCGTAGTGGCCGAACTGGAGTTCGGCGAGGACGATCGGTCGATCCCCGATTCGCTTATCGAACAGGTCCGCTCGCTGCCCGAGGTCGCAAGGGCCACCCCCGATGTAAGCATCCAAGAGGTCTTTATCCCGTTTGTCGCGCTCGATGCCGAGGGTGAAGAAGTCAAACCTCAGGGTCCGCCGATCATCACCTTCTCCTGGGGTGGCGAGGCAAGCGGCGGCTTAGCGCTTAGCGCTGGCCAACCACCGCAGGGAATCGGCCAGACGGCGATCGACACCGGCTACGCCGAACAGCTCGGGGCCAACGTCGGTGATGTATTCACCTTCAACACGCCAGACGGGCAGCGCGACTTTGAGATCGCCGGGCTGGTCGAGTTCGAGGTCACCGGTGGGGCCTACTTCGTCCTGTTCGACTTCGAGTCGGCGCAAACTCTCTACGACAAAGAGGGCTTGGTCGACGGCATCTCGCTAAGCCGAGCCCCCGGCGTATCAACCGAGGAGCTACTCGCCGCTGTCAATGAAGTCATCCCTCCTGAAGCCGAGGTACTCGACCAGGCCGCGGTTATCGAAGAACAAACCGCTGTCTTCGAACAGATCATCGGCCTTTTCCGCACGTTGCTGCTGGTGTTCGCGGCCATCGCCCTGTTCGTCAGCCTCTTCATCATCTACAACACCTTCGCCATTCTGGTCACTCAGCGGCTACAGCAAATCGGCATGCTGCGGGCCATCGGAGCCACCAGACGCCAGGTCCGAGCATGGGTGCTTATCGAGGCAACCGTGGTCGGGGTCGTCGGCTCGGCGCTCGGCCTGCTCGCCGGGTTCGGCGTGGCATTCGGCATCAAGAGCCTGTTCGAGGCCGGCGGCGGGTTCCCCGACACCGAAACCGTGTTGCGACCACGAACCATCGTTGTTGCGCTTGCGGTCGGCATGCTGGCCACCCTTGTCTCAGCGCTTGTGCCAGCGCTGATGGCATCGAGGACCTCACCGATGGCAGCCATCCGACCCCAGCGGCGTGAGGTTTCCATCGCCAGCGCCCGGGTCCTGATCGGTGCCGCCATGCTCGGGCTGGGAGCCCTCCTCATGGGCCTCGGTCTAGCGGGCAAGACCGGAGCAATCTCGATCCTCGGCGTTGAACTGTCCACCGGCTGGGTTATCGGCATTGAGTTCGGACTTGGCGCAGTACTGCTGTTCGTTGGCATGTTCCTGTTCAGCGTTCTGTTCGCCGGACCGGTTGTCGACTTCATCGGTCAACCCTGGGTCCTCGGTGGCGCGATGCTGGGCCTAGGGGTGGCGCTGATCGCCGCCATCTTTGTGGCCGGAGACGGCGTGCCAGCATCGCCGGTGACCACCGAAATCGTGGACGGCGTCGAGGAGGAGAGCTTCTCGATCGGCAACGTCTTCAGCTGGGTCGGCTTCATAGTCAAGATGTTCGTCGCCACCATGTCGGTACTGATCGGGGCCTCGGTTCTGCTGGCGAAGGTTTCCGGTTCCCGATTCGGCGTCGGCGGCGCGGCCGGCAGCATCGAAGGCCACTTGGCCAGACGCAACGCCGCTCGCTCCCCCATCCGTACTGCAGCTACCGCTACCGCCTTGACCATCGGTATCGCCCTGGTTTCCACGGTGAGCGTTGTCGGCGAATCGCTGAAGGCCTCATTCGCCTCGACCCTCGACCGGTCGATCCAGGCCGACCTGTTTATCTACGACGACCAAACCGGCTCGGCATTCTCCGGTGAGCTGGCCAAGGATCTCGAATCGGTCGAAGGCCTCGGGGCCATCAGCCGTTTCCGAGGCAACGAGATTCGCATCGGCGAAGACGTGCAAGACGTTGCGGCCTACGACGCCAACACCGGCACGGAGATCATCGACTTCGGCATCCTCGACGGCGCCACAGACGGCCTGATCGATAGCGACGGCGTGCTGCTATTCCAGGCCGAGGCCGAAGAGCGTGGCCTGTCGGTCGGCGACACGGTTAGCGTGGAATTCCCCGACCTTGAAGTCGAAGAGTTGACCATCGCCGGCATCTTCGAAGACAACTCGGTGCTGAACTCGCCGTGGGTCGTCGACATGGCGGTCTATGAACGCCACATTCAGGCCGATGAAGACTTCTTTGTCGGAGCGTCGATACTGGCGGGCCAAGATCCTGCAGCGGTCAAGGCCGAAGTGTTGGCCATCACCGCCACCTACTCGTCGGTTTCGGCTCAGGACAACCAGGAGTTCATCGACTCCCAGGAGGGCCAGGTCGATTCGTTGATCAGCCTCATCAACTACCTGCTTGGCTTCGCTCTGTTCGTCGCTTTCATCGGCGTTATCAACACCATCGTGCTGTCGGTGGTGGAACGGACCCGCGAAATCGGTCTGCTACGAGCGGTGGGAACCACCCGAAAGCAGATCCGCGGCATCGTGCGATGGGAAGCGGTCATCGTTTGTATCTTCGGGGCTCTACTGGGCATTGTGCTCGGCGTTCTTTTTGGCTGGGCTGCGGTCACCGCCATCCCCGACGACATCATCAGCGACATCGCCATCCCATACGAGTCGGTGATATTTACCATCCTCATCGCCGCGCTGGCCGGTGTGGCCGCCGCGGTTGTGCCGGCCTACCTGGCGGCGAAACGCGATGTGCTGGAATCGATCGCTACCCCCGGATAGGGATCGAAACATCAGTACTGGTAGTTCGGATTTGACGTAGAACTTGCACAGGCTCAACCAATGTGTGGTTCGGCAAATCTAGGCTCGAATCATGTCTACGCCGATCGACCAGTCCCAGCCATGGCGAGCCCTTCGCCTCCACGCCGACGCCATGAAGGATGTAACCCTCCGTCAACTGTTCGACGATGACCCGGCGCGGGCCAAGGCGCTGACCGTCGAAGCGGCCGGGCTCTACGTCGACTTCTCCAAGAACCGGGTGACCTCGGAGACCCGAGAGCTACTAGCCGCTGTTGCAGAAGCGGCCGACGTCGCGGGCCAGCGTGACGCCATGTTCCGCGGTGACCGCATCAACACCACCGAAGATCGTTCGGTGCTCCACACCGCCCTGCGGCGCCCGGCCAGCGACAGTTTGGTGGTCGACGGGGTAGACGTTGTGCCCCAGATCCACGAGGTGTTGGCCAAGATGGGAACGTTCGCCGATTCGGTGCGAAACGGCGAGTGGGTCGGTGCCACCGGCCAGCCGATCTCGGCCGTCGTCAACATCGGCATCGGCGGGTCGGACCTTGGCCCGGCCATGGCTTACCAGGCCCTGCGACCTCACTCCGATCGTTCGACCACCTTCAAGTTCGTTTCGAACATCGACCCAACCGACCTACACGAAGCGCTGATCGGACTCGATCCGGCGACCACGCTGTTCATCATCGTGTCAAAGACGTTCGGCACCATCGAAACCCTTACCAACGCTCGCTCAGCCCGGGCCTGGCTCACCGATGCGCTCGGAGCCGACGCGGTGAAGAAACACTTCGTCGCCGTCTCGACAAACGCCGACCGAGTCGCTGAATTCGGTATCGACACCGCCAACATGTTCGGCTTCTGGGATTGGGTCGGTGGCCGCTATTCGGTGCCGTCGGCGGTCGGGCTGTCGCTGATGCTGGCCATCGGGCCGGACGGATTCGCCGAGTTCCTGGCCGGTATGCACGAGATGGATCAGCACTTCCAAACCGCTTCCCCGGCGGAGAACCTGCCGATGCTGCTCGGCCTGCTTGGGGTCTGGTACGGCAACTTCTTCGGTGCCCAATCGAACGCCATCTTGCCATACTCCGATCACCTGTCGCGCTTCGCCGCCTACCTGCAGCAGCTGGATATGGAGAGCAACGGCAAGGGCGTAGACAAGCAGGGCCGGGAGCTCGAAATCGACTCCGGAGCCATCGTCTGGGGCGAGCCGGGAACCAACGGTCAGCACGCCTTCTACCAGTTGATTCACCAGGGCACCCGGCTGATCCCGGCCGAGTTCATCGGGTTCGCCGAGGCCACCGACCCCATCGGCCACCATCACGATCTGCTGATGGCCAACTTCTTTGCTCAGACCGAAGCGTTGGCCTTCGGGCAGGACCACGACGATCCGCAGCGACGCTTCACCGGCAACCGCCCAACCACCACGATCATGGCCCAGCGGCTCGACCCAAAAACCCTTGGCAGGCTCATCGCTCTCTACGAGCACAAGGTGTTCACCATGGGAGCGGTCTGGGGCATCAACTCGTTCGACCAGTTCGGTGTCGAACTGGGCAAGGTCTTGGCCACTGCCATCGAACCCGAACTGAGCGGCGATCAGCCGCTGAGCCACGACTCATCGACCAACGCCCTCATCGCACGCTACCGGGCCACTAGAAGCGCCTAGGGCTTCGCTGCACAGGTGTCTGGCTAGCTCTGCTGACCAGCCGTCCACGAGCCACGCGCTGGTTGCTCGATGCCAAGATGGCTGCGCAAGGTCGAGCCGCTGTAGTCGGTGCGGAACAGGCCGCGCCGCTGTAGCTCCGGCACCACAAGATCGACGAAGTCTTCCAGGGTGCCGGGGGTGTGGGTGCCGCCGATCACGAAGCCGTCGCACGCCGGTTCGGTGAACCACTGTTCAAAGTAATCAGCCAACTCTGTCGGGCCGCCGACGACGGCGTGATCGGCGGTGGCCCGCCCGGTCACCTTCATGAAATCGCGAACGGTTGGGTTGGCTTCACCGGTGGAGGCAACCACCCGATCACGAATCGCTTGGATGCCGGAAAGCCCTTCGAGCTCCTCCTCGGTGAACGGTTCGTCTAGGCCCTTGCTTGCGAAGTCGAAATTCAGCCCCTCGGACAGTAACGACAGCTCATCGATGTCCTTCGGCAGTTCGTCGTAGGCCGCCCTACGATCCTCGGCTTCGCTCATGGTTCGCCCGACGATGGGAAAGACCAAATTGGTGATCCGCATCTGGTCCGGGTCGCGGCCGTGTGACGCCGCCAGCTCCCTGGTCGAGTCGTAGACCTGCTTCGCATTGTCAATCTCGCGGTGGGCCACGAAGAGCAGCTCACCCCAGCGGGCGGCGAACTGTTGACCTCGGCCACTCTGGCCGGCCTGAATCACAACCGGGTGCCCCTGCGGAGTACGGGGCACGGTGAACGGACCGCGGGAGCGAAAGTTCTCACCGACATAGTCGAGTCTATGGACCTTTTCGCCGTCGGCGAAACGGCCCGACTCCCGATCGAGAATGAGAGCGTCGTCCTCCCAGGTATCCCAGTGGCCATGGACCACTTCCATAAACTCATCGGCCCGGTCGTAGCGCTCATCGTGGCCGACGGCTCGCTCGAGTCCCATGTTGCGGGCCTCGTTGTCGTTTACCGAGGTGACAACGTTCCAGGCTGCCCGACCAGCGGTCATGTGGTCGATGGTTGAGAACACCCGAGCCACATGGAACGGCTCGTAGTACGTCGTCGAGTAGGTCGCGCCGAGTCCCAGATTGGTGGTGGCCATGCCCATCGCCATCAATACCGCGGTGGGGTCCATCTTCACACAGCGGATGCCGTTCTCAACGGTGTGCACGTGATCACCGGAGTACATATCGGGCATCGCTAGGCGATCATCGAAGAACCCGAGATCGAACTTGCCCCGTTCAAGCGTCGACCCGATGTGGCGGAAATAGTCGGCTGACAGGAAATCGAGTCGGGCCTCTGGGTGGCGCCAGGCGGCAGGGATGGTGGTGCAATTCTGAGCCTGAAGAAACCCGACGAGCACCATCTGGCGGTTTGAAGCACCGGATGCGTTGTTGACCATCGGATAAAGGTAGACCTATCGGGCCTATCGGGACGAAGTGCGGCGGCGGGTACGGTGCGGTCTATGACCAGCGTCGATGAAACACCGGGGCAACAGAGCCGGAGCTACGGCGGCGGTTGCCTCTGTGGCGGGGTGCGTTGGACAGCCGAAGGGCCGCTTCGCAACGTAAGTGACTGTCACTGTGAACACTGCCGGCGATTCACCGGCCATCACATGGCCGCTACCGCTAGTGATATCGCCAACATGACGTTCATCAAGACCGACACGCTGACCTGGTACGAATCGCAGCCCGATGTGCAATACGGCTTCTGCCGCCAGTGTGGGTCGAGCCTGTTCTGGCGCACCGCCGAGGAACCGTGGCACCTCTCGATCACCGTCGGGTCGATAGACCAGTCGCCAGAGCAACCGACCGGCCTGTCGACCGACACCGCGCTGTTCGTCGCCGAACACGGCGACTACCACGATCAGCAGCCGGTGCAGACCTCCCTTCCTGGGGATCGCATCTAACACAAAATCGAACTAGCGGAGTGTGTTCTAGGAACCGCTGTTCTAGTACCGTGCGGCCATGGCTTTGGTTCGATGGGTTACCGAAATGGGAATGGGCGTCGACGTGCACGGCGGCGACTACACAAAGGCGGCTGAGCGAGCGATCTCAGACGCCATCCGGCATAGCAGCTTGAACTTCTTCGCTGCGGCGGGGAAAGAGCGCGACGAGATGCAGATCGAGGCGGTCATTGCGGTGGCCGAACCCGATGCTCTCGACCACGACCGCATCAAGGCCGCGCTTCCGTACGGGACGGTCACCGTCACCGCTAAGGCTGGTGGGCTCAACGTTCCGGCGCCAAACGGTAACGATCTCATGGTGATCGCCAACGCAGCGATTTTGGTTTCGTTCCCCGAGTAGGGTCGACATCGTTCACGTTCCCACAACACGAGGATTCAGGGAGATTTAGATGCCGAAGAAAGCAATGATTGTTGGTGCCATTCTGGTGATCCTAGGAGGCGTGGTCAGCGTGCTCTCCGACTCGAACAGCGTCACTTCGTTCATCCCGTCGTTTATCGGCGCCATCCTGATCGTGCTGGCCGTCGTGGCCCAGATGAAGCCCGACCTCAGCCATCACATGATGCATGGAGTGGCCGCTATCTCTCTGCTGGCCATCCTCGGCAGTCTTGGGTCGCTGATCGGCCGGGGCTCGACCGGTTGGGCCCTGTTCAGCCAGCTCGTCACCATCGTGGCCTGCGGCGGACTGATGTTCTTCGCAATCCAGTCGTTCAAGGCCGCTCGCTTGGCCCGCGAAGCTGCCGCGGCCTAACTGAGGACTGGCCGGACCTAGCCCCGGTAGGTGGGGCCTCGGTAGCCGGGCTTGAACCCGCCAGCCAGCAGCAGCGCGAGGATCTCCGGGTGTTCGGAGGTCGGGTCGCCGTTGACCTTCTGTATTTCCAGCGAGCGGATTCGTTTGCTAGCGGCCAGCGAGACCAGCTCAGCGGCCCAACCTGGGTCTTCGATCGCCCCATCGAACACGGTGATGCTTCGCCCACCCTTGTGGCAGTAGGCCAGGGGTAGACCGTTGCGAAGCACCACATAGGAACCGGTGGAGCGGGCCGGCCGCCCACCGTTCTCCGGCCAGGGGATGGCTGCCCCGTACGGTTGCGCCGGGTCGACCGCGGCCAGGGTGACCAGCGGTGGCCGTTCGTCTGGCAGGGTGTCTTGCCGCTCGTCACGCAGCCGGTCGACTGCTCCCGGTAGTGCGAACTGGGCCGCACCGAGACCGGTCACAAAGTAGCCTCGCCGGACCTGACCACGATCCTCCATCTCTTTGAGGATTGGGTAGACCCCGGCGAAGCCTCCTTCGGCTCCTTCGGCCAGAGCCATCTCTCTAGTCAGCACGCCGTAGCGCTCGAGTAGCTGCAGTGCCCGACTGGTGGCGGCCTCGGTCGGGGTGACGATGCCCATGCCCTTGCGCAGGTCGGAAACCAGAGCCCACCGCCCGGTACCCGAAGCCGGACCGAGGCGAGACAGCGCTCGCATGTTTGGCCGCCTGGCCCGGCCACCAGATCGTCCAGAGGGTTTCTTTGGGGTCACACCGGAGACCAGGGCCCGCAGCGGCGTCAGCGAGTCGTTTGTGACCTCGCCTGCCCATACCAAGTCCCACAGCGCGGCCAGAACCGCCGGGTCGCTGTAATCGCAGTCGGCTTCTTGGGCGGCCGTGACCAGCTCGGGCCAGAACGATGCTCCCCGCTCGGCGAGATGGGCTCGCAGCGCATCATGGATCGCCGCCTCCGGTCGATCATCAGGGTCGGGATCGGGTATAAGCGATGCCACCTGGTCGCGCCAGACCAGCCGAACCCGGCCGTCGTTTGCCCCCAACGATCCGCCGCCAACCCAGACCACTTCGCCTGCGGTCAGCAGGGTGTCGAGGTCGGCAGATTGGTAGCCGGAGATTCTGCTCGGCAGGATGTCGGTTTCTAGGGCCGATGCCGGCAACGCCGCACCCTGGAGGGTGGTGAGCACCTCGGCCAGCCCGTCGACCGAGTGCAGCTTGGATCCGACGTGCTGCCAGGCCGGCACAAAGCGAGCCAGCACATCCTGTTCGACCGGCTCCACCTCTTTGCGCAGCGCGGCCAACGAGCGGCGGCGCAAGACCCGCAGCACATCGTTGTGACACCACTCTCGTTCGATACCGTCCGGCCGGAACTCGCCTCGGACTACTCGGCCCTGACGTTCCAACTCTTCAAGCTGGTCGATCACCCGTGGCGGCTCGACGCCGAGTGCAGCACACAGTTCGCGGGTCAGGAACGGCCCGTGGGTTCTGGCATAGCGAGACACCAGGTCGAGCAGCGGCGCCTCGACCGAATCGGTGAACGCCGCGGGCAAACCGGGAGGGAGCGCAACCCCGAGCGCGTCCCGCAGCCGAGATGCGTCCTCGGCCGCGGCGTAAAGCAACTCGGCCGGAGGTAACTCGACACCGGGTGTTTCGCCGGAGAGCGGGTCGGCTCGAAAGTTGGCGACGGTGATAATCCGACGTTCCTCGAGCAGCTGGGCCACCGCCGCTGCCGCATCGAGCCCGATGGTGCGCTGGGCGACCTCGGCTTCGCTAAGCGGCCCGAGCCAGCGCAGCAGGTCTTCAACCTGGTCGACGTTTTTGGCCCGCCACGATTCGACGGTGCGCTGCAGCTCCGCTTCCAGCGCCGCCAGTACCTCGGGGTCGAGCAGCTCCCGCAGCTCCTCAGCCCCAAGCAGATCGCGTAACAGTTCCCGGTCTAGCGAAAGCGCGGCGGCTCGCCGTTCGGCCAGCGGGGCGTCGCCCTCGTACATGTATTGGGCGATCCAGCCGAACAGCAGTGACTGGGCGAACGGCGACGCGCTCTGGGTGTCGACCGGGACCATTTTGATCTTCCGGCTCCGCAACTCGGTCAACACCTGGCGCAGCGCTGGCACGTCGAACACGTCGTTCACGCACTCGCGACTGGCCTCGATCAAGATCGGAAAGCTTGGGTACTTGGCCGCAACCGCAAGCAGATCGGCGGCCTTCTGCCGTTGCTGCCATAGCGGGGTTCGCCGATCGGGACGCCGTCGGGGAAGCAACAGGGCTCGAGCGGCGCACTCCCGGAACCGGGCGGCGAACATCGCGGTCTGTGGCAGCTGAGTGATCAGCAACTCATCGAGGTCGTCGGGATCGACCAGCAGCTCATCGAGTGGCAACTGATCGACGGCTTCTGGCAGTCGAATGACGATGCCGTCGTCGCTCCACATCAGCTCGACGTCCCACCCCCACTGTTCGGCCATGCGGTTCTGTAGCGCCATGCCCCACGGCGCATGGACCTGGGCTCCGAACGGACTGAGCACACAGATGCGCCAGTCGCCGATTTCGTCGCGGAAACGTTCGACGACGATGGTGCGATCGTCTGGTAACCGGCCGGTGGCCTCCCGTTGCTCGTCGAGGAACATCAATAGGTTCTTGGCCGCCATTTCGTCGAGGCCGTGACGCTCTCGCAGTCTGGTATTGGCCTCAACTGGATCGGCGGCGGCGACCTCCCGGACGAAGGCCCCCATGGCCCGACCGAGTTCGAGCGGTCGGCCGGGGCCATCGCCGTGCCAGAACGGCATCTTGCCCGGTTGACCCGGCGCCGGGGTGACGACTACCCGTTCGTGTGTGATGTCTTGAATGCGCCAGGTACTGGCCCCGAGCAGGAACGTCTCCCCCGGCCGCGACTCATAGACCATCTCCTCGTCAAGCTCACCGACTCGAGTGCCGTCGGGCAGGAAGACCCCGTAGAGCCCCCGGTCGGGAATGGTGCCACCGCTGGTCACCGCCAGCCGCTGCGCCCCCGGACGGCCTCGCACAACGCCCTCAACCCGATCCCAGATGATCCTCGGTCGCAGCTCGGCGAACTCGTCCGACGGGTAACGCCCGGACAGTAAATCAAGGGTGGCGCCGAAGGCATCGTCGGACAGCTCGGAGTAGTTGGCCGCTCCCCGCATCATCGCCAGAAGATCGTCAACAGACCAGTCGTCGAGAGCACAGGCGGCAACGATCTGCTGAGCCAACACATCGAGCGGGTTGCGGGGGTAGTGGGTCTCCTCGATGAGACCGAGATGCATACGCTCGACCACCACCGCAGCTTCGACGAGGTCGGCTCGGTGCTTGGGAAAGAACTTGGCCCGGCTCGGCGCGCCGACCTGGTGACCGGCTCGGCCGACCCGTTGCAGGCCACGACTGACCGCGCCAGGAGATTCGACCTGGACCACCAGATCGACCGCCCCCATGTCGATACCGAGCTCCAAAGACGAGGTGGCGACAAGCCCCTTCAGCACACCCTGTTTCAGCTGATCTTCGATGTTGAGCCGCTGCTCCCGACTCAGCGAACCGTGGTGGGCTAGAACCAACTCGGTGCCCGGTTCCGGCGGGCGACCCTCGGCTTCGGCCGAACGGTTCTCCCCGTCGATAGCCAACTCGTTCAGTCGGGTGGCCAGCCGTTCGGCCAGTCTCCTGGCGTTGACAAACACGATCGTCGAGCGGTTCTCCTGCACCAGCTCCAACAGCCGGGGATGTATCGAAGGCCAGATGCTTCGTCGCCCCGGCGCCGCTGCCGGGTCGGCATCGGGGTCGTCGGTGATTTCCTCACCGAGCCTGCCCATGTCTTCGATCGGGACGATCACTTCGACTTCGAGCTTCTTTGAGATTCCGGTGTCGACGATGGTGACCGGCCGGGGCCGCCCCTCGTTGTAGCCCCCGAGAAAGCGGGCGATCTCCTCCAACGGACGCTGCGTTGCTGACAGCCCGATCCGCTGGGGCGATTTTTCGGTGATGCGCTCCAACCGTTCGAGGGTGATCGCCATATGCGAACCACGTTTTGTGGCCGCCAGTGCGTGAATCTCGTCGATGATTACCGTCTCGACCCCGACCAGCGTCTCCCGGACCTTGGACGTGAGCATGAGATACAGCGACTCAGGGGTGGTGATGAGAAGATCGGCCGGGTCTGAGGCCAGCTGGCGACGTTCCTGGGGCGAGGTGTCACCGGTTCGCAGCGCCACCCGCGGCTCATAGAACGGCTCACCAAGTCGCTCGGCAGCCAGCCGTACGCCCTGCAGCGGAGCTCGAAGGTTCTTTTCGACATCGACCGCCAGGGCTCGCAGCGGCGAAATGTAAAGGATCCGGGTGCGGTGGTTCTTGTCTTTCGGCGGTGGGTTCGTACTGAGCTGATCGAGCCCCCAGAAGAAGGCGGTCAGCGTTTTACCGGAACCGGTCGGGGCAAGAATTAGCGTATTGTCGCCGGCCGCGATCCGAGGCCAGCCCTGGCTCTGTGGCGCGGTCGGTGCCGGGAATGTGGTGCGGAACCACTCCGTGGCGGGACGGCTGAATCCGTCGAAAAGCGAATCGTTGTTAGGTTCAGCCACACCACCAGCCTAATTCCCCCGACCGACAGCGCCCCGCCAACCCCAGGCCACGCCCGATCGCTACTATCAGACGGTGATCTTGACCACCACTACCCGCCGCCACCACTACCGCCGACGCCGCTCTAACCCCAACTTTCGGGCCCTTGTCGTCGTCCCGCTTGCACTGCTAACGGCGCTGACATTGCTGGCATCCTGCGGCTCGAGCGCTGAAAGCGACGACGCCAGCGGTGGTGGCGACTCCGAGACGACCACCACCGCTGCGCCAACCACAGCCTCAACCGCCGCTCCCACCACAGCGGCGACCAGCGCGTCAGATACAGCTGGGGCGGCG
The DNA here is from genome assembly GCA_050633745.1 of Acidimicrobiales bacterium. Taxonomy (GTDB): domain Bacteria; phylum Actinomycetota; class Acidimicrobiia; order Acidimicrobiales; family SZUA-35; genus JAHELU01. The sequence goes on from JBOEHD010000041.1 coordinate 25,344, forward strand.
GTCGAACCGGTCGTAGCGTTCACCGACTGCATGAGTAACAGCGGCGTCGAGCTACCCGAACTCGAAGTGGACGACGACGGTCTACTGCCCATCGGTCAGGTGCTGACGGCGATCGACTTCCGAGACACCTCCACCCAGCTGGCGATGTTCGGCTGTCAAGGTCAGCTCGATACCGCCACCGGAGGAGGGCTAGCCCAGCTACTCGAGAGCCAAGAACTGCAGGATGCGCTGACCGACTATTCCGCTTGCGTAAGAGAGGGCGGCTACGTCGTGCCGGACCTGACCGTCACTGCGATAATTTCGGGGGCGCTCGGCGGAGGCCTCGGCGGAGCCAACGGTAGTACCAGCGGTTTCCTGGCCGACGCGCTAGGACTCGATGCCACCGACCCCGCGGTTATCGCCACGGTCGACAGCTGCGCTGCCGACATCGAGGAACGTCTGGGAGACCTAGGGCTGGGCTAGCCGGTTCGACGTTTTGGCTCAGCTGTGCTGTCCTAAGACGATGGATTTCGAGACTCTGGTCGCCCAACGACGCAGTATTCGTGGCTACAAAGACAAGCCGGTCAGCAAAGAACTGATCGACGAGATCATTTCCATCGCCAAACGGGCACCCTCATCGATGAACACCCAACCGTGGCACTTTCACGCCATCACCGGAGCGCCCCTGGAACTCATCCGGGAAGGCAACACCGAGCGCATGTTGGCCGGAGCCTCGGTCGACCGTGAAATCAAGATGGGCCACGGTTATGAGGGCATTCACCGTGAACGCCAAGTCGAAATCGCCATTCAACTGTTTGAAGCGATGGGCATCGAGCGCGACGACAAGCCACGGCGACAGGACTGGGTAATGCGAGGCTTCCGCCAGTTCGACGCCCCGGTATCGATCGTGGTCACGCTCGACAAGGAACTTGAGGACGACACGGTCAGCCATTTCGATCTTGGTGCCGCAACCTACGGCTTAGTGCTTGCGGCCTGGACAAAGGGTCTCGGGTCGGTCATCAACGGCCAGGGCATTATGCAGTCGTCTGTGGTGCGAGAGCACGCCAACATCCCCGAGGATGAGGTCATCATGACCTGCGTCGCCATGGGTTGGCCCGATGAGGAATTTGTGGCTAACGACGTGCAGTCCCGCCGGGCGTCGAACGAGGACGTCGTGACCTACGTCGGCTTCGAAGACTGAGTCTGGAGGCCAGACGGTCTCGGCCCAAAGCCCCGCCCATAGATGGCCAGAATTTTCATGTGGTCTTGGCTATCCTCAAGTTCGTACGAACACCAGGATCCCCAGAAGCCCCACCAAGCTTCCAAACAGAATTTGAGGTTCGACCATGTCTCTAGCTGCTTCACGTAAGCGTGTTGGCGGAGCCGCCATTCTTACCATCGTGTTGGCGTTGCTGATCGCCATCATGAGTTCCCGTAAGTCCGAGGACGCCTAGCAGCCCACCCTCGCACCGCTTCGGCCGACGCAACCAGCATCAGCGTCGAAGCACCCATAGCCACTCCCTGTTGGAGCTTGTTGCATCTAGTCGTAGATCTTCGCGCCTGCAGGCCCATCGGCCCCCTCGCTCCAAAGCCCCCTCGCCGATGGCCTAACGAGATGGCCATCGAATAGATTGTGGCCATGGAACAGATCAGGCTCGGATCGATCATCAAGTGTCAGGTCAGCGCCCGGGGTCTGATCCAGGATGGGCGCTATATCGAATCCGACATCGTCAATGCCGAACAGCTGCATCTCGGAGTGGATGGCGTCGTTGGCTGGTGCGACGGTCGAGCGGTGCTGAACCACCACCATCGGCTAAACCCGTACCTGGGGACTTGGAAGCCGAAGCGCCTGCTGTCTGTCGGATTCACCGGGCACTACGCGGCGATGGCCGAGCGATTCGGGTCCGCGCCGATCGGCTGCGCGGCCGAGAACATGATCGTGGATTGCGATCGCATCGTCACACCGAACGAGATGGCCAACGGCCTGCAAGTCCGGTCTGCCGACGGCTCCACGATCGACCTCGAACCGGCTGCGGTGGCAAAACCCTGCGTGCCGTTCACCAAGTACCTGTTGAACAATCAGGATGCGGCGGCCGAAGAGGTCGCTCCTAACCGCGCCTTCCTCGACGAGGGTATTCGGGGCTTTGTACTCGGCCTGGCTAACCAGTCGGACACCGCGGTCATCAAGCCCGGCGACGAACTCTGGCTCGCCGCTTAGTTCTCGACGTCCCGGCCTAGCTGAGAACGAGAATGAAGATTCCGACGATGGTGAGGGCGATGCCGGGGAGCTGATCCCTGGTCTTCTGCTCTTTCCAGAGGTAGATGGCCATCAGCACCGAAAGCACCGACTCGATCTGCCCCACCGCTTTGACGAAGGCGACGAAGCTGAGCGAGAAGGCCCAGTACCAGCCGAGGCTGCCGGCGAAGCTAGTGAAACCGATGGCCGACAGTCGAGGCAGGTGCAGCGGCACTTTGGCGAACGCCGGGCGTTCCTTGGCTGCCAACCACACCGTTAGTACAACAACTTCCATCCAGGTGACGTGGAACAGGGTCGTCGCAGCGAGCCCGAACGTACCGTCGATATCGGGGTTCTTCTCAACCAGTTCTAAGGTCGCTCGTTGAATGCCAAACCCGGCAACCACCAGCAGCGCCGCGGCGGCCAGCGCCAGGCCGGTTCCCTTGTTTGCCACAAGCAGGCCCTCGGCCACCCGGTCGGGGTCTCCGGCCTTCGATTTGGCTGAGGCGTAGCCGATCATCGCCACACCGACCGCGCTGATCAGGATGCCGAGCCAGCCCTGGATCGACGGCTCTTCGGAGAAGAACAGGAAACCGGTGATGGCCGCCAGCGCCACTTCGGTTTTGTGGACCACGATCGACTGGGCAAAGGTGCCGAGCTTGAACGAGTTGATCAGCGCAACGTTGCCCAGAATCTGGCCGATGCCGCCGATAAGGCCGAGCACAAAGAAGCGCAACGTGAGCGCCGGTGCTCCGTCGGCGCCGAACAGGTAGATCACCGCAACCAGCAGGGCGGCAAACGGCAGGTTGAACGCAAAGCGTGACCAGCTGAGCAACGAGGCTGGGAGAACGCCGGAAAGGCTTCGGGCTAGTCCGTTTCTAGCGGTTTGCAGTGTGCCCGCGGCCAGTGAAATCAGTACCCACACAGGCGGGCACGGTACTAGGATGCCGGACCTATGACTCGTCCATTTCGATTCGGTGTGCAAACCAAGACGGCGGCTTCTCGAGCGGAGTGGGTCGAGAAGATCCGCAAGGTCGAGGATCTGGGCTACAGCTCGGTAACCATGCCAGACCACTTCGATGATCAGCTGTCACCGACCGTCGCTCTGATGTCAGCAGCCGACGCCAGCGAGCGGTTACGGGTCGGCGCTCTGGTGTGGTGCAACGATTACCGGCACCCGGTGGTGTTCGCAAAGGAGGCGGCAACCCTCGATCTGCTGTCAGACGGTCGACTTGAGTTGGGCATCGGGGCCGGCTGGATGGTCAGCGACTACGAGGAAGCGGGCATGACTTACGACCGGCCCGGTCTGCGGATCAACCGCATGGTCGAAGCCATCGAGGTGTTGAAGGGCCTGTTCGGCGACGAAGCGTTCAGCTACGAGGGCGAGCACTACCAGATCACCAACCTCAACTCGACACCAAAACCGGTGCAGAAACCGCACCCGCCGTTCCTGATCGGCGGCGGCGGTCCCCGTTTCCTTCGCCTGGCGGGCAAGCACGCCGACATCGTGGGCATCAATCCGAACCTTGCCGCCGGGGCCATCACCCCGGACATCGGCGTCGACGCCACCGCCGAACGCTACGAGGAGAAACTGAGCTGGGTTAGAGACGGCGCAGGCGACCGCTTCGACGACATCGAGCTGCAGATCAGAACGTTCTTCGTGATCGTCACCGACGACCGAATGGCCAACGCGGAGGCTCTGGCGGCCGGAGTTGGCCTCACGGTTCAGCAGGGCCTCGAGTCGCCTCTGGCCATGGTCGGCACGCCGGCACAGATCGCCGAGGATCTACGGCACCGCCGGGAGCGGTTCGGCTTCAGCTACATCGTCGTCGGCGAAGACCAATATGAAGCCTTCGCTCCGGTGGTCGCCGAGTTGGCCGGGACCTAACTTCGCTCGGGCCGGATCACAGCGGTGGTGCTGGCCGGGCCGGGATCGGCCGGACTGGATTCACAGAGTAGGGTCAGCCGAGATGGGATCGATTCGACGGGACAAGTTGCCAACGGCGCTTATATTTGCCCTCGGGTTTGTTGTACTCCTGGTGATGGCCATCCTCGACGGCACCCTGTTTAGCTACTTCTTCCTGGCCTTGTTCGCCGCTCTGGCCTGGTGGTCTTGGCCGGGAAGGGTCGGGCGCCACGCACCTCATGCCGAAGCCCAAGCGGCAGCCGCTGATGACGACGTCATCGTCTACTGGCGCCCCGGTTGACAGTTTTGCGCCGCTCTGACCGTGGGTCTGGGCTCAGCTAAGAACGATGTTTCGTGGGTCAATATCTGGCAGGACACCGAGGCTGCGGCCTATGTGACAACGCATCGCGATGGCAACGAGACAGTCCCGACCGCGGTCACCGGCGCAGGCCGGTTACTGGAGAGCGACGCCAAGACCATCAAGGCTCACCTAGCCGCTAGGCCTGTCTAGTCACCGCCGGCGCGCTGTGATCACGCAGGCCCCGTCGTAGCACCCCGCTGATCGAGTCGATGAGGAACGAGATGATCAGCAGTGCTCCGATCGCTCCGGTCACCGCGGCGAAGTCGCGGGCGGCCAGGTGCTCGTTGATCAACTGGCCAAGCCCGCCAGCGCCGACCACACCGACCACCACCGTCTCCCTGGCGATCACCTCCCAGCGGTAGAGCGAGAGTGAAATGAGCCGGTTGGCGGAGCCGGGCAGCACGGCGTAAAAGAATGCCTGGACCGCGTTTGCCCCGACGAGATCGGCCGCTTTAGCGGAACTGAGGTCGCGGTCTTCGAAGACCTCGGCGAACAGGCGACCCAACACCCCGAGCGTGTAAATCCCCAGGGCGACCGCTCCCGGCCACGTGCCGGGAAACAGAACCAGCACCATTAAGAAAGCCCAGATCGGCGACGGAACCGCTCGGAACAGCAGCAGCAGTGTGCCGGCCACGACTCGCAGTAGCCGCTGACCGAGTCCCGGTGTTGCCGTCGGCCTGCTTGGCCTGGCGGCAAACCCGGCAAGCACCAGTCCGCTGAGAACCGCGATGAGTAGCGCCAGAATCGACATGGCCACAGTGTCGACCGAAGCGTCGAACAGCTCAGACCATCCGCCTGGCCCCAGCCGGGTCGGGAACAGGTCGCCGAGCAGATCGCCGGCCAGTCGCCTGGTTCGATCCGAAACCAGCTGCGTTGGGTCGAGCCCGACCCAACGCCACGAAAGCGGGACCAGGAGCGCCAAACCCAACAGCGTTCCCCGGCCGACTCCCAGCCGGGATCGCAGCCTGGTTCGGACATGAGATGACCAGGCCTCGATCGCTCCACTGAGAAGCATCAGGGCCACGATCAACGTCCAGATCTCGCCGTACCGCAATGACTCAAAGCTCAGGTCAAGCTGGAAGCCAAGGCCACCTGCGCCGATCACGCCCAACACCGCAGCCGAACGCACGCCGCACTCAAGCCGGTAGAAACTGTAGGAGATCAGCTGGCCTCGAATCGACGGCAGCACGCCATAGACCAGCGCGCTCAGGCGGCCAGCCCCGGTAGCCCGCAGCTGACGATAGGGACCGCTGTCGGCTTCGTCGATGGTCTCGGCGAACACCTTGGCGGTGACCGCTCCGAACGGGATCCCGATTGCTAGCACCGAAACCAGCGGATCGAACCCCAGTACCTGGATCAGCAGCAGAGCCCACAAAATCTCGTGCACCGCTCGCGGCACCACGAGAAACGCCCGAGTAATGGAGCGGATCGGGCCGGCCGACCACAGGAGCTCGGAAAGCAACGGCGCGGCCAGCGAGCCAATCAGCAACGAAAGTGCGGTGCCGAGAACGGCATAGGCCAGCGTGATCGCCGCTGACTCTCCGGTCAGTTGGAGGAAGTCCCAGGCCAGCTCCGGCGAGAATATCGCCTGCCAAAATCGGGCGAAGCTCGACCAGCCCCGAAGGTTGACCACTCCCCCGCCGACCCCGGCCTGCGAAACCGCCCAGGCGACGGCCGCGGCGATGGCGATCGCTAGTCGGATTGAGCTAGGAGATCGTGGAATGCTCATCGTAGAGCTCGGCCACCAGCTCGTCGCTCACCTCACTCACCGCCAGATCAAACACGGTGCGCCCGTCTCGCAGGCCAAGCAATCGGTCGACGTGACGCCGGATCAGCGCCGGGTCATGAGCGCTGACGATGACCGCCGGTTTCACCCCTTCATCGGGGCCGACCGGCTCACAAACTCGACCCATCACCAGTTCGCTCAGGTGCGGGTCGACCGACGACGTCGGCTCGTCGGCCAACACCAATCTCGGACGTTGCAACAAGACGCGGGCCACCGCAACCCGTTGCCGCTCGCCGCCCGACAGCTCATCGGTTCGGCCATCGATGCGGTCGGCCAGCTCAACCTGGTCGAGCGCCGCGGTCACCGATGCTCGACCGGATGGCCGTATCAGCGACCACAACGCAGCCCCCGTCGACCAGCTACCGAGCTGGCCCATGTTCACGTTGTGCACGACCCGAAGCGGCAGACTCAGGTCGAGCTGTTGGCTGATGATGCCAATATCGGCCCGGTGTCGGCGCAGGGCCCGACCGGACATAGCTGCCGGGTCGCTACCAAAGACGGTCAGCGAGCCATCGGTCGGGATGGTCAGGCCAGAGATAACACCGAGCACGGTGGTTTTGCCTGCCCCGCTTGGACCGATCAGCCCCACCCGCTCTCCGGGTCGGACCGTGAGGTCAAACCCGTCGAGCGCGAACGTCGAGCCGTAGCGCACCGAGATGCGAGACAGCTCAACTACCGGCTGGCCGGTGTTCGGATTGGGCATGATCGCTTGGGCTGGACCGGCTAGGGCCGGATCAGCCCGGCTTCGACCGCAACCGCTTCGATGGTCGCGTAGTTGCCGTTGTTTGTGATGATGAACGACTCGGCGCCGAACAGATCGAGGATCTCGGCGTGGTCCGGGTCGCTGCTGTCGAGCGAGGTGAAAGCCTCGGTAAGCCGATCAGCAAACCCGTCGCCAAAGCGTGAGTCCAGATCGGGTTGAGCCACCCAGTGGTAGTCGTAGTACTCCGGGGTCCGGAAGATTTCGATCACCCGCTCGGTGTCGACAACTCCCTCGGCGACCCGGTCATCCCACACCTGTGAGTTGAGGGCGCCGACCTCGTAGGTGCCGGCGCTGACCAGCTCGATGGTCGCATCATGGGATCCGGAGAACCCTGGTGCGCCGTCGAAACCGGAGTCGATGTCGATGCCGGCTTCGGTTAGGAACGACTGGGGCATCAGCCGACCTGAAGTCGAAGACTCCGACCCGAAACTGAATGACCGCCCAGCCAGCACGCTCAAGCCAGCGACATTGGCAACCGGTTCGACTCCGCTGTCAACCGAGGCGATGAACACCGAGGTAAACCGCTCATCGATGTCCCGCTGGATGATGGCTTGAGCAGCGTCGACTTCCAAACGGGCCTGCACGCCGGTTAGTCCACCGAACCAAACCGCATCGAGATCCCCAACACGGAACCCGCTTACCGCACCCTGGTAGTCGGTGACCGGGACGTACTCGACGGTCACAGATCCCAGCTGCGATTCCAGCTGTGATTCAAGGTAATCGGCCAGCAGTCCGTATGTGCGCTGCAGCCGTTCGGGCTCCTGATCAGGTATCGCCCCTATCCGTAAAACCACTTCGGGCTCATCAGAGCCCGGATCCGCTGCAACTTCTTCAGCGGAATCGCCGCATGCAGAAAGCAGCAGCGTCAACCCAAGAAGGGCTGAGGTCAGCGTTCGCCAACTGGCGAACCTCCGGGTCGGCTTCATTGTCGACCCCCGGGATAGAGGGGAAATCCAGCTAGCACTGCAGCATCCTTACTGTTGTGATCAGTCTTGTTACTTGGCTTGCGACCGACCTTGGATCGATCTGGCTGGTCACCATAGCGAACCGATGGGGGAGCTTGTCTATTTCATGACCTTGACTGACCTCACTACACCGACATCACTGTGCGCCTCGCCGGGCTCTACACTGATCGAGGATGGACCTCGAATACGACGATCTTCAGCCCGGCGTCTCGCCGGACGAGGAAGCCGAAGGCCTCAATCGTGGCCGCCAGGTGGTCCTAGGCGTTTTTATCGTCTGCGTCGGGATCGTGCTGTTGCCGTTCCCCGGACCGGGGTGGGTCGTGATTCTGGTTGGTCTCAACAAGATCAAGCCAGACAATGCGCTCGTCCGCTGGCTGCGGAAGAAGATTCCCGGCATCCCCGAAGACGGCAGCGTGCCAAAGAAGTACCTGGTCGTGGTTGGCCTGTTCTTTGTCGCCAGCACCATCTTCGGGATCTTTTACGGCGCCGAAGTCACCCAGTGGTCACTGGAATTGGTTGGGCTCCGATAGAAACCCATCATGCGCATCGGGATCGACACTGGGGGCACCTACACCGATGCGGTGTTGTTCCGAACTGCTGATGACGGCCCAGCTAACGGCACCGTCGTAGCCAAGGCGAAGGCGCCGACCCGGATCGATCTTTCGCTCGGCATCGCCGAGGCCCTCGATCAAGTGCTGGCGAGCCCCGCGCTGGGCGATCCTTCGGAAGTGTCGCTGGTGTCGCTTTCGACGACCCTGGCCACAAATGCTCTGGTCGAAGGTGTCGGCGGCCGCGTAGCGCTTGTGTTCATCGGCTTCACCGAAGCCGAACTGGAACGAGGCGGACTGCGCCAAGCCCTCGGTGACGCGCCGGTCATCATGGCCCCCGGAGGTCACGACTCCCTTGGTGGCGAAGTCACCCCGTTCGATGCCAAGGCCATGCTCGACCAGGCGGCCGAACTGGAGGT
>JBOEHD010000041.1:34315-39679 GCA_050633745.1 Acidimicrobiales bacterium
GGCCACGAGCTGTCGGCAAAACTCAACGGCCCGAAGCGGGCGCTGACCTGCCTGCTCAACGCCAAGCTCATCGGTCTTATCGCTGAGCTTTGTCAGGCCGCCGAGGCCATCCTGGCCGAACGTGGTATCACCGCACCGTTGATGATCGTGAGAGGCGACGGTTCGCTGGTTTCTGCGGCCTTCGCCAAGAACCGCCCCATCGAAACGATTCTGTCCGGCCCGGCGGCCAGCCTGATCGGTGCCGGGTATCTAACCGGCCAAGCTGACATCGTGGTGTCCGATATCGGCGGGACCACCACCGACGTTGGGGTGCTGCGCCGCGGCCACCCGACGGTCAGCATTGAGGGCGCAACCGTCGGCGGTCATCAGACCATGGTGGAGGCGGTGCAGATGTTCACCTTCGGCCTTGGTGGCGACAGCGAAGTACGCCTCGACCCTCGGGGTCGAACGGCGGCGCTCACCATCGGGCCGAGGCGGGTGACGCCGCTGGCCGCCTTGGCCGCCGAGGAACCCGAACTGGTGCAGCGGACCTTGGCCAACAGGGGTTTCCCCTACCGCGATCACGACACGATGTTCGCGACGCAGACTGGCAGGATCGGCCCGGCCAGCCAACGTGAGCAGAAGATTCTCGACGCCATGGGAGCAGGCTGGGTTCCTGTCGATTCGGTGGCGAAGTCCAATCTCGAGACCTCGGCTCTTACCACTCTCGTCGGGCGAGGCCTGGTTCGACTGGCCGGGTTTACTCCGACCGATGCCAGCCACGTTCTCGGTCTCCACACCCAGTGGGATCCAACGGCCTCGATTCAAGCGGCGGAATTGATCGCCGCCGCGGCCGACGCCACCGGCCAACCGGTCATGGCAAGCGGCAAGGATTTCGCCCAGTGGGTGTTCGATACCCTGGTCCGCCGCTCGGCCGAAGCGGTGCTCACCGCCACATTGGCCATCGACGGCATGCCACCGTCGACGGTCGACTCAGCGTTGGTGCAGCGGGCACTCGACGGCCACCGAGGGGCCACGACGATCAAGATCAGCACCGCCAATGCGGTGGTGGGCCTCGGCGCGTCGGCTGCAACCTATTACCCGGCGGTGGCCGCGTTGCTGGGGTCGGAACGGGCGATTCCAAACCATGCTGAGGTGGCCAACGCCATTGGCGCCGCTATCGGTCGGGTCAGAATCACCAGGCAGACCACCGTCAGTCAGCCTTCGAAGGGACGGTTTCGGGTTCATCACCCCGACGCCGATGGCGACCTCGGCAACCTGGAGCCGGCCATAGAACTGGCGATCGAGTTGTTGTCGAACGACGTGCGACTACAAGCCGATGACGCAGGGGCTGTGCAACTGCTGCTCGACACCGACGTTGAACGCAACGTGGCCACCGTCGGCGGCCGTGAACTGTTTGTCGAGGCGACGGTAACGGTGGTCGGCAGCGGCGAGCCTCGCACCAGCTAGCACTGTCTCGGACAAACAAGCGGAGTCGTTAGCTGAGGCTAGCCAGCCAGGCGGGGTCGGGCGGGCATTCGCTCGACACGTCGACCAGCAGGCCATCGGGATCGATCAGGAGAAGGCGCCGCTGACCGTAGAACAGGTCCCGAGGCTCCTCAATGACCTCGGCGCCGCTGGCGATGGCCCGGTTGTGAAGTTCGTCTACGTCGTCAACGACGAGTGTCAACATCCCTCCCGCGGGGTTGGCCCGGAACTGGGCGGGAACCACCTCATGGGTGCGCTTGATGAGGCCGACTTCGATCGAGGGGTTGTCTGCGTCCTGGAGGTGGACGAACCAGTCACTCTCGAACTCGATGCGGTAGTCGAAAAGCGAGACGTACCAGTCTTTTGCCCGAGACAGGTCGGTACTGAAGACGGAATAGAAGCTTCGTTGTGGCACTGAGGTACCTCTCAGGTCGGGCGTTGTTGAACTCATCGTACGAACCCTGCGAAACCCGACGGGTCGGAATGAAAAAATCTGACCCGATGGGTGCGGTGTTGATACGCCGACCGCCACTTCACGGCGCCAGCGCCCGACTCCCGGCCGCTACAGCAGAATTTCGGGGAGCGGCTCGGCGTGCACGATCGCTACCCGCTTGGTGGCTCGGGTCATCGCTACGTAGAGCGAGCGGTACCCCTGAGGTTCCTCGCTGACGATTCGCGACGGCTCAACCACAACACCAACGTCGACTTCTAGGCCCTTGACCAGGTTGACCGGTACGGCCGTGATCTGGCGATCGAGCCCATCACGAGGCGCTCGACCAATGTTGATGCCAGCATCGTTGAAACCCTGGATCACCGCCTCATACAACGACCGGGGGCAAATCACTGCCACGTTGCCGATCCCAGCGCCGCCAGCCTCGGCGGTAACCGTTTCGATCAGCTGAGCCATCAGATCCTGCTCAGCTTGATCTTCAACGTTGACGAACAGCGGCGCATCGCCCTCGGAACGAACCGACACCGGCGGATTCAGATCGGGCGCAGCCTTGGTGAGCACCTTGGCCGCCAGGTCCATAGCCGGACCGGGGATGCGGTAGCCGACGGTCAGTTCGGAGCGACGGGCGGGTTTGCGGTCTGGCAGATGATCGAGGATCTCCTGCCAGTCGTTGTGCGGCCACGCCCCGGTCGACTGGGCGATATCGCCGACAATGGTCAGCGAACCGTTCAACGACCGGCGGGTGAGCATTCGAAGCTGCATGGGCGAAAGGTCTTGCGCCTCATCGACCACGATGTGGCCATAGGTCCGGACCTTGTCTTGGCTGGCGTCTTGGGATCGGTTCTTCGGCAATGGGCCAAGCAGTTCGTTTGCTTCGTCTAGGACCGGCACGTCATCGACGGTCCAGACCACCGAGGAGGTGTCTTTCTCTTCGGCCCAGGGCCGGCCGAGCGCCAAGTGTTCCTCGTGATCGAGCCTGCGGCCTGCAGATCGAATCAAAGCTTGCGAGCCGTAGAGATCGTGCAGCAACTGGGCCGGGGTGAGCAGCGGCCACATCCATAACAGCGCCTCTCGAACCTCGGGGGTGCTCGACAGCTGTTCCTTGACCGCGTCGGCGGTGACGTCGTCTGGGTGGTAGGCCGCAAGCGCCTCATACAGCGAATCGGCGACGAACCGGCGAGCGGCGTTGTGGTTGCGGAAACGGCGGCGAGCTTCGTCGACGATGCGCTGGGTTTCGGCGATCGGCAACCGAATCTTGCGAACACCCATGCCGACCACCAGGTCGGCTCGCAGCGCTCGCTGGCGATCCTTGAGCGCCCGGCGAACCACATGAACCATGCGCAGGTCGCCCTTTATCCTCGCTCCGAGTTGATCATCTCGGCCGGTGACTCGAACGCCAGATACCAGATCGGCCAAAACGGCCATCTCGACCCCGGCTTCGCCGAGGCTGGGCAGCACCTGTTCGATGTACCCGAGGAACAAACGGTTAGGGCCGACGACCAACACGCCCTGGCCCTCAAGTGGGAAACGGTGGGCGTAGAGCAGGTAGGCGGCGCGGTGCAGGGCGACGACGGTCTTGCCGGTGCCGGGACCACCCTGAACGATCAGTACGCCGGGCATCGGCGAGCGAATGATCTCGTCCTGTTCGGCCTGGATGGTGCCGATGATGTCGCCGAGGCGACCGGTGCGGTTCTCTTCCAGTGCGTGGATGAGAGCGCCGGTGCCCCGCAGCTCCTTGCCGTTGACGGTTACCCGACCGGAGATGGCGGCCTCACCAAAGAATTCGTCTTCCAGGTCGAGTACTTTTCGGCCCCGAGAGGTGAAATGGCGCCGCCGAACAAGACCCTGCGGGTCGCGGCCGGTCGCTCGGTAGAAGCCCTCGGCCACCGGTGCACGCCAATCGACGATCAGCGGCTCCTGGTCGGTGCCTGCCACTGCGATACGGCCGATGTGGTAGCTGCCACCACCGGCTTCTTCGCTCTGATCAATTCGTCCAAAACACAACGACCGCTCGCCAAGATCCAACTGCTTTAAGCGGTTGGCGATGTTTTCGTAAAATATCTCCCGCTCCCAGCGGGCCTGATTGGTGCCACCCTTGCCAACCTCGACCATGCCTTTTAGACGAACCGCTTCGTCGCGAGACTCATCCAGCCTCTGATAGGCAAGATCGACGTGTGCCTGCTCCGATTCGAGCTCTGGATGTAAGTTGGCCACCGCACTCCCGCTGCTTGGGGGATGAATATTGTAACCCGCCGATACCGTCTTACGACGTGGATAACGAGCGCCCCGTATCGCCAAAAGCCCCTCTGCTGCGGGCCGCGAGCCAAGAGCCGGGTGATCGGGTCCCGGTTTGGTTCATGCGCCAGGCCGGCCGATCGCTGCCCGAATATTTTGCTGTTCGGGGAGAAGGCACCATTCTCGATGCCATCCAGGTGCCCGATCGGGCCACCGAGATCACCCTGCAGCCCGTCCGACGCTACGGGGTCGACGCCGCCATTCTCTTTTCCGACATCGTGACCCCAGTCTGGGCCGTCGGATTCGGCATCGACATCACCCCCGGTCTCGGCCCCGAATGTGAGCGCCCGTTCACCTCAGCCGACGACCTTAACCGCCTGCGCCCCCTGGACGCCGCAAAAGACATGGCCTTTCAGGCCGAAACGATCCATAACCTGGTCGATGAGCTGACCGTGCCACTGATCGGTTTTGCCGGAGCACCATTCACCCTGGCCGCCTACCTGGTCGAAGGTCGCCCATCGCGCAACTACGCCAAGGTCAAAACCTTGATGGCCGAAAACCCCGAGCTGTGGCACAAGCTCTGCGACCGCCTAGCCGATATCGCCCTGGAAACACTCCGAGCGCAGGTCGACGCCGGAGCCGAAGCGGTCCAGCTGTTCGACTCGTGGGCTGGAGCGCTACACCCCGACCACTACCGCCGCTACGTTGCCCCCCACAGCGAGAAGATCATGTCCGGACTGGCCGACCTCGGGGTGCCTCGATTCCACTTCGGGATCAACACCAGCGAACTGTTCGACCAGTTCGCCGATGTCGGCGCCGATGTTGTCGGTGTCGACTGGCGCACCCCAATCGCTACCGCCAGGGAACGCACCGGCGGCCGCGTCGCCCTTCAGGGCAATCTCGATCCGGCACTGTGCCTCGGCCCGTGGGAGGTCGTCGAAAAAGAGGTTCGCCGGGTCCTGGCCGACAACGACGGGCATCCGGGCCACATCTTTAACCTCGGGCACGGTGTGCTGCCCGAAACCGATCCCGACATCCTGGCCCAGGTTGTGAAGCTAGTTCACGAAATCGGCCGCGCCAACGGCGCCGCCGACAGCGCCGCCGACGGCGGAAGCGGTACGTGACCCGAAGCGCCGTGGTCGTCGGTGGTGGCATCGCCGGGCTTGCGGCCGCTTTCGAGTTCCAGCGCGCCGGGTGGGCGGTGACCGTTC
>JBOEHD010000042.1:0-31237 GCA_050633745.1 Acidimicrobiales bacterium
CCGTTGAAGTAGAGCGGGTTGTAGAGTCGGCCGATATTCAGGCTCGACTCCCGCCAGCCGCTAATGCGACGGCTGATGGTGAAATCGCCAAGCGGGGTGACCGAGCTTCCGCTGTGTTCTTCGTTCTCCCAGCGGATGCCGCTGCCGCTTGAGGCGTGGCTGATAAGCACCGGGTTTGTCGATTCCGGGTCGTAGACCTTGATGATCTGCTCGGAAAGGTCGACCTCAACCCAGCGGGTGTCGTGGCTCTTTTCCGGACCACCGATCTCGCCGTCGAGTAACTGCTGCCAGGCCTTCGCTTCTAACGGACCCCAGTCGCCGTCGACAGGAATGCCCGCCATCTTTTCCAATGCCCACACCGCTTGCTTGGTCCCGGTTCCATAGGCTCCGTCGATCGGGCCGGGGTCGAATGGTCCTTCGCTCAAGAGCAGCTGCAGGGTTTCGACGTCGTCGCCCTCGTCACCGGCCCGGACGATCAGCCCGTCATAGCGGTACTTGGTCAGCGCACTCAGCGTCTTGGCGTCGGCCGTGCCCGTCACGTCGAGGTCGAGCAAACCTTGGAAGGCCTCTACCGCGGCGACGGTGCGTCGCCCATATGAACCATCGGGGTTGCCTGGACCGAAGCCCAGCTCAGCGAGGCGGGACTGCAAAGCTAGGACGCCGTCACCGTTGTCGCCCTGTTCGACCGGAACAAGAACCGACGCCAAGTCGACAGGTTCGGGCTCTGTTAGCTGTTCCTCGAAGACGTCTCTGAGATCCGGGCCGTTGGCTGGCCGGCTTCCTGCAGATACAGGCTCGGACTCAGAGTTGTCGTTGTCGGCGTCTTCGTCGGCCACCTTCGACGGTGACTCCTCGTCAGACCCAGCGGTCTCGGTTGTCTCGGTGCGGTTGACCGCAGGGCTGACCTCATCAGCTTTGTCAGAGTCGAGCTGTTCCGACGGCCCGGCAGGCTCGGCGACAACTGAGGTTGGCCCTGCCTCCATCGTTTCGGTCGCATCGTCGACAGCGGTTCCGGAGCATGCTCCGGCCAATAGCGCTACTGCCGCTAGAGCCAGAATCTCTCGACGCATATGACACGACTCCCTCTGTCGGTTCCCCTAATTGTATAGACGCCCAACGACACCATTTAGTTCCCGTGGCCGCGCTGCTGCGGTTTCGCCACTGTTTGAGAGGGTCTCTTGTTACGGATTCATGTCGGGCCTGGCGTTCAGTCAGTTAGGTGCTCCGGAGCCTGCCAACTACTATTTCTTCCAGGACCCTGTGAAGACCTTCTTACAAGATCTGAGCATGAGGTTCGTCAAGATCTGAGTACCGGGTTTATCAGGACCCGAATACGGGGTCAGAGCTTCCGGTCCCGATGTCGAAACCGTAGGGGACCACCATGGACGACCTGATCATCAAGAACGGCACGATCGTTGACGGCACCGGAGCAACCGATGCCTTCGTCGGCGATGTGGCGGTGAACGACGGTGTGATCACCGAGGTTGGCACAGCCGATAACCCGATCGACCGTAAGGCCAAGCGGGTCATCGATGCCGAGGGTCAGCTTGTCACTCCCGGTTTCGTCGACATTCACACCCACTTCGATGGGCAGTTCTGTTGGGACAAACAGGTAACGCCGAGCAGCTGGCACGGGATAACCACCGTGGTGGCAGGCAACTGCGGGGTTGGCTTCGCCCCGGTTCACCCCGGCACCGAAAACTCGCTAATCGAGATCATGGAAAGCGTCGAGGACATCCCCGGCGTGGCGCTCAACGAAGGCATCCCCTGGAATTGGGAGACCTTCGGCGAGTACCTCAACGTCATCGACACGCCGTACTCGGTCGACATCGGCACCCAGGTCGGTCACGTGGCGGTTCGCCACTATGTGATGGGGGAGCGGTGCTACGACGACGCCACCGCTGACGACATCGCCAAGATGGCCGACATCACCCGCCAGGCACTAGCCGACGGTGCCATGGGCTTCACCACCTCCCGCTTCTTCGGCCATCGAGACAAGGCGGGCGAGCTGATCCCCGGCACAAACGCCAGCGCCGACGAACTCATAGCGATCGGCGATGCCCTGAAGGACGCGGGTCACGGCACGATCGAGCTGGTCTCCGACCACCTTCAGACCGAAGAGGAGCTGGCCTGGATCGAACACATCGTGACCCAAACCGGGAGGCCGCTCACCGCGCTGGTTAACGCCAACCCGGCCGACGATCTGTGGGCCATGGCCGATCGGCTGAAGCCGCAGGGCCTGCAGATCCGACCCCAGGTCGGCGCTCGCCCCGCGTCGCTGCTCCTAACCCTCGACGGCACGCTCAACCCGATGAAGCAGTTCGTGACCTACCGGGAGATCCGCGATCTGCCGATCGACGAGCAGCGTCGCAAGCTACGCGATCCCGAGTTCCGGGCCAAGGTACTGGCAGACGAGCAGCGCGAAGCTCGTTTCCCGGAAGCAACGGCCTTCAGCTCGACATGGCACAAGATGTACCCGCTGCCAGAAGATCTGAGCTACGAACCGGCCTACGCCGACTCGCTGGCCGGTATCGCTGAGGCAAGAGGCTGCCATGTCCGCGAGGCGCTCATGGACACCATGGCCGCTGGCCGACCGATCCTGGTCTTCGTCGGCGCCTACCCCGGCGACCTCGATTCCCAGGCCGCAGCCCTACTGCGTGACAACTCGGTATTCGGACTCTCCGACGGCGGTGCTCACTGCGGTGTGCTGTGCGACGCCAGCGTCCCGACCTACATGCTGGCCTACATGAGCCGGGATCGGACCAAGGGCCCGACCCTGCCACTCGAGTTCACCGTCAACAAGATGACCAAGGACACCGCCGAGGTCTACGGCCTCACCGATCGCGGGGTGATCGCCCCCGGCTACCGGGCCGACCTCAACCTGATCGACTTCGACGCCCTGGCCTTGCACGACCCCGAGATGGTCTGGGATCTCCCAGCCGGTGGTCGACGGCTGGTCCAGCGGGCCGACGGGTACGTGGCCACGATCTGTGCCGGTGAGGTCACCTACGAACACGGACAGGCCACCGGTGCGATGCCTGGCCGCCTCATCCGGGGTGGAACCACCTCGGGTTAGCGGCCAGCGGGAGCGGGTAGCCAGGACGACCAGAGAGGGTCCGACAACGAATGAGCTGGGAACCGGAGATCGAGGAACTGGCGCGCCGCGAGGCGTTCGCCGAGGAGATGGGGGGCGAGGAGAAGGTCGCCCGCCAGCACCACTTCGGCAAGCTGACGATCCGNNGACCTACATGCTGGCCTACATGTCACGCGATCGGACGAGAGGTGACTTGCTGCCCATCGAGTTCACGGTCCACAAGATGACCCAGGACACCGCCCAGCTGTATGGCATGAACGACCGAGGGGTTATCGCCCCCGGCTACAAGGCCGACCTTAACGTCATCGACTTCGATGGGCTGAAACTCGAAGACCCCGAAATGGTCTACGACCTCCCAGCCGGAGGCAAGCGCATCATCCAGAAGGCCCAGGGATACACCGCCACTATCAATAGTGGACAGGTGACCTACGAAAACGGTGAGCACACCGGTGCTATGCCCGGCCGCCTGATACGAGGCGGTGCTTCGACCTAATCGTTAGGCCGAAACTCCGCCGCAGTTCCGTGTCATAGGTGGGTGTCGTATGCTCGGCGCCATGACAACGCCTGAAGAGTATGAGGCTGCAGGGCTCCTCGACCTCAATTCTGGTTCGGACGCCGAGGCGGAGTCTGGCGCGGAATCCGACGGTCGTCAGGCGAGGTTGGAACTTCTCCAGTGGTTGGAGGAACAGGGTTTCTCCCTCGCCGAGATGGTCGATGCCAGTGCTCGTCTCGCTTTGGCGGCGCTGCCCGGCGACCGGCGATTGGTTCCAGGCGAACGCCTGACCCGAGCCCAGGCGCTAGAGATCTCGGGCCTAACCTCTGACAAGTTCGAAACGATTGCCACCGGTTTCGGGTTTACCCCCTGGCTTGACCGTTCCCAATCGACGACCGAAAAGACGGTCAAACTCGGCCTAACCAAGTCCGAGGTCGAAGCCCTGGCGCTGTTCGATGGGCTGGCCGCGGTCTTCTCGGAAGACGAAGCACTGGGGTTTATCCGCGTGGTTGGATCATCGCTTGGCCGAATCGCTGAGGCGGCCCTGTCATTGTTCATGACCGACGTGGAGGGCCCGCTGATCGCCTCGGCAGCCACCGAGCTAGAAATAGGTCGCAGACTGCTGGAAACCATCGAGCTGCTTGATGATTTTCTGCCGCTCCTTGACCCGATTCTTCGCCGCCATCTGCAACAGGCCATCGATCGCAGTCGGCTATCGATCATCGATGAGACCGAACGCCGGCAGTACCGCTATGCAGTCGGTTTCGTCGACCTTGTCGGCTTCACTCCGATCAGCCATGGAATGACCCCTCGCCAGCTTGCCGCTTTCCTCCACGAGTTTGAAGGTCGGGCCCATGACGCAGTCACCGCGGTTGGCGCCAGGCTGGTTAAGTTCATCGGTGATGAGGTCATGTTCGTGGCCCCCGATGCCGATGGCGCTTGCCGGGTAGCGCAAACGCTGATGACCGAGTTCGCCACCGAAAACGATGGTGCCGTTGTGCCACGCGGTGGGCTGGCTTACGGCGACGTGCTGGTTCGAGGCGGTGACTACTATGGCGAGGTAGTGAACCTCGCTTCCCGTTTGGCTGGCGCCGCAGCACCTAGCGAACTTCTGGTCAGCGATTCCTTTGCCGCCGAAACCGCTCAGCTCGGTTTTGAGCCCGCTGGCCAGCGAAACCTGAAAGGTTTCGCCGACCCGGTCCAGGTGCAGTCAGTTCAGTTTCTAGGCAGTTCAATTTCTCGACCGTAAGGAAAGCTAAGCCATGGCATGCATGCACTACGAACACGGCCTCGCAGGCTGTGACACCGCCTTCGCCGTCGATGCGTCGAACATCACGTTCGGGGCCGGTTGTTTGTCTGAGGTCGGTGACATCGCCCGCAGCCTCGGTCTTTCGAGGGTTGGTTTGCTGACCGACGACGTGCTGGTATCCACGCCCCACGTCGAGACCGTGCGAGCGTCGCTCGCCGCGGCGGGTATCGACGTTGTGCTCTACGACGACGTTCGGGTCGAACCGACTGACGAATCGTTCCTGGCCGCTACCAAGTTTGCGGTCGACGCCAAAGTCGACGGCTTTGTCTCGGTCGGCGGTGGCTCGGTGATCGACACCACCAAGGCCGCGAACCTCTACTCGACCTATCCAGCCGACCTTCTCGACTACGTGAATGCCCCGATCGGCCAGGCCATACCCGTTCCTGGACCGCTGAAGCCCCACATCGCCTGCCCAACCACGTCGGGGACCGGCAGCGAGTGCACCGGCATCGCGGTGTTCGATTTGCTGGAAATGAAGGCCAAGACCGGCATCGCCAGCAAGCTGATCCGCCCCACGAGGGCACTGATCGACCCCAATTGCACTTCGACACTGCCTGCCAACGTGGTGGCTGCCAGCGCGTTCGATGTGCTTAGCCACGCGTTGGAGTCGTATACCGCCCGGCCCTACAACCAGCGTCCCGCCGCCGACTCGCCGTCGGCCCGCCCGTCGAGCCAGGGAGCAAACCCCTGGAGCGATCTCGGTTGCGCCGAGGCCCTGCGGTTGATCGGTCGCTATCTGGTGCGCGGTGTGACCGACGCAGCCGACACCGAAGCTCGACACCAACTGATGTGGGCCGCAACGCTGGCCGGCATCGCCTTCGGCAACGCCGGCTGTCACGCCCCGCATGGCATGTCGTACTCGGTGGCAGGCATGGTCAAGAGCTTCCAGCCCGACGGTTACCCGATGGGGGAGCCGATGGTGCCGCACGGCATGTCGGTCATCGTGAACTCGCCGTCGGTATTCCGGGCCACCGCGGCCCAGTCGCCAGCTCGTCACATCGACGGTGCCGGTTGGCTGGGGGCCGACATCAGCGATGTTGGGGAAGGTGAGGCCGGGGAACTTTTGGCCACACAGATCATCACCCTGATGCGAGCTACCGACATGCCGAACGGCCTTGAAGGGGTCGGCTATGGCGCGGCCGATATCGAGAACCTGGTCGACGGTTCCCTACCGCAACGTCGCCTGCTCGACAACGCGCCGCTCGATATCGACCGTGAGGTGTTGACGGGCCTGTACCGCCAGGCACTTCGATATTGGTAGGTCCCTGGCCGGTTGGCCTAAAGGGAGTGCCTAGGCGTCGAGAATGATCGACGTGACTTCGTTCGGGTGGCTGACCATCAAGAAATGCGGTCCGTCGAGCTCGTACAGCGACCACGCATCGTCGCCCCGGATGGCGTCGGCGTAGTGGGCGAATCGGCTCGGATCATCAGCTGCGGCCAATACGAATGTCTTGCGAGCGTGGGGCGGTAGCTCTGCTAGCCACGGGGCGTTCAGGCAGGCGAAGGACTGATCGACGGTCCGTTCCAGGAACCAGTCGACCGCAGCCTGCCCGCCGAACAA
Organism: Acidimicrobiales bacterium; assembly: GCA_050633745.1. GTDB lineage: Bacteria > Actinomycetota > Acidimicrobiia > Acidimicrobiales > SZUA-35 > JAHELU01. The sequence goes on from JBOEHD010000042.1 coordinate 6,458, forward strand.
CTGGGCATTTGGGGTATACGAGCTGGCGAACGGCAGCATGCCGCCGTTCGCTTCGGCTTGGCGTATGCGTTCCTCCGGCTGACCGGGATCGGGGGCTACCGGGGTGTGAGCATCGAGGAAGACCAGCGACTCGACCCGGTCACCGATCTTGCCGCAGGCCTGGGTAATGACTCTGCCACCGTAGCTATGGCCGACCAGGGTGATATCGGTCAGATCGTAGGTCTCGATGTAGTTACTGACGTCGGTGGCGTGGTCGGCCAGCGTCACATGGGGGCCACCTTGATGACGACGCACCCCGTGCCCGGTGAGCGAGACGGCGTGCACCGGCCGCCCCGAGGCCTGCAGTTTGGCCAAGACCGGCAGCCAGGACCATTCGCCGACCCAGGCGCCGTGAACCAACACGATCGCATTGGCCCGCTGTTCAATCGGCGTGGGGAAGATCATCGCGGAAAGCTACTACTAATCGAAGACCACGGTTCGGGCGTTGTCGAGCAGGAAGATGCGATCTTCGGCGTGGGCCTTCACTGCGTTCGCCAGGACCAACCGCTCGACGTCCCGACCTCGCACCACCATTTGCTCCGGAGTCTGAGTGTGGCCGACCGAGGCGACGTCTTGCCCGATGATTGGGCCTTCGTCGAGATCGGGCGTGACGTAGTGGGCGGTGGCGCCGATCAGCTTCACACCACGAGACCAGGCCTGATGGTATGGCTTCGCACCCTTGAAACCGGGCAGGAACGAATGGTGGATATTGATGATCCTGCCTGGCATCTCGGCGCAGAACGTGTCGCTCAGAATCTGCATGTAGCGGGCCAGAACAACGAAGTCGACCTTGTGTTTGTCGACAAGGTCGAGAAGTCGCTGCTCGGCCTCCGGCTTGTTTTCTTTGGTCACTGGAAGGTGTTCAAACTCCAACCCAGCTCGTAGCACCGCATCGCGCAGGTCATTGTGATTGGAGACCACGATCGGCACGTCGATCGGTAGTTCGCCACTTCCTTTGCGGTACAGCAGATCGACCAGACAGTGGTCGAACTTGGAAACCATTATCAGCGCCCGGCGATTTCGATCCTCCCGGCGCAGCTCGAGTACTCCGCCAAGCGAATCGGCGGTCGGCTGCAGCTGCCGGACGAGCTCCGCACTCTCGTATGTGGCCGCCTCGAAGCGGGTCCTCATGCAGAATGTTTCGGTGCTGGGGTCGGTGAACTGTGCGTTGTTCAAGATGTTGGCGTCGAGCTCGACCAGAGCGCCTGCCAACGTCGCAACGATGCCCTTTTTGTCCGGGCAGGTGAACTTGAGAATAAAGGTAGCCATCCGGCTACAAGTATGCCCGAAACCTGAATCCTCGGCTCAGATTGTGGCGGTCATACTCGGCCGCTGGTCAGTGGCGATGCCGAACTCCGCTCGAGTCGACTGCTTCACCAGTAGATAGATGATCACCCCGTGCATCGCCGCCGCGGCAAAGAACATGGAGCGACCGAACAGCTCCAACATAAAAAACTCGGGCCACGGTGTCGAAACGTCGACGATGAATGCGGCGATGGCATCGAACGCTCCGATGGCGCTCCAAACGATGGCACCGATCCACACCGCCGGACTCGGTCGTTTCCATACCAGGAGCGCAACAATCACCGCAGCCAGCCCAATCGCCGCGTCCCCGATCAGCGGCATCAACCAGGCATCCGGCGGGTCACCGGGGCCACCGTCGCCTGCTCGGCCGATAAACGGCAACGTCATGGCTCGCCCGGCAGCCATAACCGTCAGCGCGAGTACAAGTTTTCTTGCCATTGGTTTCTCCCCAAAGTGTCAGTACTTGCAAAACACAAGTATCGAACCAATACTTGTTAAAAGCAAGTGACTTGCAAGTGAGTTGCCAGTGAGTGGGTGGTAGCCAGAACAAGAGCAGGCAAGAACCGAGAAAGGCAGCACAACTTCGGAGTAGCTGGAGCAAAGCCAGGGCAAATGCAGCGAGACTTGATGAGATGGGAGACGATGAGGTGAAAACGCCAGGCGTGGATCGCAAGAAGCCGACGAGGCGATCCGAGTGCCCGATCTCAAACACCCTCGACATCCTGGGCGACAAGTGGACGCTTCTTGTCGTGCGCGATCTGCTGGATGGCAAGACCCGGTTCAGCGAGTTTGAGCGCTCTCCGGAGGGAATCCCCACCAACATCCTCACCGACAGGCTGCGACGGATCGAAGCTGCAGGACTCGTCGAGCGGGTGCGAAGTTCAGCCAGCGGCCGTCACGAATACCATGCGACCGAACAGGGCAAAGCACTGCGCCCAGTGCTGCTTTCGATGGTGGCGTGGGCCAACGAATACATGCCAGACACGTGGGTTCCGCCCGAAGACTATCTCGCCGGACCCGATGATTCGGCTAGGTCTTAGCGGGCCCGCGGCGAGCCGCTTATCCCGTCGGTTCCGACCCGGCCGGTGCTCTTGGGTGGAGTAGCGATCGAGTGCCGTCTAACATCGCTCCGTGACTGATCGCCACTCGACAATCGAACGTGCCCTCGGGTTCTTCCGATTGGCGGCCTTCGGGTTGGCGGTGGTTGCGCTCGCTCTGGCCGGTGCGCTCGCTGGGTCGGGTGCTCAAGTGGCGGCCCAAAGCTCGCAAGATACCGATGAGCAGTCGACCGAGGTGCTGCGGGTGGCCACAAAATCGCTGCCACCGTTTGTCTTCATCGACGGAGAAGGTCAGGAGCCTCGCGGCTTCAGCGTCGACTACTGGAACCTGGTGGCCGAGCGGCTTGGTGTGCAGACCGAGTGGGTTGTCCAGGACACCGTTAGCGACATCATCGAGTCGGTTGAGCGAGGTGAAGTCGATGCGGCGATCGCCGGGATTTCCATCACCAGAGAGCGGGAAGAGGTCATCGATTTCAGCCAGCCCTACTACGTGTCCGGGCAGCAGATCGTGGCCACTGCATCCGGGGCAAGTACGTTTAGGACCCTGGGCAACCTGATCGGAAGCGGCACGTTCCTGCTGCCGCTTATGGCCCTGATCATGTTGGTAATCATTGTCTCGCACCTCGTGTGGTGGTTTGAGCGGGGTCATGAGTCCGACGATTTCCCGCAGTCGTATCGCAAAGGCATTGGCGAGGCGCTGTGGTGGTCGACCGTCAGCGTGATCACCGGGGGAGAAGCGGTCAAGAACATCAACACCGCACTCAGTCGGCTGATCGCCATCTTCTGGATGCTGGTCGGGTTGTTCCTATTGGCCTTCGTCACCGCACGGGCCACCTCGGTTCTCACCGTGGCGGAGCTGGAGGCGGGCATCGACGGCATTGAAGACCTCGCTGGTCGAGATGTCGGAACGGTACAGGGCACCGCTTCTGTGCCGTTTATTCAGGAAGAAATCGGTGTGCTACCGAGCGAGTATCCGACGCTGACCGAGGCCTTAGATGCCCTGGTCAGCGGCAATATCGAGGCCGTTATATTCGATGCGCCGGTTGTGGCGTATGCGATCAGCAGCGAAGGGTATGGCAACGACCTCATACTGATCGAGCCGGTCGAAGGGCGGGACCCCTATGGGGTGGCACTGCCATCGGGTAGCGAACGTCTTGAGCAGGTGAACGCCGCAGTGATCGAGATCGGCCGGGATGGCACTCTCGACGACCTGGTCAGCGAATGGTTCGGTACCGGGTAGCCCGCCGGGGTCGTAAATACCGCACTGATTACTCGCTGGGTGGGCGATTTGCATCGCTTGACCGTGCGGTTGCATCAGCTTGGTGACGCATGGACAAAAATATGGAATCTCGGCATTGATTCGGCTAGCGTTCATGCGGGCTGGGCGACCCTGAGAGGTGAGCCAGCCACGCTTCCACCTACTTTAAGGAACACCATGGCTGACGTTGAGAACCTCCATCCCTATGGCGCTGGCTCGCATGCATTGCTCGCTGACGAAAGGGAAATGCCCGCCTGCTATCCCATCAAGGGCAATATTCGCAACGACGATTCCAAGCGCTATCACCGTCCCGATAGCCGTAACTACGGTGCGACAATCGCCGAGGTTTGGTTCGACTCACCTTCGGCCGCCGAGGCCGCTGGCTTTGAGCTAGCCCCAACCCATCCAAAGAATTCAGTTTCGTCAGATTTCGAGCCGGGGGCGGTCAGCCACCCGTGCACCGTGCAGCAGGTAATGGCCAACCGCAGCGCAGTTGACGGTTCCGGCGATGCGGCTTCGGCTGGTGGACTCGGCGTAGCGGTTGGAACTGCTGCGGTCGACACAGAGCTGCATCCATTCGGGGTCGGTTCGCACAGCCCACTACGTGATGGCAAGGAAATTCCAGCCTGCTATCCGATCAAGGGCAACATTCGCAACGACGACTCGAAGCTCTACCACCGCCCCGACTCGCGCAGCTATCGGGCCACCATTCCCGAGGTTTGGTTCGACTCTCCGGCTGCGGCCGAGGCCGCCGGGTTCACGTTGGCTCCGACTCACGCGAAGGACTCGTCGGGTAGCGACTTTGAGCCAGGTGGATCTGGTCACCCCTGTTCGATCGAGATGGTCCAGTCCAACCGTGCCGCCTCTGCCGGCATGTCCGGCTCGGCTGGTGCAGGTGCGTCGAGCGGCGACGCCGACGGCACGGCTGGCGGCGCCGGAGCTGGCGCTGCGGTTGCTGGTGCGGTCGGTGCTGCTGGAGCGGCAGCCGCCGTCGGCTCGGCCCTGTCAGGCCGCGGAAGCGATGACAACGATTCGGCCTCCGGGTCCGGTGCCGCTTCCGGAGCAGCTGCCGAGGTTCAAGGGCTTGTCGGCGATGCCGCAGGCAAGGCCACAGGCGCTGCTTCCGGTGCTGCAGGTGCAGCGTCGGGCGCTGCCGACAAAGCGACTGGTGCAGCTGGCGACGCCGCTGCAGGGGTCACCGGCTCGGCCGGTGGCAGTGACAGTGGTAGGGACAGCGGCAGTGGAGTAGGCGGCAAGGCCGCCGCTGCTGGCGCGGTTGGCGCCGCTGGTCTGGCTGCGGCCGGAGCAGCCGCGTTGGGTTCTGACGGTGACGACGGTGACGCTGCATCTGGCGCAGCCGACGCAGCCGACGCAGCCGGTGATGCCGCTGGTAAGGCTGGCGATGCGATCTCCGGTGCAGCCGGTGGTGTTGCTGGCAAGGCCGGTGATGCCGCCTCGGGCGCAGCAGATAAGGCGACGGGTGCCGCCGGCGCCGCAGCGGGCGCTGCAGCAGGTGCGGCTGGCAAGGTATCTGGCGATGCTGCTGGTAAAGCTTCGGGGGCGCTGTCCGGTGCCGCCGATAAAGCCGGAGACGCCGCTGGCGATGCTGCTGGCAAGGCCAGCGATGCAGCCGACGGTGGTAAGGGAATCAGCGGCAAGGCTGCTGCTGCCGGAGCCATCGGCGCAGCCGGTTTGGCCGCCGCTGGTGCCGCCGCTCTCGGTGGTGCCGACAAAGCAGGCGACGCTGCCAAGGGCGCAGCGGGCAAGGCCGGCGATGCGGTTTCAGGCGCTGGCGATGCAGCCAAGGGCGCAGCGGGCAAGGCCGGCGATGCGGTTTCGGGCGCTGGCGATGCTGCCAAGGGGGCCGCTGGTAAGGCTGGCGATGCGGTTTCGGGCGCTGGCGATGCTGCCAAGGGTGCTGCTGGCAAGGCTAGCGGCGCTGCCGCCGGCGCCGCTGGTGCCGCAGGCGCTTCGGCTGGTAAAGCTGGAGATGCGGCGAAGGGTGCTGCTGGCAAGCTCAGCGGAAAAGCAAAGGGTGCAGCTGATAAGGCATCAGGCTCGGCAAAGGCTGCAGGCGGCAAAGCCTCCAGCGCAGCCGAAGATGCCGGGTCGGGTATCAGCGGGAAAGCCGTAGCAGCTGGTGCCGCCGGTGCTGCTGGCCTGGCCGCAGCCGGAGCCGCTCTTGGCTCTGATGACAAGAAGGCTGGCGCCGCCTCCGGGGCCAAGGCTTCGGTGGGCAAGGCTTCGGCCTCTGCCGGTCGGGTCGGAGAGACGATCGAGGGCGCCGGTGCCGGTGGAATGGCTGGAGGTCGCGGGCTTGGCGGAGGACTAGGCGGTTCAGGCTTCATGCGCTGGCTCTGGATGGGTCTCGCTCTGCTCGCCGCTGTACTGCTGCTCGGTTGGTTGCTGTCGCGGTGCGGAGCCGATGACGACACCAATGCCGCTGGCGGCGCAGCAGATAGTGGTGAGGTAGATCCGGAAGGTCCAGATGCCGATGCTGATGCTGATGCTGATGCTGATGCCGATGCGGTCGCCGCTGCTTCTTCCACCACCGAAGCGCCGACCACAACCACCGAAGCACCGACTACAACTGAGGCTCCAACGACCACCGCGGCTCCAACCACCACCGAGGCTGCTCCGGATCTAGAGGCGTTGGCTCTGGCCGCTCTGGCCGGTGCCGGGTTCAACGATGTTGAGGTCGAGGTCGATGGTGACACGGTGCGGCTAATCGGCGCCGCCGGCTCCGAGGCCGACAAGGCTGCAGCCGAGGCGGCGCTTGATGGCGTCGAAGGTGTTGCGGGTGTAACAAACGACCTCACGGTCGAGGCGGGTTCTGGCGAGACCCCGACCGCCGAGGCCACCGACGGTGACCCCGACTACACCGGCTGATTAACCCTCAACCGCCGCACCACAGCGATGTCGCAGCGGTGAGATGAGCTAAGGGTTAAGACACCTGAAGAAGACCGCGGGCATGGCCTGCGGTCTTCTTCGTTCTAAGGGCTCTAGCCCAGTCCGTATGGTTTCCCTGCGGTTAGTGGGCCTGTCTGATGGCGGGGACCGCGTCCAAGGCTTCAGGCTCGGGCAGGCCGACGCGGTAAAAGGCCACGATTTCGGCGATGGCGTACATCCACATGCACCCGGCCATGGAGGCGCAGGCCACCACTCCAATCAGAGTGGCGCCGGTGGCGATGGCCACCAGGCCCATAAAGAGTTCGATGGTGACGCCAACCACGAGCGCCCGGCCGATATAAGGCCTGCGGCACGAGCACTCGACGTGGTGGTAACAAGGGCTGTCTGCGGCCGGTGCTGAAGCAGCAGAGGGTATTCGTAAGGGCAATCTGATTCCTGTCCAAGCGTTTCTAACCGCAGCGCGGTCCGAGAAACATCTTCGACACGGAGTGCAAAAACCTTGAAAGATAAAGCGGGTGACAGTCGCCACTCGCAACGTAGGCGACCGGCACCGTCTAACAGAACTGGCCGGCAGCACTGTCTAACAGCACTGTCTAACAGGACTGTCTAACAGCACTGGCCAACAGGGCTGTGGACCGGGGTTACCGCCCGGCGGGTCGATTCGACACAAGCCCCGGGGGAATGTTGCCGCTGGGCCAGCGGTACCGCACCCACCCCTGCTCGTGGCGTTCGAACGGGGAGTCGTAGACGAACCCGACTTTTTCCAGCACCCGACGAGCGGCAGCATGGCCGGCCTCGGCACCGGCGATAAGCGGAAGCTCCAGGTCGAGGCCGATCGACACGATGGCCCTTGTGATCTCGGTGGCGATGCCCTGACCCCAGAACGACTGGGCGAGCAGTACCGACACGTCAACCGCCGGCCCACCGTCGATGGTGCGATCCCACCGTAGGCCGGCCCGACCAATCGGGTCGTCAGGCGTGCTGGCCATAGAAATGACGTACAGACCGAACTGGTACTGGCGCCAGTGAGCAACGTTGGACTGAACAAACGGCTCGGTCGTGGCACGTGATCGCTGACCGCCATGGAGCTCCATCACCTCATCGCTGCTGTGGAGCTCGGCCAAAAAGTCTGTGTCGGCGGGGAGCAGGCGTCGTCCGATCAGTCGGAGGGTCGAGAATTGCTCAACGCCATGACCGGTCAACTGAATGTCTACCATCGAAGCCTTTGCCGCCTGCTAGGACCGGTCAGCGATCCGCCGTTGGATTCGACCAGTGGTTTGCATGACTCGTTAATCGTCGCCGAGTAGTTCGGCGCCCCGTGGCTGCCCAACCGATGCGAATCCTATCTTGTGAAGACGGTTCTTGATAATTCGATGCGCCCCCTTCAAACCGCTGGCACAATGCGGTGGTGCCCTCACCTGCTGAACCCGGCGCCGAAGATCAAGATGTCTTCACGGGCACCGACTGGTCGCTCTTCATCGCCATCGCCTGTATCTGGGGTTCGTCGTTTCTGTTGATCGACCTCAGTCTCGAAGGTCTGACACCGGGCATGGTCACCCTGGCCCGAGTCGGATCGGGGGCGGCGACACTGCTCGTACTGCGAGCGCTTGGCTCGCGCAGCCGCAGCCGTACCCCAACCCATACTGGGACCCCTGGTCAGGCTCCGACCCATATCGCCGCTGAGGATCGGGCTCGAGTGATAGCGGTGTCCCTCATCTGGGTGGCGATGCCATTCGCCCTGTTCCCGATGGCCCAGGAGTTCATCAACTCAGCCTTGACCGGCCTGCTAAACGGGGCCACACCGATCTTTGTCGCTCTGGTGGCCGCGGTGATGACCGGGAGCAGGCCACGGGGGGCGCTGTTGTTCGGCCTTGCCCTCGGCTTCGTCGGCGTTGTGGTGCTTAGCCTGCCATCGCTTAGCGAAGGTTCTTCTGAGGCCAGGGGCGTGTTGATGGTGCTCGCGGCGACGGTTTGTTACGGGGTGGCCATGAATCTGGCTACCCCTCTGCAGCGGCGCTATGGGGCGGTGACCCTCATGACGCCGATCCTCTGCCTGGCGACGGTTTTGCTGATCCCGGTCGGATTGCGAAACTGGGGTGACAATACCTGGGAGATGACGGCGGTACTGCCGGTATTGCTGCTCGGCATCGTCGGTACCGGCTTGGCCTACTGGATCATGGCCACGCTGGTCGGTCGCGCCGGAGCGGTGCGAGCATCATTCATCACCTATCTAATTCCGGTGGTCTCGCTCATCCTCGGTGTTGTGCTCCGGGGCGACACCGTTGCCGGACTCTCGCTCGTCGGCGCGTTCTTAACAACTGTCGGAGCGTTGCTGGCCTCCGGTCGGGTACGCCTTCCGTCACGAGATTCCGAACGGGACCAAGCGCTGGTATAGGTCCCTGGCCTGTTCTAGAACCGGGGCCAACGTCGGCAGCAGTTCGTCTTCCTTCGCCTGCCATGGACTCCAGCCGGTCGAACGATGCACCGCGTCGTACCAGTACTGGGCCCAGACTCCGTCTTCGGGTTTCGGCCCGGCAGGCCAGGAGAGCATCGCCTCGTCGTACGGAACGTCGAGCCTGGCGCAAAGCTGCTGTAGAACCCGAGGCGGGTCGAGGAGAAGGGTCTTGGAATCGACCACGATTGGCTTGTCGCCGCCGGCCAACAACGTTTCAAGAATCTCGACCAATTCGACAAACCCGGTGTCTTCGATGGTGGCATCGGAAATCTGCTTTTGGAACGACGTCAGCATGTCGAGCGGTTCTCTGGTCAGCAGCACATTGCGGCACTGGCTGAGAAACGAACGATCGAGGTCGATGAGATGCTTCGCCATCTGTTTGAACACCACGATCGGGCTCTCGTAGGAGCCGAGGATCACGTCGTCGACTACGCCGCGGCCATCGTTGTTCTGGGAAGCCAAGACCTCATCGGTACCGGGGTGGATCCGCCCGCTCGATGCGAGGTAGTGGGCGTAGAGCGGCTCATCGAACACGGTGGTGTCGGCCCGTTGGCGCCACGAATACATCAGGGCAGTCGAGATATTACGAGGACTAGACCAGATGTTGATCCGTATCGTCATGACGAAACGTCGGCCGCCACCGCAGCGCGGTATATGCCTCGAAGTTGTTCGGTCATCGGGCCGACCCCCGAGCCCGTTCCGATAACCCGACCATCGACCTCCGAGACCGGTGTAAGCCCACCAAAGGTTCCGGTAACGAATGCCTCGTCGGCGTCGTAGACATCGGTGAGCGAAAACGGTCGCTCAAAGGTAGGGATGCCAGCCCGCCTGGCCTCCTCGATGATCACCGCCCGGGTGATCCCGGCCAGGTTGTACTGACCGGTCGAGGTCAGCAGCTCGCCTCTGCGAATCATAAAGAAGTTGGTGGCATTGCAGGTGGCCACGGCTCCGGTTGGATCGAGCATCAACGCCTCGTCCGCCCCGGCATGAACCGCCTGGATCAGGGCGATAACCTCATGCAGTTTTGAGTGGCAGTTCAGCTTCTGGTCGAGGGTGTCAGGCGGCGGACGGCGGACGGTAGCGGTGAACAGCGAGATGCCCTGATCGGCCACCGTCGGGTCGGCCAGTTTATGTTCGGCGATGATCACGATGTTCGGCCCGCCGATCACATTCGATGGGTGCTGCGACGGTGTCTTCTTGTCGCCTCGGGTGATCATCAAACGCAGGTGCACATTGTCGGTCATGTTGTTGCGGTCGACCGTTTCCTGAAGGGCAGCGAGCACAGCATCGCGCTGGGGAATATCGAGATCGATCGCCCGGGCCCCAGCGAACAGCCGATCGAGATGCCGATCGACAAAGGCGAAGCGTCCCTCGTAGAGCCTGATCCCCTCCCAGATTCCGTCGCCAACGAGGAAGCCGCTGTCGAACACAGAGATCTTGGCTTCGCTGCGATGGAAGAACTCGCCGTTGATGTAGATCTCGACGTCTTCGTTACGGCTGTCGGCCACCGCCGCGTGGGTGCTTTTGGTCATGCCAACAAGCTAGATGGCTACGAGGCGGGAGACTGCCGTTCGACCGAGGTTTCGCTGGTATCGCTGACGATGCTCACCGGGGTGCCAAGGGGGAGCAGGGCCGTCATTTCGGTGATCGACTCGTTGCTCACCCGAATGCAGCCGTGGCTGACGTCCTGGCCTAGATACTGCGGTTGGTTTGTACCATGAATTCCAATGACTCCGTTGCCGCCGTTGAACGAGTCAAGGGTGTCGCTGTAGCCGGACAGACCGTAGGCGAAAGCACCGTACGCGCCGCCGGGATCGGGTGGTCGAAGCAGTTCGATAAGAAAGAAGTCTCCGATCGGCGTGGGCGTCGCGCCGTTACCGACCGCGATGGTGGTGGTGAGCTTCTCCTCGCCGTAGCGGTAGATGGTGAGTTGGTAGTTGTCGGTATCGACCACGATCCGATACGGGTTAATCGACAGCGTCACCTCGTCAGCTTTTATCCAACCGGTGGTGCCGTTCGGCCGCACCGGCAACAGCACTTCCAGCCAGTCGCCCGATTGGTCGATGCCTTGAAACACCGCGGGGCCGCCCCGGGCGGTCGGATTGGCGAAGGTCTCGATAATGGCGCTTTCGGCGTCGGGCTCCTCGTAGGCAGTCACCGACGGTCCGGCGGCGTGAGCCACGATTGTGCCAACCGCTTCGGGATCGACAGCTGCCGCGCCTCGAAGCAAACCACCCTTGGCTGAGGAGTTGCCGCCGGCCGCTACCGCTGTTTCCACCAGATCCGGGGTCAGCACCGATCGATCCGGGCCTGCGGGGGCGGTTGGAAGGTCAGGCTCCGCGGCGGCCTCTAGCTCGGCTGATTGTGCTTCGTCAGCCTGGTAGTCGTCTGTGACGCCGCAGCTGGCGACTACCCACATTGTGGCCAGGGCGCAGAGCGCGATGAGGGTTCGGGCAGGGGCTTTGGAGGCCGCTGTTGCCGCAGGGGTATTCAAGTAACGACAAACACCTGTTTGCCGTCGAGTTTGGTACCGCTTGGAGTGTTGTCGCCGCATTTGCCAATCGACCCGCTGTCAATCGAACCGCTCTCAGTGATTCGCTGGGAACCACTGGCCTCAGGCTAGCCGATGGTGAACTCGATCCTGGAGCCCGGCGATCACTTAGGTTTCCCGGTATTCGGCCGATATCACTGTTGTGGCAGACAATGGCTTTGGATCGAACACCGTGGTTGTACCTCGCTATCGGCGAGTCGGCCTCCGGATGAGTTGCTGGAGTTGTGAGGTCGCCTGGACCGGCGCCGTCGAGTCGACCTGCTGGGTCTGTGAAGGCCCCGGCGTACCCGGCCCCCCTCCGTCGATCTACCCCGACATCGACTGATTGAGCCCTGCGGTCGTACTCAGACCGCGGTGCTGTTGTTCAGTTCGATTTCGCAGTTCGATTTACTGCGGGACCCAGGGAGCGGTTTGTCGATCACGGAAAGCGGCAATGCCAACCGTTGCTTCCTCTGAGACGAACAGCTCGCGAGATCTGACGGTTGTCCACTCGAACGCTTCCTGAACGTCCATCTGCGGTACCCGATTGATCAATTCCTTTGACGCCGCCAGCGCGTTCGGCCCGCCCCTGACCAGCATGTCGACGAAGTCGGCAACGGTGGCGTCGAGAGCGTCTGGCTCGACCGCCCGATTGATGAGCCCGGCCTGCGCTGCTCTGTCTGGGGTGAACCGATCGCCGGTGAGGAACAGCTCGGATGCGTCAGCTCGATTCATCTTCGGAAGGCAGACCACCGAGATGACCGCAGGCGCAACGCCGATCCGGACCTCGGTGAAACCGATCTTGGCATCGTTGCGCATCACCGAGATATCACACGCTGCGACCAGGCCGACGCCGCCGCCGGTTGCGTGGCCGTTGATTCGTCCTACCACCGGCTTAGGCGATCCGAGTATCTGCTGGAAGACGTCGACGAAGCTGCGTTTTTCCGCCGAGTCGTCTGTGCCCGCCACCCCTGGTCGGTCCGACTTGAGGTCGGCGCCTGCACAAAAGGTGTTGCCAGCGTTTGTTAGGACTATCACCCGGGCTTCGGCGTCATCGATGGCCCGATCGAGGGTTGCGCTCAGCGAACCAACCAGTGTGTCCGACAGACTATTCTTTCGATCGGGCATGTTGAGGGTGATCGTGGCCACCCCGCCTGAGACCTCGTAGAGGATCGGTGCCTCATCGGCTTCGGGTGCGTTACTTTCCTGCTGGTCTGGCGACATCGCTACAGCATTGCCTTCACGGCCGCTTCAGGCAAAGTGGATTGCCCAAAATGGCCAAGTTTTGAAAGCTGCCCAGATTTATTGCTGGCTGCCCAGGGCCGACCAGCGGGCGATGATGTCGTCGTAGATCTTGAGGAAGATGTCGATCAGTTCCTCTCGGGGCATTTGAGGGTCGGCCAGCCATTCGAAAATCGCTGCTTCTATGAAAGCCACCCAACCCCGGAGTAGGAGTCGGCAGTTAGCATCGGCGTCGAGCTCACGCACCTCGATGACCAGGTCGATGAGCTGCTGGCGAACGGCCTCAAAGACGCCGCCGAAGCCGGCATCGGTGGTGGAATAACCGGCCATCGACAAGAACGTCATCGGCTGCCGGTTCAGATAGTCGACGAAGGCATGAAGGCCTCGCCCGAGAGGGTCACCATGCCGGTCGGCCATGGTCACCTCGACGATCGTGTCGACCAGCTGCCGCGCCGTCACCTCTAGGCAGGCAAGGTGTAGGTCGCGAACGGTGGGGAAATAGTGGAAGACCAACGCACGAGAAACCCCAGCCTGGTTTGCTAGCCGGAGCACTGTCAGGTTCTCCAGGGGTTCGGCGAGGAGTAGCTCGGACCCTAACTCGAGAAGTTGAGCTCTTCTGGCTTCGGGGCTCATCCTCGTTCGAGGAGGCTTTTCGGTCGGTTCCGCCGCCACGAAAACAAGGCTAGTTCATCGGTAGTCGTCGGCGCTGCGGTACTGCAGTGGTGGTGTCTGACCCGCGGCGAGCAGAGTGACTGAGCCTTGTCATCAACGAGCGATAGTCATCAACGACCGATGGCCACATAAAGCCACATGGTTGTAGCTGCCACAATGTGTTTCTGGTGGAACGTTTCGGCCTGCAAAGTCGCCTAGCATCTTGCTCGCATGCCTGGAACAGCCCTCATCGTGGCCGGTGGTGCGCGCCCAGACCCGTTGGTGGTTAAGGCGTTGCCGTCCGTCGATTTTGTCGTTGCTGCCGACGGTGGGGCCGATCACGCCCTGTCGATCGGATTGCCGATCGACTGCCTGGTCGGCGACCTCGACTCGATAAGCGTCGACGGGTTGAAGCAGATGCACGCCTCCAAGATCGAGATCCGGGAGTTCCCCGCCAGCAAGGCTGAGACCGATCTAGAACTGGCTCTCGCCCGGGCGTTGGAAGAAGAGCCAGACCGAATGGTGGTTATCGGCATCGGTGGTGGTCGACTCGACCACGAGCTGGCCAACATGATCGTCCTGACGTCTGACCGATATCACAGCGCCGCGGTCGAGGGTCTGGTCGGATCTTCTCGCCTCACGGTCGTTCGTGGAACGGTCTCGCTATCGGGCGCACTCGGCGAGACGGTCTCCCTGTTGCCTATCCGGGGCCTCGTCGAAGCCGTGACCACCGAGGGTCTCGAGTATCCGCTCCTCGGCGAGCCGCTCTATCCGGGATCGGCTCGCGGCGTCAGCAACCGTTTCGTGGCTCCGGTGGCCACCGTTGCCGTTGGGCAGGGCGTCTTGTTGGCGGTACAGCCGTTTGCTCTGAAGGAACGGAGCGAACGATGACCGTCGACGCAACCCCGGTGATTGTGGGCCAGCCAGCCCCTCGTTTGCGGCGCAACTGGGCCCAGCGGGGCATCATCTTCATGAACCTGGTGCTGATCGCAGCTGCGCTGTCGGCGGCGCTACTACTTAACTACGGCTACGGGCGAGCTGCGGCCATAAACCGCGTCGCTCTCGGGCGCAGCCTGACCCCGGTCCCGGCGAATCTCGAACCGGGGGAGCGGGTGATGAACATCCTGCTCGTCGGTTCTGACTCTTCGGCCAACCTCGATGAGGACGACCCGATCCAGATCGGTAGGCAGGGCGAGCGGTTCGGCGACGTCATCATCGTGGCGCACATCGATGAACGATCGAGTGAGATCGCCTTACTTTCGTTTCCTCGCGACCTGTGGGTCGAGATGGCTGGCACCGGACGGTCGAGTCGGATCAACCGGGCCTTTGAGTCCGGTGGCCCGGCGATGCTTATCGAGACGATTGAGAACGAGTTCGAGATCCCGATCCACCACTATGTGAACGTGGATTTTGCCGGGTTCCAAGGTTTGGTGTCCGCGGTCGGGTCGGTCGAGATGTACTTCGAAACGCCAGCTAGAGACTGGAACGTTAACGCCAAGCCGGTGCCCCGCAGTCAGACCGGCTTCATCGTGGAGGCGGCCGGCTGTCAATCGCTTGATCCGGAGATGGCCCTGGCCTACGTGCGGTCTCGCTATTACCAAACGCAGAATGCCGCTGGCCGATGGGTCACCGACCCCACCTCCGATCTTGGTCGAATCCGTCGCCAGCAGGACTTCCTGAAGCGGGTGTTAAAGGAAGCGATCCAGATGGGTGCCCGGAACCCGTTCGTCCTCCGAGACCTGGTCGATGCCGGACTTGAGAATGTGGCCATCGACCATGAGCTCACGCCGCAGCTGCTAGTCGACATCGGCATGACCTACCGCTCGTTCGACCCCGACCGACTGCAGACCTACAGCTTCCCGGCGGTCGACGGTTGGGTTGGGCAGAACCAGGTGCTGCTGCCGCTTACCGATTCGGCCGAACCGGTGCTTGAGTTGTTTCGCGGTTCGGGATTCGCCGATCCCGAAACCGTTGGGCTGACGGTTCGGACCGACGACTCGAACAGCGCAACGACGCAGCGTTTGGCAGTGCTGGAGCGAGCAGGTTTCGAGTTCGTGCGATCCAAGCGCGATGTCTTTGGCCCCGGTTTGGTTATCCAGCATGGTCCGGACGGCCGCCACGCGGCTGAGATGGTGGCTGCGGTATTCGCCGCTGAGGCCTCAGCGGCGCCGCTTGCAGAGGTTCGATTCGAGCAGGTGGAAGGTCTTGCTGGGCGTTCCCTGGTGCTATCTCTCGGGCCGGATCCGGTCGTCGAAGAAGCCGATACTGCCCCCTTGGGACCGGCTGGGGAGAACGTTTCCGGTCCCGCAGAGACCGCAGGCGAAGTATTTAATGGAACTGAAACTGATCAGACAAACGATACTTCGGTCCCAACTCGGGAAGAATCAGTGCCAGAGATCGATCCGATCGACGGTTCGCCCACTGATTCAGGGGAGTTTCCTAGCGAATCGTCCTCTGCTACATGCAGCTGAGAATCGCAACCCGTAATTTCGCCTGTTCGGCGATAGCTTTCAATCCGGTACCGTCTGTCATAGAAATGACAGGAACCTGAGGAGGATGTGTGGCCTCGATCGCGATAATCGGCACGGGCTACGTTGGTCTTACAACTGGCGCGTGTTTTTCCCATCTGGGACACGACGTCATCTGTGCTGATGTAGATGAAGCCAAAGTAGCTCGCCTGCAAGCGGGCGAGATTCCCATTGTCGAGAAGGGCCTCGATCGACTCGTCGACGAGGGCATTCGCTCCGGGAAGCTGAAGTTCGTAGTTGGAGCCGCCGAGGCTTCGAAGCACTGCGAATTCCACTACCTCTGCGTGCCAACGCCCCAGGGCGAGGACGGCGCCGCCGACCTCAGCTATCTACAGGCGGCCGCGGCCCAGATCAGCGCGGTGCTGCCGAACAACAGCGTGGTCGTCAACAAGTCTACGGTCCCGGTCGGTTCGACTCGGGTTGTGGCCAAGGTGCTCGGTCGCTCGGATGTCACCGTGGTCTCCAACCCCGAGTTCCTTCGTGAAGGAACCGCGGTCTCCGACTTTCTACAGCCGGACCGCATCGTCATCGGCTCGCAGGATCAAGAGGCAGC
Organism: Acidimicrobiales bacterium; assembly: GCA_050633745.1. GTDB lineage: Bacteria > Actinomycetota > Acidimicrobiia > Acidimicrobiales > SZUA-35 > JAHELU01. Next base: position 22,987 of record JBOEHD010000042.1, read on the forward strand.
CATCCGAGTTGCGGCTCTGTATTCCAGGATCGCCGCTCCGATCATGGTCACCGATCCGGTCTCTGCCGAGACGATCAAATACGCCTCCAACGCCTTCCTGGCTTCCAAGCTGTCGTTCGTGAATGCCATCGCCACCCTGTGCGAGGCCGTCGGCGCTGACGTCAACGACGTTGTGCTCGGCATGGGCTACGACTCACGCATCGGCCGCGAATTCTTGCGGCCGGGGCCGGGCTGGGGTGGCAGCTGCTTCCCTAAGGACACAAAAGCGCTGGCCAAAATCGCCGAGGATGCGGGCTACGACTTCCGGTTCCTGAACGAGGTACTGCAGGTCAACGAAGAGCAGTTCGACCGCACCGCTCAGAAGGTCATCGATTCGATCGACCCGAAGCTAGTCGGTTCTCACATCGCAGCTCTCGGACTGACCTTCAAGGCCGGCACCGACGACCTGCGCGACTCGCCATCGGTCGAAGTGCTGAAGCGGGTAACCGCAGCCGGGATCAAGGTCAAGGCATACGACCCAGCGGTACTGGTTGGCGAGAATCAACTCTCCAGGATTTATCCCGAGCTCGACATCGAGGTCGTGTCCGACCCATACGCGGCATCAGAGGGCGCAGCGGCGCTTTGCATCCTGACCGAGTGGGACGAATTCACCTGGCTCGACTTCGACAAGCTGGCCGAGATCATGACCGGCAAGAACATCGTCGATGCCCGGAACCTACTCGATCCCTCGATCCCGCAGCGGCGAGGTTTCAACTACCGGGGAATCGGTCGCTGATCCATGGCCCGCGTCGTAGTTACCGGAGGGGCGGGCTTCCTCGGGTCTCATCTTTGTGACCGTCTACTAGAGCGGGGCGACGAGGTCGTCTGCATTGACAATCTCGTAACCGGCTCAACCGACAACATCGCCCATCAGCATGGCAACGAGCGCTTTTCGTTCGTTCGCCACGATGTCTCCGAGCACATCTGGGTTCCCGGTGAGGTCGACGCCGTCATGCACCTGGCGTCGCCCGCATCGCCGATCGACTTCGCCCGAATTCCCATCGAGATCCTCAAAGTGGGCGGCCTCGGCACCCACAACGGTCTCGGATTGGCCAGGGAAAAGGGCGCCAAGTTCTTCCTCAACTCAACGAGTGAGGTCTACGGCGATCCGCTGGTCCATCCTCAGCCGGAGAGCTATTGGGGCAACGTAAACCCCATCGGGCCTCGCAGCGTTTACGACGAAGCGAAACGTTTCGCCGAAGCGATGACCATGGCCTATCACCGCCATCACGGCGTCGATGTGCGGATCGTGCGGACCTTCAACACCTACGGGCCGCGCATGCGCCCCGAAGACGGTCGGGTCGTGTCCAACTTCATTACCCAGGCCCTGCAGGGTGAAGACATCACGGTCTACGGCGACGGTTCACAGTCGCGCAGCTTCTGCTACGTAGACGATCAGATCGCAGGCCAGTTGGCGCTGCTCGATGGCGTTCACACCGGACCGATGAACATCGGAAACGATGTTGAGTTCACCATGCTGGAATTGGCCGAAGTGGTGATCAGGGTTACCAACAGCAGTAGCGAGATCACCTTCGCTCCGTTACCGACCGATGACCCGACGCGACGTAAGCCGGATCTCACCGAAGCAAACACCAAGCTGTCTTGGAAACCGACCGTCGATCTTGAAACCGGCGTGACCACAACCGCTGAACACTTCGCCCAGGTTCTCGGCCTCTAAGTACGGTGCCTTTCGGGCGCGGGGGAGCGTTCACCGCTCCAGCGGAGAACAGTGCCACAATCGGGGCAGTGAAATCTCAGGTTCTGGCCGTCGTCGAGCAGTTTTGGCACCGCGAGCCCGGTGGCACCGCGAGCGCGACCGAAAATACGTTGTCGGCCCTTGTCGAACTCGACGCCTTTGACGTGGTTGGGCTGGCAGCCCGCCACTCGCCGCCGGTCGAGTCGCCACATAGCGGCCCGGTCGGTCACCGTCCAGCGCCGTGGAGCCGTATGCCCGCCGGTTCGACCCTGCGCTTCCACGTGCTGCCTCGGCCGCTGCTCTATGAGTCGTGGCTGCGGTTTGGATTTCCATCGGTCGATCCCTACTGCTCCGAAGACAGCGTGGTTTGGGCTTCGAGCCTGATCGTGCCCCCCACCCGGGCACCGGTTGTGGCCACCGTGCACGATCTCGACTTCCTGAGCAATCCGAATTATTCGACGAAGCGGGGCCGTCGTTTCTTCCCTCGGATGTGGAGCCGGGCGCTTGAGCGAGCCGACCTCATGGTCTGTCCGACCGACATCGTGGCCGAGGACTGCGTACGTCGCGGGGTGAACCCCGATCGGCTGCAGGTGATCCCCTGGGGAGTTCATCCGCCGATCTGCGGGCCGACCGAGGCTGACGAGATCCATCGTCAGCTCGGACTGCCAGAGCAGTTTGTGCTTTGGGTTGGTCCGCTGGCCCCCAGAAAGAACCCAAAGGGTGCTGCGCTGGCTATGGGGCGCATCGATGCCGACATCGTCGTTGTCGGTCCCAAGAGCGAAGACCCCGATGCCAGCGCGGCGTTCTCCTCGCTCGGACCTCGGGTCCACCGTTTGCCGTTCGTATCCGATGAGACGCTCAGTGCCCTCTATCGCAAGGCCTCGGTGCTGCTCTACCCGTCGTTCGCCGAGGGGTTCGGGCTTCCCGTGCTGGAGGCTATGGCCCATGGCACGCCGGTCGTGACCTCGATGGGTACCGCGACCGCCGAGGTTTCAGGTGGGGCGGCGCTGCTGATCGATCCAAACAATCCCGACGACATCGCCGAGGCGCTGCGGGCCGCGATGAGCGACAGTGGGACCAGGCGACAGTTGATCGAGGACGGGCTGAGTCGGGCTGGCCAGCTGTCATGGCAGACAACGGCCAAGGCCTACGCCGACGCCTTCCGGTCGGTCCTCTGACTGCCCACAGCGAAGACCGGTTTCGGTATCGCATCGGGGTCAACCTGACCTGGCTGGTCCCGGGGGTTGTCGGTGGGTCCGAGGAATACACCATTCGACTGCTGAAGGGAATGGGCGCTTGCCTACCGAGCGACATCGGCGTGCAGCTGTACGCCCGAGGTGAGCTGATCGAGCAGTACCCCGAGCTGGTTGAGCGCTATTCGATCGTACGGTGCCCGACGGCGAACTCGAAGCCAGCCAGGGTGGCCCTTGAGCAAACCTGGCTGGCTAACGCCAGTCGAGGCGACGACATCGTGCACCATGCCGGTGGCACGGTGCCCTACGTGCGACTTCGGCCGGGCATCGTAACCATTCATGATTTGCAGCCTCTCGATATGCCGGAGAACTTCGATGCGGTCAAACGGCGGTGGCTGCATCACGCACTGCCGTACGCCGTTCGAGCGGCCCGTCTGGTGCTCTGCCCCAGCGAGTTCACCGCCAGGCGGCTACGGGACCTCCTAGACGTCGATGGGTCGAGGATCCGGGTTGTCTTGCACGGACACAGCGCAAAGGCTCAGTCGGGCCCGCAGGGCGCCGCTAGCAGCGACCCGGTAGAACGTTTCGGGCGATATCTGCTGTACCCGGCCATCGCCTACCCCCACAAGCGCCATGTCGACGTGGTCCGCGCCGTGGCCGGGCTCGGCCAAGCCTTCGCCGATCTCAACGTCGTCTTCACCGGCCGACCGGGCCCGGAGTTGGCTTCAGTTCTTGGCGAGGCCGCCAAGCTTGGCATTGGTGATCGAGTGCACGCCATCGGCCGGGTTCCCGAGGTCGACCTCGACGCTCTCTACCGATCGGCTCAGGCCCTTGTATTCCCGTCGGCCTACGAGGGGTTCGGCAACCCGGCGCTCGAAGCGATGAGCGCTGGTTGCCCGGTAATCGCCAGCGACGGCGGAGCACTCCCCGAGGTGATCGGCGACGCCGGACTGCAGTTCCCCGTTGGCGATGTGTTGGCGCTCGCAGGTGCTATCAGCGACATCGTTGGCGACCCTGTTTTGGCCGACGCGATTCGTACGCGAGGGCTGGCGAGAGCGGCCCGATTCGATTCCGGCATCGCTGCCGAGCAGCTGGCTGCCGTCTACTGTGAGTTAGCCGACACGGGCCCTAACTGATCCGCCGAGCTTGTTGCACCGTGTCGTTCTGCCGCCATGAAGCTTCTTTTGTTTTGCCCCCATTTCCGTCCTGACCTGCACGCAGCCACCGGTGAGGTGATGACCCAACTGGTCGAGGCGCTGGCCGAACGAGGTCACGAAATCAGTGTCGTGACGTCACTGCCCTGGTATCGAGGACATCGAGTCGACCCGGACTGGACCGGCCGGCCTTGGCGTCGAGAGCGGACCGACTGGGGTCAGATCATTCGGGTCTGGCCGTTCCCAACCGACAAGACAAACATCCCGGCTAGAGCCGTTGCCTTCGGAGGCATGACGTCACTCGCTTGCGGGCTGGCGCTAACGCTAGGCCGCCACGATGTAGTGATGGCCATGTCGCCGCCAGTGTTTCTTGGCGACGCCGCATGGTTGGTTGCGAAGCGCCTTGGGGTTCCGTTTGTGTTCAATACCCAGGACATCTTCCCCGACATCGCCGTCGACCTCGGGGCCCTCAACAACCCGCGAGTGATCGAGCTGGCCCGCCGTCACGAGGCATCGCTGTATCGCCGGGCCGACGCGGTCACCGTGCTCTCTGAAGACCAGGCCAAGAACGTTCGGGGCAAGCTCGCCGGGAACTCCGATGTGCACCCGGGAGCCGACGACAAGGTTCGTGTCATACACAACTTCGTCGACCTTGAACGGCTCCAGCCGACAGAGCGGGAAAACCAGTACCGACGCCAGCATGGATTATCTGGCAAGACGGTGGTGATGTATTCGGGCAACGTCGGGTTGTCGCAGCCGTTCGAACTGGTCCGCGCCGCCGCCCATCGTTTCGCCGCTCGGGAAGACCTGATGTTCGTCATTAATGGCGAGGGGGCGGCTCGTGGCGAGGTCGACAGCTGGGCTGCACCGCTCGACAATGTCATGACCGTTGACTTCGGTCCTCGCTCCGAGGTGCCGGCGATCCTGGGGGCCGCGGATCTTCACCTCGTGCTGCTGCGCAGTGGGTTGGCCAAGAGCAGTACCCCATCGAAGTTGTACAGCATCTTGGCCGCCGGTCGTCCGGTCCTGGCCAGTGTCGATGAGGGCTGCGAGGTGGCCTCGGTGGTCAAGGAGTGCGACGTCGGTCGAGCCGTGCCTCCCGAAGACGAATGGGTGTTCTGCCAGACGTTGGAGGAGATGCTTGCCGAACCCGCTGAGCTGGTGGCCATGGGGCACCGCGCTCGAGCTTTCGCCACCGACTGGTTGACCCCTGAAGCCCAGGCCGAAGCCTACGAGGCGCTGTTTCTGGGGCTGTACTCCCGGGCTTAGATGCCCGCTGACGAGCGCTCGAATTCCGGATCCACAATTCAGATCCGAACGATCGGTGTGGGGCGGGGTTTGATTGCCTAGGTCGGTGTCGCGACTCGGTCCTGGCTGTTAGTTTTTGCCCACCGGGGTGATCCAGGTAGCGCCCAGCATCGATCATTGTGAATCGTATGCTGTAGTTGTAGCTGTTTGGCGTCACAACAATTCTCGACTCGGCGCAGAAAGAACAATGACACGACCCGTCGTAGTAATCGTCAGTGGATATTTCAGCCCCCTCCATATCGGGCACCTCGACATGATCGAAGCTGGCGCCCGCATTGGCGACAAGTTGATCGTGATTGTCAACAACAATGCCCAGCAGCTAGCCAAAAAGGGCAAGGTCATCATCGATGAGCAGGACCGGCTGCGGCTGGTCAAGGCGCTCCGCGACGTCGATGAGGCATTGATATCCATCGATGACGATCGCACGGTGCGGGCATCGATCGCCGAGGTCGCCCGAACCCACCAAGACCACGACATCATCTTCGCCAACGGCGGCGATCGCGAGTCGGGCGAGGTGGTTCCCGAGGCCGCGACCTGCGAGGAACACGGCATCCAGATGGTGTTCGATATGGGCGGCAATGACAAGGCCGACTCCAGCACTCGAATCAACCTCGAACTAGGCGTCGAAACCTCCGCCTCGGCCCTGCCGAGCGCCAGTTCATAGTCTCGGCTCTGCCGAGCGCCAGTTCATAGTCTCGGCTCTGCCGAGCGCCAGTTCATAGTCTCGGCTCTGCCGAGCGCCAGTTCATAGCTGGGCCCTTGCCGAGGGGCTCACTCGTAGCCGGGAACTAGAGGCTGTAGACCTGTTCCCAGGTCATGATTGCGGTTCCCTCTTCGACCGAGCGTTCAAAGTCGACTCGCCCTTCGATTCGCCATGCGTCGATTTCTTCGGGGTCATGCAGGATCTGGGTGGCCAGTCCGCTGTCGGGGTCGTACTCGAACCGGGAGGCGTTGCGGGCATCTCCATCGGTGAGGATCTCGTCGAACTCCTCCCAGTACGGTGCGAACCCTTCGACCCGTTCGTCTTCGTCGAGCACGATGCCTGGGATCTTGCGCCAACGATTGGTGGCGAGCAACTGAACCCACCGGAACATTTCGTTGCGGACCATAACCCGGAACGCTCGCACGTTGGTTGTGATGTCGTAGTCGTCGACCGTCGGGTGCTGCGGGCCAGGACCGGATTGTTCCTCGGGGTTGGTGAGGCGATCCCACTCGTCGATGAGGCTTGAGTCGACCTGGCGAACCACTGCGCCCAGCCACTCGATCATGTCTTGTAGATCTTCGGTAACCGCGTCGGCGGGCACGTTCTGATTTAGCGCTTTGTAGGTGTCGGACAGGTACCGCAGCACAACACCCTCGGATCGCTTGAGTCCGTAGTGGTTTACGACCTCTTTGAACGTCATGACCTGTTCGAACATGTCTCGAACGATCGACTTGGGCCGCACGTTGTCGGAGCCGACCCATGGATGATGGGTTCGAAACTCGTCGAAGCTCTGGTAGAGCCGTTCCTTCTCCGGCTTTGGGGCCTCGACTTCGTCGAGCTTCTCCATGCGCTCGTCGTACTCGATACCGCGGGCCTTCATGTCGGACATCAGCGCCGACTTGGCGTGATTGATCTGGGCCGCGATGATCACCCCCGGCGACTCGAGCACCGACTCGACGGTGGTCAACACCGATAGCGCGTAGCCGGGATCGTAGCGATCGAGTTGGTCGATGGCCTCGATGGCCCACAGTGACAACGGCTGATGAAGGGCGAACTCGTCCTGCAGGTCGAAGTTGACCCGAATCATGCGCCCGGCGCCGTCCGGTTCGGGGAGTTGCTCCAGCAGGTCGGCGTCGAGCAGTGACCGGTAGATGGAAATGGTGCGCTTGATGTGGTTGCGACCGCGCTTGCGGGTCTCATGATTGTCGGTCAGCAGTTGACGCAGCGCGGCGCATCCGTCGCCGGGCCGGTCGAGCATGGTCAGCACCATTTGGTGGTTGACCTGGAACGACGAGACCAGCGGTTCGGGGGTACCGGAGATCAACTTGGTGAAGGTGTCCTGGGTCCAGTGGGAGTAGCCACGATCGGGCTGCTTCTTCTTCACCGGGGCCTTCTTCTTTTTCCCCGCCTTGGCCGCATCGGCCACCTTTTCCTCGGCTCGCAGGTTGTCGACGACGTGTGCCGGCGCTTGGACCCACACGTGGCCGATGTCGTCGAATCCTTTGCGGCCAGCTCGGCCGGCGATCTGCTGGAACTCGCGGTTCGACAGCACACGGTTGCTCGTGCCGTCGTACTTGCATAGCTGGGTGAACAGCACCGACCGGATCGGTACGTTTACGCCAACACCGAGCGTGTCGGTGCCGCAGATGATTTTCAGCAAACCCTGCTGGGCTAGCTTCTCAACCAGCAGTCGGTACTTCGGTAGCAGGCCCGCATGGTGGACCCCGATGCCCCCCAGTACGTAACGGCGTAGATCTTTGCCGATCGGTGAGTCGAATCGGAAGTCGCCGATCGCTTCTTTGACCTGGTTCTTTTCGGTTTTGGATAGCGGGTCTAGCGATAGATACCCCTGGGCCGCCTCGGTCGCTTCTCGCTGGGTGAAGTGCACGAGGTAGATAGGGGAGCGCTCTGACTCCAACAGATCGGAGATCGATTGGTGCAGCGTCGTGGTTCGATATTCGAACTCCAACGGGACCGGCCGCTGATCGGAGTAGACCAGCGAAGTCGGTCGGCCGGTGCGCCGGGTCAGGTCTTCCTCGAAGAAAGCGGTGTTGCCAAGCGTGGCTGAAATCAGCAGGAACTGAGCGTCGTGCAACTCCAGCAGCGGCACCTGCCAGGCCCAACCTCGCTGCGGATCGGCGTAGTAGTGGAACTCGTC
>JBOEHD010000043.1:0-58077 GCA_050633745.1 Acidimicrobiales bacterium
AGTCCCAGCTGGCGTGGTGTTGTACGCAGCGGTTATCCCAAATGGCGATCGAGTCTGGTTCCCAGTGGAACCGGACCTGGCACCGCACGTTGTAGGCGATGTGGTCATACAGCATGTTGAGGAGGGCGTCGCTCTCCCGTGGGGTCAAACCCTTGATCCGCTCGGTGAACCCGCTGTTGACATACAGCGCCTTACGGCCACTGATCGGGTGGGTGCGCACCACCGGATGCACGCTGCGGGGATACTCGACGCTTGAATCACGTGCGCTGTAACGGCCGACGTATGCCTTGTCTCCGGTGTGGAGCGCGCTGAGGGTCAGCAGGTATCGCTGCATCGACTCTGACAGGGTTTCGTATGCCCCGTACATCGAGCACCACAGGGTGTCGCCTCCCGATGGCGGCGTCTGCTCGATACGCAACATCGACAGGCCCGGTGGTCGTTCATCGCAGGAGACGTCGGTGTGCCAACCGTTCCCCGCGGTGTACTTGCTGTTCTCATCGGTGTGGACCACCAGCACCTCAGGGAAACCCTCCGGGGCCTTGGCCGCCGGATGCAAGTGCAGCTCGCCGAACCGACGGCCGACCTCCACCTGTTCGGCCAGCGTCATCTTCTGATCACGAAAGAACAGCACGCCGCGGTCGGCGATAAGTGTCTTCAGCTCTTCGATGCCCTGATCGTCGAGGTCTTTGAGTTTCACCCCGGGTAGTTCGGTGCCGATCATGTTGTTCATATCGACTGGAGCGATTTCGGTCAGTAAGGCCATTGGGTCCCCCGTAGCTATGTCTCCCCGTGGAACCAAACGCTACCAGTCGACCGTGGTCCGCTACCAAAGCCCGCAATGTGCTCGGGTTCTATCGGAGTTCTATCGGTCGAGACGCAGTAGCCGCCGAGCGTTGTCGTCGTAGCTATCGACGAACGGGATCTGTTCCGGTTCGCTTGGGGCATCCCATCCTGCCAGGTTCGTGCCGAGGACTAACCGGTCGGCTCCGACCTTGCGCTCAAGTAACCACAACGCGTCGTCATCGTGGACGTGATTATCGAACCACATGCGCTGGAGCGTGCCCTGGAAGTCGGTGGGGTTTTCCCTGGCCCACGGCCGGGTGCGGCCCTGATGCTCCAGCCTGCCGAGCATGTAGGCGCAGGCCCCGCCGCCGTGAGACATGCAGATGTCGAGCCCGGGGTGACGATCGAGAACGCCACCATATATGAGGCAGGCCATCGCCAAGGTCTCTTCGAACATGAAGCCGATTGACAGGTCGAGATCGTACTTGCGGATGCGTTCATCTCGTAGCGGCCCGTCGATACCCCATGGTGCAGGGTGGATGAATACCGGCACGTCCAGCTCTACCGCCGCGGCCCAGAACGCATCGAGTTGTTCGTCGTCAAAGTCGGTTCCGAAATCGGTGCCGATGTAGGCCCCCAGCAGCCCAAGGTCGGTAACCGCTCGATGGAGCTCGACCACCGAGGCATCGATGTCCTGCATCGGAAGCTGAGCGAAGCCACGGAGCCGATCGGGGTGGGCGCCGACCATCGTCGACATCTCATCGTTGTGCCAGCGGCAGTAACCAGCGGCGACGTCGGCTTCGATGTGATTGAAGTAGGTGATCGGATTGGGCGACAGCACTTGAAGATCGATGCCCAGCTTGTCGTTCAGTCGTAGCCGGGCCTCAACGTCCATAAACGGCGAGCCGGTGTAGTCGACACCATCGAGGATGTAGTTGCCAGCCCGAAACCGCGGCCGGCCCTCCGGCCCGACACCGAGCTCTGGGCCGTACTCACCGGCGCACCCCATAACGCCTTCGAGAACCGCGTGAGCATGAACATCAATCATCGGTTGCTTCCATTTCCGCCATCAACATCAGGGTCGACGTTGTCCGGTCGAGGGCCGTCGAAGGCTTGGCTTGCTTGCCCATCGATGTGATCCTGTATCGCGAACCAGAACTCAAGGTAGGAGATCGGTAGACCGGCCTTGAGATCGTCGACGTAGCTGATGGGTACGTGTACGTCTTTCAAGCGCTGGAGCGTGCCTCGTCGATGAGGGCCCCGAGGGGATCCTCGACCAATTCGCCGAGTTTGTTCGACTTGATCCGCTCAATCGCCGTCGTCCGGGCTGCTGCAGCAAGACCGTCGATGTTCTGGTTTCGTTCGGTTGCTTCTCGCCCGGCTTCGGATGCGTATCGCACAGGTCTCGCCATGAACCCCATCATAGGTGGATCGTGTGACAGGGGACATCGCCGGCCTGATAACCTCCGGCGGGATGAGCGATCTTCCTGCTGACTTCTTTGATGCCGTGTATGCCAGGGCCGATGGTGACGAAGCGGCGGTGCCCTGGCAGCAGGCGATGTCTCGCCGGTTTATCGGCGAGTGGTTCGCCGGGTTCCAGCCACGAGGTGATGAGCGGGCGATCGTGGTGGCCGCTGGCCTCGGCGACGACGCTGCGGCCTTGGCTGAGCGTGGTCTGGACGTGACCGCTTTCGACTTCTCGCCAACTGCGGTCGACTGGGCTCGCTCACGTCACGCCGATACCGCGGTCGACTGGCATGTGGCCGACCTGTTCAACCCTCCGAGCGAGTGGGTGGAGAGCTTCGACCTTGTGGTCGAGGTGTTCACCGTGCAGTCGAACGAACCTACTCGCCAAGCCGAGGCCGCAGCCGCGGTGCGCAATTTCCTGCGGCCCGGCGGCACCCTTGTGGTGGTGGCGCTGGTTCACGACGGCACGATAGAACCCGAAGGTCCACCGTGGCCGCTTCACCCGTCGACCATCGAGGCCCTCGCCGATGGTTTGACCGAGTCGAACCGTGTGGTTGAGTCGCTCGAAGGTGGCGTGTCCTGCGTGCTGTTGGAGCTTAAGCGGTAAGCGAGGCCAACTCGAAGAACGTCTCGAACGCCGCTAGGCCTCGGGGTTCATCCGGTTGACGGATACGGGCGGCGACGATCTCATCGACCACCCCTTCGTATTCCTTGATCCTGGCCACGCACGTAGCGGGGGTTCCGGTGATGGTCATGGTGTCGATCACCTCATCTGGCACCAGATCCATAGCTTCTCGGGTGCGGCCTTTGGGCATCAGTTCGTATGCCTGATCGACAAAATCGGCAAAGCCGAGTTGGCGAAGTTGTGAGTCATAGTAGGGGTGCGGCACCGGATGGAATAGCGCGCAGATCGATGCTTTGATGGCGTCTCGGGCTAGCTCTTCGTCGTCGTTGACACTGATGAGTGCGCCCATGGGGAACGCAATCGACTCAGGATCTCGACCGACGGCGGCCGCCGCTGCCGTAGCGTTTGGCCGAACGATGTCGGACATGAACGACACCGATGACATGATGCCGATGCCCACACCATCCGACACTTCGCCAGCCAACTTCACCATGTTGGGACCCGACGCCGACATGTATACCGGTATCGAAGGTCGAGTTGGTTCCCACGATGCTCGCCAGCGGATGCTGTGCACCGGGCCCTGGTAGCGCACGGCCTCACCGTGCTTGCCTGCGACGACCGCTCGCACGATCTCCATGTAGTCCCGCATCTTCTTCAGCGGCTTTGATGAGTCGGCGCCCATGTACCACTCGTTGAAGTGAGGGTTGCCGGTGCCGACGCCGAGAACAAAGCGACCGCCGCTCAGCTCGTCGAGGTCGCGGGCAGCCAGGCCGGTCAACCATGGTTCCCTGGCATAGGCGTTGACGATGTATGTGCCGACTCGGCAGTGTTCGGTGGCGTTGATCACCGCGGCTGCGGGAACAAACGCGCTGCGCCCGGCCTCGACCGTGTACATCGATCCCAATCCGGCTCGCTCGCCCTCCCGGGCAAGGTCAACAATGGTTTGGATCGAGTCTTCGAAGCCTAAGAGCAGTCCCAGTCGCATGCCCGGAGGCTAGTTCGTACCGTTCGCCCCCGGCCAGATTGGTCTTAGGGGTGACCAAGCCTAGGCCAAACACCGACTCAGCTAACCGCCGGTTCGATGAGGGCAATGGTCTGCCGGTTACAGTCGATCTCGGCCATCACACCGAGGGGGAGAATCCACTGCGGATCGGTGTGGCCGAAGTCAAGGTTGGTGACGATGGGCAGTTCGCTCGCCCCGAACTGACCGACGACCGTCTCGATGATCATCTGGTCGAGCTTCCGGCTTTCCTCTGGGGTATAGCCCCGAGCCCGGCCGATAAGCAGTCCCGAAAGACGATCGAACGCTCCCTGGATCCCGTAGTTGAACAACCAATACCGGATCTGGTCGATGGTTGGCTCTTCCTCAGACGGTTCGAGGAACAAGATCCTGTCGACCCAGAAATCCTGAGACGGCCAGAACCGGCTGCCCTTAAGAAACTCCAACACTTCCATACAGCCACCGAACAGCCGACCGCGGCCAACACCGGCACCGTTCAGCCACCGCCAGCCAGCGTTGTTTGGCAGCGGCCCGGTCACCACATCGTGATTCCCGGGCTCAGACCAATCGGCATAGCTGGGTGTCCAGGTGGGGAACGGCTGGTATTGGTAGCGATCTGTCGGATCGAACAGGATGGCGCGGACGTGTTCGGTGAGTTCGGGGAAGTTTGCCATCTGAGCAAAGCCGGCCATCACCGCCGGTCCGTTGAAGGTGACCAGGCCAAGTTGATTGCAGAACAGCAACTGAGTGCCAGTGTCGGAATAGCCGAGCACGATCTTCGGATTGGCTCGGATCACATCGACATCGAGGTGCTCCAAGATCCGGGCCGAATCGTCGCCGCCGATGCTGGCGATGATGGCGTTGATCGATGGATCAGCGAAGGCCGCGTTGAAGTCGGCGGCCCGAAGCTGAGGGTTACGAGCCAATTCGTCGGGCGACATCCGGGTCGTTGGGAACTCGACGATCTCCAGGCCGAAGGTTTGTGACAGGGTTCGCAGGCCAGCCTCGTACACCGCGGGAAACTCGTGCGGCCCGCCCCACGAGGCGGAAAGGACCGCCACCCGCTGTCCGGCCTGCAACCGTTTCGGTTTCAGATACTCCACAGATGCAGCTTGCCACAGCAGCCCGATCAGCTTCAGCGAATTCGCTGGCTGGGTTGGCAGAGCTACAGCTGGCTCCAGGCTTTGGAGGCTCCGGTGTCGAGAAACTCGCGAACGATGTCGGCCATCTCTTCGCCTCGGGTGAACAGGAAAAGGTGGCCGCCACCCTCGACGATATGCAGACGAGCGTCGGGGATGCGGTTGGCTAGTAGCCGCCCGTTTGCCAGTCGCACGATTGGATCGTCGTCGCCGGCCAGCACCAGCGTTCGGTGGGGGAGTTTGTGCAGCCAGGGCAGGCTGGCCCACCGCTGGATCGCTCCCAGCTGATAGAAGTAGCCGAGCGTCGTTGGAGGCCGGCTGGCCCGCTGCTTGGCATGGGCTTCGAGCAGTTCCGGCTGTTCACGGATCTGACCGCCGTACAGCGTCGGGGCCACTCGTTTCAGATAGTCCGGTGAGTAGTAGCGCACCGGCGACATCAAGATTGACATCGCCGCGGGACGACCGGGAACGCTAGTCAGCCCCGGCATCGTGGCTGTCAGGATGAGTCGGTGCACCACTTCCGGGTGTCGCCGAGCCAGCTCCTGAGCCAGCGCGCCACCCCAGCTCAAACCGAGCACGTCTACACAATCGTGGCCCAGTTCGTCGATCAGCCCGGCCACGACGGCTGCCATCCGCCTCATCGAATACGGCTTAAGCGGTGTTGTGCTCCCACCGACACCGGGGGCGTCGAAGGCAATGGTCTCACGGTCGCCGAGATATTGGCGGAACGGCTCGAACAGGTCACCGGTGGCTCCGATGCCGTTGATCAGCAGCAGCGGCCGCCCGACGCCGGGGTTTTCTACGGTTACCCGCAGTCGTTGTGTGCCGACCGAAACGTTCGATGACTTCGTTCGAACGCTTGATTCAGTTCCCGACATAGATGGAGTGCCCTTTATTGGTGCGAATGCGCTTGCTAATTGGTGCGCTTCCGCCGGTCTGTGGCGGAAGCGCTGACCAATCGACGCGAACGCGCTGGTTTAGTTATGGACGTATGAGCCGGGTGCGGCCATGATCGGTTCGTGCTTCGAGCTACCGGCCTCGGTCGGAGCATTGACCTTACGGCCACTGTGAGGCTTCAGCCACTTGGTCCAATGATCCCACCAGCTGCCGGCATGCTCAACTGCGGCGGCCTGCCACTCTTCAGCAGTCTCAGCTGGCTCGGTGTTGGTGTAGTACTTGCCCTTCGGATTACCGGCGGGGTTTACCAGGGCCTGGATGTGACCCTGTGAGCTCAGCACGAACTCGGGCTTGCCGCCGAGCAGATTGACCGTTTCGTAGCACGCCTCCCATGGCGTGATGTGGTCGGTCACCGCTCCAACGACGAAGCTCGGGCAGTCGACGTCGCCGAGATCGATGGGGGTGTCGAGCACTTCGACTTCGCCCGGCTTGGTCATGGCGTTATCGGCGGCCATGCTCATGAAGTCGGCATGGAGTCCTGCCGGAAGATTCGTCGAGTCACCGTTCCAGGCCAGCACGTCGAACGCCGGTGGGTTCTTGCCCATCAGGTAGTTGTTAACCACGTAGTTCCACACCAGATCGTTTGGCCGTAGCCATGCGAAGATCTTGTTGAGGTCATCACCCTTCAGAACCCCCTGCTGCTGGCTGCGACGGGTCGCGGCCTGCACAACCGGACCGGAGATCATGGTGCCCATGGTGGACGGCACGTCCCAGTCGATGATGGTCACGAGGAAGCTAGCCGAGCGCACACGGTCGTCGCCGATCGCTGCCAGGTGGCCGAGCAGTGATGCACTGGTGATGCCGCCTGCGCAGACGCCGAGCATGTTGAGGTCTTCGGATCCGGTGATTTCCAGCGCCGCGTCGGTCGCTTCGAGGATCGCTGCGACGTAGGTATCGAGATTCCAATCACGCTGGTCTGGGCCGGGGTTGCGCCAGCTGATGGCGAAAACCTGATGGCCAGCCCCGACGAGATGTTCGAACAGGCTCCGGCCCGGCGCCAGGTCGAGGATGTAGTACTTGTTGATCTGCGGCGGCACGACCATCATCGGCCGCTTGAAGACCTTGTCGGTCGTCGGCTCGTACTGGATCAGCTCGAGGACTTCGTTTCGGAACACCACTGAGCCGGGAGTGGCGGCCACGGTGTCGCCCGGGGTGAATGGCCTGCTGTCAACCATTGAAGGCATGCCACCGTTGTGGCGAACGTCGTACATCGCGTGGCGGGCACCGTCGACCAGGCTGCGACCCTTGGTTCGCCTTGCCTCCTTGAGAGCGGCGGGGTTGCCGAGCAGGTTGTTGGTCGGGGCGACGGCATCGGTGGCAAGGTCGGCGATGAACTTGGTTCGCAGCCGGCTCTTCTCGTCGATGTCGAGGTCGTCGACGAGGCCGTGGACCTGTTCGTCGAAGGCCAGGTAAGACTGGGCTAGGCGCTTGTAGATCGGGTTCTTGCTCCATGCATCGTCGGTAAAGCGACGATCCCGAGGGCCCGGCTCGACTTTGGAGACCCCGGCGGCGATGCGGGTCTGTTCCACTGCTAGTTTGGCCGCCCGGCCGGCGAAGACCCCCGGCTGCTTGGCGGTGGCCTTGGCGAAACGGCCGGCGGCCGAAAGGACCTGGCCTGGAGCCAAACCGACAGGAACAACCGAGGTCACGGCGTCGATCGTTGCGCCGATCAACTCGCCGTTGGTCTGAGTTTGCTCGCCGTCTGTCTCGTTCGTGCCGTTCTTCTTCGTGCTGGTGTTGGTCTTGCTGTCGTCTTCTTTGGCGGTTTTCACGGTGGCAGGTCCTTTTCTGGGCTCACCGGCGTTTCGAGGCGTTCGCCAGCCGGTGTCTCTGATGTTCAATACATCAATATTGGACACTCTAAGCAATTTTAGACAATCAAGTCAATATTAAAGTAGACATTCAGTTTTACTCCGAGTACAAAGGATGATGTGGACACCGACTTGGAGCAGGATTCAGAGAACAATTCGCCTTCGGTTGGCTATCCGCGAAAGCGCCGCCGGACTCGGCGGCGGCTCATCGATGCTGGAATGGTCGTCTTGGCTGAACGGGGTCCGGGAAACACGTCGGCCGGCCAGATAGCCACCGCCGCAGGCGTGGCCTCGGGAACGTTCTACAACCACTTCCCATCGGTCGATGTCTTCATTGATGCTGTGGCCCAAGACCTTGGAACCGGCATCGAAATCGAACGAGACATCCTGGTCGAGGTCGAGCACGATCCGGCCGCACGAGTGGCCATCGGTGTGCTCCAGCTGCTTGAGATGGCCGACACCGATCCAGTCTCAGCAGCCGCCTTCGTCAGCTTGGCCGCCGTCCGTCCGGATTTTCGAGCCCGCATCAGGGCCCTGGTTGGGGGAGCGATTAGCGATGGCGTCTCGGCCGGATCATTCGACGTGGTTGCAGGGCCAGCCGCCGTCAACGCCGTTCTTGGCGCAACCTTCCAATCGATGCGATCGCGGGTACTCGGTGAGACCGATCACACTGAAGCAGTGGCGGTAGCTCGACTAATCTTGCGGCTACTCGGTGTTCCCTCGGCCGACATCGCCACCACCGTCGACCGGGCAGCAAAAGCGGTTGCGGATCAAGCATCTGCGGTAGCGGCCAGTGGTGAGTTGCGAGCCTAAGGCAGCCCGGTTGGGCGGCTCCCGAGATTAGGAAACGCTCTCAGCGCTCGGTTTGCCAAGAGGTGTTCTTGGCTCTGCCTTCTAGGCGGCGACCAGTTTGTCGAGCCAGTTGACGAGCTTCTGGCGTTCGCCCGGGGTGGTGCCGGTGCCGGGGATGTAGCTGGTCGATCGTGGGGAGCGGTCGTGGAAGAAGCTCCCCGGCTTGGCGTCGTTTCCGCCGGATGCCGCGAGCCAGACCATAGTGTCTGCACCCTGCTCGGCTGTGCGTAGCGTCGGCCCCATGACCTTGCCGAACCCGGGTAACCCGGCGTCGACGCCCGGGGTGTCGACCCACCCGGGATGCATGGAGTGCATGATGATGCCCGGCGCCCAGCGCGGCGCAAGGTGGGTCACCAGTTCCACCTGACCTCGTTTGGCCTTGGCGTAGGCGATCGCACCTTTGTAGCTGGCTGCGGAGAGTTCGATGGTCTCGACGTCGAGACCCTGGGTGTACATCCCACCGGACGACATCCAAAGGATCCGACCGCCGTCGGCCATGTGATCCTTCAGGCCGAGGGTGAGGATGTAGGGGCCGATCAGATGGCTCGACAACGTTAGTTCCGTGCCGGCAGCATCGGCGTTGTAGCTGTTGGTGAGGGCTCCGGCGTTGTTTATCAACACGTCGAGGTGGTCGGTGCTGGCCTTTACTGCGTCGATCAACTCACGAACCGAGTCGTGGTCGCCGGTGTCGACTGCGAGACCTCTGGCCGAACCGGTGCTGGCTTCCTCGTTGAATTCGGCAGCGGTGGAGTCGGCTCGGTCCTTGCTGCGGGAGGTGATGATCACGTCGGCGCCGAGGGCCATCAGCCCGAGCGCTGTTGCCCGGCCGATGCCCGTGGTGCCGCCGGTGATCAGCGCGGTCTGCCCCGACATCTGCGGCGGCTGCTTCCAGCTATTGAGCTTTGAGCGGGCCTCGAATCCAGCTCTTGTGAAGCTACCGACGATGCTGGCCTCCAGTGCTGCGTCGGACACTCTGGCTGCGATTCGACCGAGGCTCGTCATGTGATGATCGCTCCGTCGAGAACGGCGGCAACTTGCAGTTCTTCGGCGCTCCACGGTGAGCGGAGGGTGGTTGTGTAGCGAGCCATTAAGGGTTCCTTCTGGACGTCGAGCTTGCGGGCCCTTTGTCGGTTCGTTCGAGTTCGTCTCGAAGGTATTCGTTGCGGGCTCACCGCAACATTAGAGCCGAGCTTTGGAGCGTGGCCGACCGGGCGTTGGGACTGCTAGCCAGCCGCTAACTAGCGACCAACCGTTCGCCGCTAGTTAGTACTTGCTAGCTGGCGATCGTTGATCGACAACTGTCGGCTGAGAGGACTCAGAGTGAGAGGACACAGAGTGAGAGAGCTCAGAGTTCGCCAGCGTCGAGCGCTTCCAGCACTTCGCTGGCCCGCTGGCGAACCTCCGACAGGTTGTTGAGCCTTCGCATCCCGCCGAGCTGTCGTGCCAGACGATGGTTGTCAGTGAACGCCTTTTCGTTGCGGGCAAGGAAATCCCAGTACAGGGTGGTGAATGGGCAGGCGTCGTCACCGACTCGGAGCTTCGGGTTGTACCGGCAACCCTTGCAGGAGTCGCTCATCTTGTTGATGTACGCCCCGCCAGACGCGTATGGCTTGGTGGCCATCCGGCCTCCGTCGGCGTGCAGGGCCATGCCGATCACATTCGGAACCATCACCCACTCCGCACCGTCGACAAAGCTCGACCACATCCATTGTGTCATCGCCTGAGGGTCTACCCCGGCGGTGAGCGCAAGGTTTCCAAGCACCATGAGCCGTTCGATGTGATGGGCGTACCCGTGGCGCTCGACGTGTGAAATGGTGTTCGCCACGCAGGCCATCGACGTCGCTGATTCGCCGGTGAAGGCAGGCGGCACGGCGCGGGTTGCCTCGAGTTCATTTGCCTGGCGATAGTCGGGCATCCACAACCAATAGAGGCCCCACACGTACTCTCGCCAGCCGATCACCTGTCGGATGAAGCCTTCAACTGAATTGATGGGTGCATCGCCAGCCCGGTAACAGGCTGCGGCGGCGTCGACGATCTCGCCAGGGTGTAGCAAGCCGAGGTTCAACGACGACGACAGAACCGAATGAGCCAGCTTCCACTCGGTGCCGAGCATGGCATCTTCGTGAGGGCCGAAGGGGGCGAGGCCGGTGGCTATGAACTCATCGAGGCGAACGAGAGCCTTGGCTCGAGTCACCGGCCAGATCCCCTGCGGATCGTCACCCCAGAGATCGAGCTGGGAGCCGTTCTTGGAGTCGGACCCGAAGCTGGCGAGGATGGCTTCATCGATTTCGTCGAGTTCGAACCGGGTGATGGTCGGCCACGTTCTTCCATCTCGCGGTGGCGGTTCGCGGTTGTCGTGATCGAAGTTCCAGCGCCCACCGATTGGTTGCCCGTCCGGTTCCATGAGAATCCCCAACCGGGTCCGCTGCCACCGGTAAAAGTCTTCCATCTTGAACGTCGACCGGTCGCCGACCCAATTCGAGAACTCGTCGTAGTGGCATAGGAACTGGTCGTTGGCGGTGAGTTCTACACCGGCGTTGACGAGCATCGCCCGGCCATCCCAGCTCATTGGTTCCATCGCCGTAACCCGACTCACCTCAACGTCGGCGCGATGGTCCGCTAGCCCCTCGGCCAGCGTTACAGCCTGCCGGTGATCGACCTCAAAGCCCTCCTCTCGCAGTTCCGCAGCGAAGTGGGTCATGGCCGAAAGCACAAGATGCAGGCGTTGGCGGTGCCAGCGTTTGGCGGTGATCTTGGCCTCGCTTGTCACCAGTAGCACCCGACAGTCTCCTGGCTGCCGGTCGGCGAGAGGGCCGACGTTCCGGTTCAGTTGGTCGCCGAGGATCCAGACCGTCTCCAATGGCTTACCCGAGCGACCCGGCTTGAACCGGGAGCGGTTGGCGGAACACGCCCTTGGGGATCGGGGCGTCGCATCGAACGAGGGCTAGTTGCCATGAAGGCGAGGCACCGAGCGCCCAGCGCAAGGCGTCGGTGCTGGTCTTGCCGGTCTTGGCCGCATAGCTCGGCGGATCGACCTCGAGCTGGGAGCGCAGTTCGGTCGGGATGGTGGTTAGGGCGGCATCGAATAGCACACGATACGCAAGCCTGACGGGCCGACTGAGCGGTGGGTTGCGCAGAAATCCGATGGCGTTGGTTTGGGCCGCCGTTGTCTGCCGATCGGGGTGGCCCACGATCCACTCGGTGAGGTCCTTGGCTGTTTCGGGTAGGGGAGCGGCGCCGAGGAGCTTGCCGATTGCCGTCTGTTCGGCCACAAACCGATCGGCCTCGGCGGTGCTGAGCGTTTCGGGGCCGAAGGCCTGGTATGCGGCGAGAAACGAGTCGGTGAGCACGTTGTGGACCCAGGCCGCCATCTCCGGCCGGCTAGCGCTATAGGCCAGGCCGCGTTCGGAAGTCCCGGTTACCGGTCGGTGCGCCCGACTAACGACCGCGACCGCGGCCTCAACCTCGGGCATCGCGCCATAGGTCGTTTCGGTGACGTAGACCGAGGTTCGTGATAGTCGGCCGAGAGGATCGGTGCGGTAGCTGGAGTGATCTTCGACCCCGGCGACAACCTCGGGGTGGGCCGACTGGATCACCAGGGCTCGGATACCGCCAACAAACACCGCGGCATCGCCCAATACGCGCCACGACACCGAGTCAGGTCCTAGCAGCCCGGGATCCCCCCGGTAATCAAGAGTGTTCTCAAGCGGGGTCGGACCGTGGGAGAACAGCCCGGTCAGAGTGGATACGACGGAGTCTTGAACGTTTCGACTCAGACTGCTGAGAGACGGCATAGCGGTACCTTCGGTCGAAGCGGGGCGGTTCAGAGTGTTTCGCCGTAGATCGATGACTTCACTACGATCGCACTTGCGGGCCGGCGACAACGGATCGGAGCGGTTCTCGTCACGCTTGTGGCCGCCTACCGCTCCGGCTGGAGCGCGCTGGTAGGCGGCTGGTTGCCGTTGCTGATTGGTTCAAAGCAAGGCCTCCGCTCATCACGTGATTTCTCGCCGAGATTGAAATCGGAGCGCCGTCCACTTGACATCAACGGGTTTAGCTACGCATAGTTGCTTCACGTATACTTTGAACAGTATTGAACGACTTCAATATCCTGTGGCGAGGGAGTTGCTAGCAGCGCCTTGCTGCAGGTCGATGCTGGCAGTAGGCGACCCTTCCCTTAGCGGCGGGCCAGTCAACCCTGATTGACCTGGGCGAAAGGTCGATCAGAAGAACTGGCCGAATTAAGAGGAGGGCCGCCAACAACCAGTACCACCTACCAAGAATGCACCTGAGGATTTAGAGGTAAATACAGGAGACATTCGGTCTCTTGCTCTCGGGAATTGTCGATCGCACAATTCTGTATAAAGTCGCCCTATTTAGTACTAACCTACGTTCGGACAGTGGTCATGTCAATACTTCTGGATCCTCCACCCCGCCTCAATGGTGGTGGACTCTCGCGGAGTTACCCGAATCCAAGAGTGAGACGATGGCAGATCATCTAAGCCTGCAGGCCGTCGCATCCGAACTCGATCTGCACTACATGACTATCTACCGTTATGTGCGACTTGGCCTGCTCCCGGCATCGAAGGCCGGAGGCAAATGGCAGGTCCGACGGGCTGATCTTGAACAATTCCGAGCCCGGGGTGATCAGGGTGACGAGGTCATGCGTGGTCCTGCGGACTCACAACTAACTCGAGCCGACTGGTCTGGACGTTACGAAGTTCGCCTAATCGCTGGAGACCATGTCGGCGCCTGGTCGGTTATCGAGGCCGCGATGGTCGCCGGCCACTCTCGGACCGACGTGTACCTACAAATTATGACATCATCGATGTATTCCCTCGGAGAACGTTGGCATACGAACGCGGCAGACATCGCCGAGGAACGCCAAGCAACGGCAATTGTCCGCCGTCACATCGGCCGTCTCTCGCCCCACTTCGTTCGTCGGGGTCGATCGCGTGGCTCGGTAGTACTCGGTTGTCTCCCTGGCGAACGTCACGACACCGGGATCGCAATGGTTGCCGATCTGCTACGAGCGAGTGGCTACGACGTCATCGAACTTGGTGCCGATGTTCACGTAGATGCCTTTGTTCATATGGCCGAACAGCAGAGTCGCTTGGTGGCGGTTGGGCTGAGCGCCTACCATCGCGACTCGCTACAGGCGGCAGACGAATTGGCGATGGAACTGCGGCAGCTGCCATCGCGGCCCTTGGTCGTCGTCGGCGGCAATGTCGTCGAAAATCTCGATAGTGCTCCCAGCGGCAACTACGTGATCAGCGACGCTCTTTCGATCGCCCAGTTGATCGACGCCCATCGCCTTGAACGGCGCAGCCCGTCAGCCAGTATGGACTGAAACCGGGCAACCGATTTCTTAGACCCCGTTGGTTTGCTGTGAGAACTGATCGAGAGCCTCGAGCGCATCCGATCCATAGACCGCGGCGGGTCCGCCACCCATAAGCACGGCGACGGCTACCGCCTCCTCAACCTCAGCTCTCGTGGCCCCAGCCTTCACCGCATCGTGGGTGTGGAACGCGATGCAGCCGTCACAGTGACTGGTGATCGAGATGGCGAGAGCGATGAGTTCCTTGGTCTTCGCCGAAAGCACGCCGTCGGCAACCGCTGCCTTGTGCATCTTGCCGAACCCGGCCATGACGTCGGGATTTGCGGTTCGTAGCCGTCCGAAACCTTCGCTCAATTCTCGGTGCCTGTCGATGAAGTTGATAGCCATGACTTCAGTGGACTTCATCGCTGGCGGCGGTAGCAGAGGCGAACGTCCCTCATCAGCGGGGGACCTTGGGCTCTACGCAGATCGTAGGGAGCTTGGTTTGATACAGGTATCGATCAGACCCGAACGCTCGCCGGGATTCAGGCGCCGCTGGGTCATCACTGCGAGGAGTAATTCCGGTGCCACCAGAGTCTGCAGCCACCGCCCCGAGCCTTTCCGCCGGGCGACCGATCGAAGAACTACTGCTACCGGTAGTGCCCGGTTCGCTGCACCAGCGGGCACTGCCGCTGGCTGCGGTCCTAGCCGACGCCTGGCGTCTGCCGATTCGACTGATTCATGTCTCCAACTCGATCAGCTCCGATGATCAGGATCTGGAGGCGGTTCTGAATGGAATCCGGTCTTGGTATCCCTCGATCGCCGTGAGTTCCGAACATGTCTTCGGGGATGACCCGGCGAAGGCTATCGCCGAGCAGTTGCGGCCTCAAACGTTGACCGTTCTGGCAACCGACCACATCGACAAGTGGCGGTTCAAGGATTCGGCGGCCGAATCACTGGTCAACCAGGCCGGGATACCGGTGGTGCTGCTCGGCCCAAACGTAACGAAAGACAGCGTCCGTCACGGAGCGCTCAAAGGCGAGATTGTTGTCGGACTCGACGGTTCAATCGCCGCCGAGTCGGCTCTGGAGCCGGCCATCGGGCTGGCTCGCTCCACCGGTCGCCGGGTTTGGCTAGTCAACGTCGCAGCTCAGCCCGATACCGGCGATGCGATGTCAATGCCAAAACCGGGTCACTACCTGCAGGAGGTGGCCGAACGGTACGAACCAGAGGTCAACGTCCGCTGGGAGGTCATTCAGAGTAATGACCCAGTGGAGGCGCTCGAAGCTTTCGCCGAGCGTCGCCAAGCTCGCTTCGTGGTGATGAGCACCGGCGGCCGGACCGACCCAACCAACCACTCGATGGCCAGCATCGCCCTAGGCGTTGTGAGTGTCTCGGCCCGGCCGGTACTCGTAGTCAAGTCGTTGGAGACGTCGACGCTCGACGTCGGCTGATCCGGCCAGCGGAGGCTGCACCCGTGTCTGCTGGACCGAGTCGTGATGCTCTCATGCTGACGCTCAAGTTCCTGTGGACGGCTGGAAGTTGCTTTGTGGTGGTCAGCATCGTCACCGGCTTGGCCGCGCTACCGGCAACGCTCTTCTATCAGTGGCACCTCGGGCTGGCACTGGGGCCTCGCCCCCTCAGGCTTTTCCTTCTGGCTGCGGCGTTTATCCCGGCCTATACGATCTTCTCGCTGCTCTTCATGCTGTTCTCGGCCCAGGGTGCCCGACTCCTGGGTTGGCGGCCTCCATCCACCGCCGATTTGCGGATCGCCGACCTGCCCAAGGGGCTTCGGAACTGGGCCCGCTACGCCATCATGAGTCATCTGGTTCACGTGTTGGCTGGCGTGCTGTTTCGCTCAACTCCGATCTGGGTCTGGTACATGCGCCGCAATGGCGCCAAGATCGGCAAACACGTCTGGGTCAACAGCCTTCAGGTCGGCGACGACTGCCTCCTCGACTTCGGCGACGAAGTGGTGGTTGGCGCCGGGGTGCACCTTTCGGGCCACACCGTGGAACGGGGGATGCTGCGGCTGGCCCCGGTGACCCTCGGGGCAAGAACAACCATCGGACTCGGCACCCACATCGGCATCGGTGTCACCACCGGTGAGGGCACCCAAATCGCATCGATGGCCGTTGTTCCGAAGTTCTCCGAACTGGCGGCCAACACGACGTACGTGGGAATTCCCGCTCGTCCGATCGGATCGGAATGACCAGCTCACAATGACCGGTGCCCGACCCAACAGCGAACCCGCGAGCGAGCTCGATAGAGAACAGCATCTTCGTGATCTGAGCGCTGCCGATGCTGACACCATCGTTCTGGTGCCCGGCCTCGACGGCACGGCCGAACTGTTCTATCGACAGATAGCCCCGCTGGCCCGGCTTTTCAACGTGGTGGCCTTTCCGCTGCCAGACAAACGTAAGGCCTCGATGGAGGATCTGGTCGACGACCTGGCCTTGCTGATCACCGAGGTCAGCCGGGACGGTGTGATTCTGTGCGGCGAGTCGTTCGGCGGGGCGCTCAGTATGAGTTTGGCCCTTCGTTACCCAGAGTTGGTCAAGGGTTTGGTGATCATCAACTCGTTCCCCTATCTGAGCAACCGTTTCGAATTGGCGGTCGCACCTTGGCTGATCAAGATCATCCCCTGGGCCGCCATGCCGTTCGTCAGGCGCTTCACAGAAAATCGGCTCCACAGCGCTCACACGCTCGACGAAGACCTCCATCAGTTCCGCGTCAGGATGCGGAAGATCAGACGTGACGGCTACATCCGTCGGCTTGAGATCCTCGCCGACTACGACCTCAGAGAGTCGCTCGACCAGCTCAGCGCTCCGGTGCTGTTCCTGGCTGGCACCGATGACAAGCTGATCCCTTCTGTCGAGTGGGCTCAGTTCATGGGAGCGAGGGTGCCCAACTGCCAGGTCCGGCTCTTACCGGGCTACGGCCACTGCTGCCTGATCAATCACGACCTCGACCTGGGTGAAATCGTCGGCAACTGGTGGAGCGGCCTCCACCGGCTGAGGTCCTAGCGTCGGCCGGTGCTGCCGTCGTCGAGTTTGGCATCGATCAGCCGGTCGTCGGCCGACATGAGTTCATCGGCGATGGAATTGCACCACGCCTCGATCTCCGCCCACTCGCGATAATCGCCATCGGTGGCACCAACCCACTTGGCGATGAATCGCTCGGTGCGACTCAACTTGTCGACCTCAAGGCGGCCGCTGAACAGGCGGTGGTCTCGAGCCCCTGAAGTGTTCATGAGATGGTCGACCAGGTCGGGGTTCACCGGGGACTGCGGCCGAGCGGGGCCGAGAGGTCCGCTGCTAAACAACCACGTTGGCTTCTTCGATAGCGCCTCATGATACTCGTCAACGAATTCCGCTGCCCGGTCGATCCAGCGACCCATGTAGAGGCCGCTGCCAATGATGTAGGCCGCATATGGCGAGAGGTCGAACAGGTCCTCGGGCTGACTGATGTCGACTTCGATCCCTCGGGCCCTCAGGGTCTCGGCAACAGCTTGGCCGATCTCGGCGGTGCCGCCGTACTTGCTTGTTGGGATGACTGCCACTCGTATGCTCACGGTTCTCCTTCGAGTTGTTTTCATCGTGAGTCGGCTGTCGTCATGGGGGCAGAGGCCAAGGTCCTGACGAGCTGGTTGTTGGGTCGACAATCGTCAAGGGGCGGGGACCTTCGGCCCTAGGTACTACTGCGGTCGGATTGCATGATGGATCTATGTCGACCATAAGTAAGACAACATTTAGCCGGGTGCTCGTGCCGCTTGACGGCAGCCTGCCAGCCACGACCGCACTGAAGGTCGGGGAGCAGTTGGCCGATCGATGGGGCGCCGACCTGCAGGTCATCACCTTGATCGAGAAGAGCCGGGTTCCCACCGGTATCAATCACCTCATCGAGAAGCAGTTGGCTCGCATCAACCTCAACCCCAAGGTCGAGGTTCGACCGATCTCGTTCGGTGTCGCCGAAGACATCGCCGGTGAGTTCGACTCGGTGGACGACACCTTTGTGGTCATGAGTTCGTGGGCTAGAGGCCGTTCGGCCGGTCTGCTTACGAACGTGGCCGAAGATGTGTTCCGCCTGGTGCGCCAACCGATGCTGTTGACCGGCACCGACGTTGAGCTACCTGATGACTGGCCAAGCGGACCGCTACTGATATGTGTCGACGGGTCTCACTTCAGCGAGGCGATTATCCAGTCAGCGGTCCTGTTCGCAAAGGGACTTTCGATGGAGGTCAGCTTCGTCAGCGTCGTCGATTCCTCGGCTTTGCCTGCCGGTGCCAACCCTGTGGCAGAGTCAAACTTCCTGGCCAGACTGGCCGGAGATGCGCAGGTGGTTCTCGGTCGGGAAGTGAACTACGACGTGCTCCACGGGCCAGACCCAGCTGAGGCCATCGCCGACTACGCAAACCATCACGGTGCCTCGGCGATCGCCATGGCCACCCACGTTCGATCCGGCATCTCCCGCCTGACTCACGGTTCGGTCGCCATGGATGTTGTGAGCAAGGCCCACTGTCCCGTCTTGATCGACCGGCCCTCCTCAGAGAACGGCTAATAGGGAGAAACGGTCGATCAGAGCGCTGATCGAATAGAGCCATCACATTGAGCATCTCGGCGGTATGGGCATCAGATGCCCATACCGCTGAGGTGATGGCTGACGTCGTTGATGGCGCTGGTGAGCGTTGGGTGGGATGTCTCCAGCTTGTGCAGCGCATCGATCAGTCGGCTGCCAAGGTGTTTCGATCTCTGTTCGGAGGCCGGTTCTTGCAGCTGAGCCGAAGCGGCGTTGCGCAGCTCGGCCAACTCGGTCGCCTTCTCCTCTCGGTCGATGAGCTCTATCAGCCGGTCAACAGCGCCGACGAACCCGGGCTGGGCCGCCACCGCCCCGGCGGGCAGAACCAGAACTGGCCGGTCGGCCACCTTTAGAAGCGCCGAGGTGAAGCTGCCGAGCACTGTTCTGCTGCCGACATCGTGTTTGTGCCCAACCACAACGATCATGGCCGAGTTGAGCATCTGGGCCGTGGCGAGAATCACGTCGACCGGAGGGCCGATCAGCACGTGGGTCTCGAGATCCACGGCGCTGTCGGCCCCCGAACCAGTCGCAGAGTCAGCTAGAGACTCGGCCTGGCGCTCGAGGGTCGTCTTGGCCGCATCGGCTTCGAGTTCAACCTCCGGGGCGGCCACGATCGGCGTTGTGGTTCCTACCGCGTGAACGAGGTCGAGCTTGAAGCCGCCGGCGAGGGCCAGTGCCAGCACCGGCGTCAGGTCGGGCAGGGAGGACGGCGGGTCGACCGCGACCAATATCGACTGTTGTTTTGTCATGACATCACCTATCTCTGAGCAGCGGTTCGGTCCGAGCGGGTGCTCAGACCTCCTCATCGGATGGCGTAATGAGCCCGTAGTGGCCGTCGAGTCGGCGGTAGACCACGTTGCCTCGTCCCGTTTTCCGGTTGGCGAAGAACTGCAGGCGATGACCACCGGCGTCCAACAGTTCGATGGCCTCACTGACCGTCAGGTCAGGGGTGCTCGTATCGGCGGGCCGGATTCGATTCACCGACGAGACAAGCGTCGGAGCAGATCCTTCGAGCCGGTGAAGAACCAATTCTCCTGGCTCGGTCTGCACCAGCAGGGCATCCAACCCGGTGTCCACTTCGACGAACAGGAAGAAGTCGTAGTCGAGCAGCGCCATGTCGAGGGTCGCCTCGTCGGGCGTCATTTCGCCGGGGGCAAAAGACTTGTGCCGCACAACTTCTCGTTCGGCCACTGGTCGGTCGTAGAACGGGGTCTCAGGACGAGCCAGGTTGCCATGGCGCCAGGTTCCCGGTGGCGGCTGCATGCGGGTTGGCTGATGGTTCTGCCTGTCGTGCTCGTGTTCGATCCGGACCTCTAAACGCCGAGCCATGGAGTCGATCGCCTCGTCGAGTGTCTGGGCTCTGGCGCCCGCTCGCACCATCAGTCGATCGAACTCCAGCGACCCTTCAGCCATGGCTGGACTGTCGAAGCTCGGATTGTCAGCCACCGCCAGCTTGATCCTGGCAGAACGAAGCGACCTACCGCTGTGCTCAACCAGACGGACAACCCTGTCGGTGGCGTGCTCCGCCGCTTCGACCGGGACATCGCCGCGACGGACTATCAATATCGAGTCCGATATCGACTGGGATGTCGATGCTGATGTTGACTGGGATGTTGAATACGGCGCAGAGCCCGGAGCGGGTTTCGATTCAGATTGGCTGCCGCCGTCGGTCTCACCGGGGTCGTCCGGCTCAAGGTTGATCCACTGCTCGGAGATCGAGCCGCTCTCGGTGGTCAGGTAGACGACATGTTCGCCGGTCTGGGCTCGGCATTCGATCCGCACGTAGCTGTCGCTCCCGTGGATCTCGATCGAACCCTGGTCCACTCCGGTGAGAGCCAACTGTTCCAGTAGGGCTCTGATCCGGCGGTGGCCAACGTGGGATGCATCGGCGGTATGAACCGTTGCCTCAGGCAGATAGAGCGAGGTGGCGCCGTCAAAGTCTTGAGCGCTGAGCGCATCAAGCCAGGCCCTGGCGATTCGAAGCGGCTGCGTTGTTACGTCGACCCCGTAGTCCCGGCTAGCCACGGTTTGCACCTTGGCCCCTGGGCGAGTGGCGCCGGTCAGGTCACCGAACCGCCGCTGCCGTCGATTGGTTCGTGTGCCGACACGGAGCCGAACTTCGGCCGCCGACTCGACTCCCTGTTTTCTCAGCAGGTTGAAGCGGACACGGGCGCTCGGAACCCGGGCTTGCGTCTCCACCTCGGAGAGGGGAGCGGCGTACGTTTTGCCACCGTCGACGATGTACACCGTTTCCCGCTCGTTATCGATCCGTTGCACATGACCTACCGGCATGGGGGCTCCTATTTATTTGTACTGATGCTGATTGACGGGGTCGGCTCAGTGGCCGATCCACAACTACACCTTCTTCCCGCGTTGATCGGTGGGGCAGAGTCGATGGTCCCTTCCTGCGGTATGTAGCTAGCATCTTGGGTCTTTCGGCCCTGCCTCTTTCCGTACCGACCGAACAGGGTGTCGAGATGAGCAACACTCGATGGTTCGATGAGATCTCAATTGACGACGTGCCTTTGGTTGGAGGCAAGAACGCATCCCTCGGTGAGATGTATCAGGCTCTTAGTGGCGCCGGAGTGCGAGTTCCAAATGGGTTCGCCACCACCTCGCCCGCCTTCGTCGACTTTCTCCGGGCGAACCGAATCGATAAGCAGATCGCCGAGATCATCGCCGGTCGGGTACCCGGCGATGTGGATGATCTGACAAAGCGGGCTCGGGAGATCCGCTCGCTGATTCTCGACGGCGACCTGCCTCCAGCCCTGGCCGAAGACATCGTGCGAAGCTATCGCAAGCTTTCGGCCGAGGCCGGGGTCGACAACGTTGAGGTAGCTGTGCGATCGAGCGCTACGGCCGAAGACCTGCCAGACGCCTCTTTCGCCGGCCAGCAGGAAACCTACCTTATGGTTCACGGTGAGGCTGCGGTCTTGGCTGCGGTGCAACGCTGTTTCGCCAGCCTCTACAACGCGCGGGCCATTAGCTACCGAACCGACTTCGGAATCGATGAATCCGACATTGCACTGTCGGCCGGCATCCAGCGTATGGTCCGAGCCGACGAAGCATCGAGCGGGGTCATCTTTACGCTCGACACCGACTCCGGTTGCCGCGACGTGATCTATATCACCGCAGCCTGGGGACTGGGCGAAAACATCGTGCAGGGTCGAGTGATCCCCGACAGCTTTCACGTACACAAGCAGCGCCTCAAAGACGGCTTCGCTCCGCTGGTCGGCAAGGAAGTCGGAGCCAAGGAACTCCGGATGTACTACGACGAGCGCGCCGATCGGGTGGCAAACGAGCGCACAAGCGATGAGGACCGGGAACGGCTTTGCATCTCCGACGATGAAGTGCTTCAGCTAGCCCGCTGGGCGGCGATCATCGAAGATCACTACTCGACCAGCCGCGGCGTTGACACGCCGATGGACATCGAGTGGGCCAAGGACGGGCGCACCGACGAACTGTTTATTGTGCAGGCCCGGCCCGAGACCGTGCACAGTCTGCAGTCCGGCGACAACACCATGCGGATCTACCGACTGGCGGGATCCGAAACGGCAGATCCAGCGACAGGCCGACCGGTACCGCTGTCGGTGCTCTGCGAAGGGTTCGCCATCGGCGATCGTATTGCTTCCGGGTCGACCCGAGTGGTTGCCGATCCCTCGGACATGAAGTCGCTCAAACGAGGTGAGGTGCTGGTCACCGATACGACCGACCCCGACTGGGAACCGATTATGAAGCTGGCCTCAGCGCTGGTCACCGAACAGGGAGGCCGTACATCTCACGCCGCAATCGTGGCTCGCGAACTTGGCATCCCCGCGGTGGTTGGGGTGAAGAACGCTCGTGAGATCCTCGGCTCGGGCGCGGATGTAACCGTCTGCTGCGCAGAAGGAGAAACCGGATCGGTCTACGACGGGCTGGTGTCGTTTGAAGTCGAAGAGATCGATGTCGAACATCTCCCGGAGACCAAGACCGAAATTCTCGTCAACCTGGGAGATCCGGCGCTGGCGTACCAGACCTCGATGCTGCCAACCAAGGGTATTGGGTTGGCCCGGATGGAGTTCATCTTCGCCAGCCATGTCGGGATCCACCCCATGGCGCTGCTCCAACCCGAGCGGTTGTCTCCGGAGGATCGCTCGGCGGTCCAGCGGGCCACCTCGGCATATGACGCCCCGTCAGAGTTTTTGGTCGACCGGGTGGCTCAGGGAGTCGGAACCCTAGCCGCAGCGTTCTGGCCTCGTCCGGTCATCCTGCGATTCAGTGACTTCAAGACGAACGAATATGCTGGCCTGCTTGGCGGCGCGGCATTCGAACCGGCCGAGGAGAACCCAATGATCGGCTGGCGAGGGGCCAGTCGCTACTACCACCCGGACTACCGAGCGGGCTTCGAATTGGAGCTGCAAGCCATTCGTCGGGTCCGCACCGCTTTCGGTTTCACCAACCTGAAGGTGATGGTGCCCTTCTGCCGGACGCCGGAGGAAGGCCGCCAGGTCATCGAGGTGATGGCAGCAAACGGACTGGAACAGGGAGTCGATGAGCTGGAGGTATTCGTCATGACCGAAATTCCGGCCAACGTGCTCCAGGCCGATGAGTTCGCCGAGGTGTTCGATGGTTTCTCCATCGGCTCCAACGACTTGACCCAGTTAACGCTCGGGGTTGATCGAGACTCGGCTTTGGTCGCCCCGCTATTCGACGAGAGGAATCCGGCGGTTACGCGAGCCTGCGCCATGGCCATCGCCTCGGCTAAGGAACACGGCCGAAAAATCGGGATCTGCGGTCAGGCCCCATCGGACTATCCCGACTTCGCTGAGTTCCTAGTTGAACAGGGCATCGATTCGATCAGCGTCACGCCCGACGTGGTGGTCAAGACCATCAACGTCGTCTACCAAGCTGAGCAGCGGCTAGGCCGTGGCAAAGACTGAGGCAAGCAGCAGACGGACGTGAAGCCCGTTTCTGTCAGGACTTTCGATGGTCATGCTGCCGCCGTGGTTCTCCACGATCCCCTTCACAATTGCCAACCCGGTTCCCGTCCCTGGGAACGAAGCCGGGTGGAAACGTCTGAACAATTGCGTGGCGGCATCGCAATCGCTTGGCCGTAGCCCAGGGCCGTTGTCGGAAACGGTGATCCGGTGATAGCCGCCGACTGTCGTGCTTGCGATCGTGACTTTCGGCTGTTGTTCGCAGTAGGTCAACGAATTGTTGATCAGCTCGGTGAACAGCGATGTCATTTGCTCTGGATCCCCTAACACCTCGGGCAGCTCCTCAACTGCAACCACCGCTTCGCTGCGTTGAATCTGATCAGCGTTGGCCCGCACGGCATCAGCCGCGGCGAGCTCAAGGTTGCAAAGCACCTGATTGGTCGGCCCGTTGAGCACCAGCGCGTAACGCCCGAGGGCATCGAGCCTCTCGTTTACCGTGTCGGCGGCAACGACTAGCCGGTCGAGATAGCCAGCGGCCACCTCATCGAGCTCGGCACCCATATGTTCGCTCAAGATTCGAGAGAAGGCCTTGATGTGGCGAACCGGGGCCTTCAGGTCATGTGAGATCGTGTAGACGAGAGACTCGGTTGGATCTTCGATCTCAGTCGCCCGGGTAGTCATACGATGCCAGTCGGCGGGCGCGCTCCCGCCGTGAGCGAGCGATCGATGGGTCACACGATGGTTACGGGGGTGCCCAACGGGATCATTGTGACCATCAACTCGATTACGTCGTTGCTGACCCGTACGCAGCCGTGGCTGACATCTTGGCCTAAGGCCGACGGGTTGTTTGTGCCGTGCACCCCGATCACCCCATCGCCACCGGCGAAGTTGGGAAGGGCCTCGCTGAATCCTGAGAGGCCAAAGGCGAAGGGACCGTATGGTCCGTCCGCTCGGTCCGGTTGTAGCAGCTCGATGATGTAGAACTGTCCGACCGGGGTCGGCGTGGCTCCGGTCCCGATGGCCACCGACGTGTCGATCAGAGTCTTCGAACCTTCGAACACCTGCATGCGATGAGTCGCCCGATCGATTTCGATCCGGAATGTATTGCTGGACAGCGACACGTCGGCGAGGCGAATCCAGCCAGTAGCCCCGTTCGGTCTGATGGGCAGGTAGACCTCGGCCCACTCTTCGCCTTCCATTTCTTCTACGTCCGACCCGGTGAGTTGGAAGACCAGCGGTCCACCAATCGCCGTCGGGTTGCTCAACGTAGTCACGGCGGCGCCACCATTTGGGTATTCGTAGGCGGTGATCGACCCGGTGATTGCGGTGGCCACGATGACGCCGATGTTCTGGTCGGCCGCTAGCCGGTCGAGGTCTGATACGACCTCGACCGGCTCGGCCGACTCTCGATTAGTCGCCGCTGTCTTGGACGGCACCGTGGTTTCCGGTGTCGTTTTGAACGGCAGCGAATCGACCGACACCGTATCTATTGACACGGTCTCGACCGACACCGCATTTGCTGGCGCTTCTGCGGCGCTTGCCGACTCGCTCGCTTGATCTTCGGTGGTGCCGCAGCTAGCGGCGATGAAGACCACGATGAGGCCGACCAGGAGCGGTCGCAGCTGCGCCGGTGTCATCTCGCTCGGCTGGAATCAGCCGTTGTAGGTGGGGTTAGCCGCTACCGGCACCGCGGGGGTGGCGGGCGACAGACGCTCTACCTGGACACCCAGTACCTCAGGCTCGGCCGTGGCCGGAGCTTCGGGAGCGGGTTGCTGGACGGGAGGAGCCGTGGTTGTGGTGGTCGGCTCAACGACCGGCTCAGGACACTCGCCAGGGACGACGCTCAGGTTGGCCGATGCTTCCTCGGAACAGGGAGGAGTCACTGGCGCTGGCACCGTAACCGCTGTTTCAAGCGGTGCCGCAGTGGTAGGAGTGGTCGTCGCGACACAGGGCTCGGGGGCCGCTGTGGTTGGAACCGCTGCCGTTGTTGGGACTGTGGTTGTCGGAACGCCACTGGCGACAGTGGTAGCCGGGGTCTCGGTGCACTGGTTTGGAGTGACAGGACTGACCACTGGCTGCGGCAGTGTGCAGTCGATCTCCAATCCGAAGCCGAGGCTTGAAACCCAGTCGGGTCCCATTTCCAGGCCGAACGAGATCGTCTCACCAACGGTCAGCTCAACCGAAAGATCCGAGGTCTGGTCTGCGGTGGCTTCGACGTCTTCGATAACCGCCTGCTGGTCACCGGTGGTGACGATCAGGTTGTTGCCGTAGTGAATCGACGCCCCGTTTTCGGTGACGACGGTCAAGCGGCACAGGGCACCGACGTTGGCCGGGTCGACCTGCACTTCGCCGACCGTGGTGATTGTTCCCGGCCGGGCGATGAGAAGTTCTTCATTCTCGATAGGGATGAACTCGGCGCCCGCTGCCGGTATTGCTGTGACTCCCGCGAGCAAGCCTGCTGCCAGGGTTGCTCTTCCGAGCACCCGATAAGCCGACTTCAAAATGGTGCTCTTATTCAAGGAGCAGTCCTTTCCGGTAGAGAGGCCTCCGGCGGAGGTCCTCGTGATGTTTTGGGCGAATTTGTTCCGTCTGCCGCTAGAGCGTCAGAAGCGGATCGTTCGATAGTGAGAGCGGTGCCGATGTCGATCCGCGGATCGATCACCACGGCGCTGGCCGATGGCTCGGACTGGCGCTGGGTCTGGGTTTGAGCCTCACTGTCGGAGGCTTCGGCCGCGCTACGTTCGATAACCAGCGGCGTGCCGATGTCGATCCGCGGATCGATGATGGCCGGGCCCGACTGGGCGATGGTTTCGCTGGCCTCAACGGTCTGCGTAACTGCGATGAGGGCGTCGACCGGACCGGCTGAACTGATCGTGGTTGTCGTTGAGCCGGGGATAAGCACGATGGCGCCGGCGGCAACCGCGATACCGGTCGCCGCGGCCACGCTCAACAGACTGCGGTTGCGCCGCAATCCTTCAGGAATCCGACCGGTCATTCGGTCGACCTGGGCCGAGACATCGGAGCGGCGAAGCGCCAGCGCAGAACGCAGAATCGAGAGGTCGACCAGTTTGAGCGGAATCTGCGCACCCGGCTTGAGGTCGCAGTGGGCATAAACCAGGCTGAGGTAGCTCACCAGGTTTTCGTCGGCTGCCGGTTGGCCGGTGCGACGCCTGCGGGCTGACCGCATGGCAACCCAGCCACCTTCGAGGCTGATCTCAACGACCGGACTCGACAGTCGGCCGATACCCGACGAGATGTTGTAGCAACCCAGCAGCCCTGCCAGTTCGTCGCAGTCCAGGTCGTGTCGACCAGACTCAACCCGTTCGATCTGAGCGATCGGCAGGCCGCTGAGATTACTGAGATCGCTAAGCTCCAGGTTTGCCGTGGCCCGGTGGGCGGTCATGAGATCGCCGAGAGTCGGAGTCGCTTGAATCGGTGTCGATTCAAGCAGGGCCATGGTTTCCATGTGAAGGTTCTCGACAGCGAGATTGCACATCTTTAGGCCGAAGGTCTCATTGGTCGGGGATAGTTTTGCGAACTCCTCACGACTGCGGATAAGTGGTCGAACCCGCAGGCTCCTGCGGGTGGCGGCCGGATACAAATCGAGGCCCGTAGTGCCCCGAGCGCTCACGGAATGGGCGAAGCTGCCGAACATCTGAGGGAGCCACTTTTGGTAAGCACTGGTGAAATCGGCAGGAGGAGATTCGATGTCATACGAAGTCAGCGGGGCGAAGAGGCACACAGACGTTTTGGTCGCGGAGGACGATGCCCACGATCAGATGCTGTTCGTGATGGCGGCGGATGACTCCAAAACCGACATGAGCGTGAGCTTTGTGGCCGATGGCGAGGAACTACTCGGTGAGTTGCGCAAGCGAGCGGCAAGCGACTCGTTGCCAGATGTCCTGGTATTAGATATGCGGATGCCCCGACTCGACGGTCACGAAGTGCTCGACGTGCTACGCGACGAACCGACGATCCGGCCAGCGGTCGTCGGCGTCTTCAGTTCTTCCCACCGACAACAGGACATCGATCGAAGCATGGCAAAAGGGGCGGCCTGGCACAAGGTGAAGCCCAGCCGCTACGAGGACCTACTGTCCTTCGTTCGCCAGCTCGGCAGCAATGTGATGGAAGAGGCCCGGTCGTCTAATTGAGCCTGGCCTGCAGATGGCCCGGCCCCGTTGCCTGTGGCAAGCGGACGATGACCCTGGTCCCCTCAGCTTCTGGCGAGGGTGCGATGTGAATAGACCCCTGGTGCAGCTCGGCCACTCGACGGCAGAAGGCCAGACCGAAACCCATGCCCGTCGGGTCGGTGTCTGATTCGAGACGTTCGAAGAGCCGAAATACTCGGTCGCGAAACCGGTCGGGAATTCCGACACCGTTGTCGGCTACCTGGATCTCGGTTTCGAGGCCGACCTGGCGAACCCAAATCTTGATGACCGGGGATTGATCCGGTCTGCGGTAGTTGATCGAGTTTTGCAGCAGGTTGCCCATCAGCTCACGGATCAGGACGCTGTCGGCAGTGACCGAATCGTCAGCATCTTCGCTCAAGTATTCAATCGCTGCTCTCGTCGTCTCGATATCGGCGCTGAGGTCGGACTCTACGTCAGCGATGATCAATCGCGTGGATTCTCGAACCGGGTGCAGAACTTCGTCGCGAAGTGAGGCCATCGTGAGCAGGCGAGCGACCAGCCGCTCCATCCGATCGAGGCTGCTGTCGAGCGCCGTCCCCATGGGGATCACGTCTTCACCCTCGGTCGCAGCGGCGATCAATCGGTCGGCGAAGAGCCGCGCTGTTCTGAGCGGTGCCCGAAGATCGTGGGCCACGATTCCGGTGTACTGATCCAGTTCGGCGTTCAGTTGCAGCAGGTCCCGGTCGATCCGTTGGACTTCTCGGATGGCCGCGGTTCTGGCGATCGAATGACGGAGCGTTCTAGCTAGTGTTTCGCTGTCGAACTGACCTTTCGAGAGGTAGTCCTGGGCGCCGACCCCCAATGCCAACTCGGGAGCTGCCGGGTCGGCGTTTGATGTTAGAACCACCACTGGCGTAAGCCCCGCTGCTTGAACTGCCCGTTCGACCACGGTGAGTCCGCGTCCGTCGGGGAGCGACATGTCGCAGAAGACCACGTCGGGCTCGAGGGTCTTGATGCCCTCTTCAAAGTCAGCGACGAGGCTGAACATGGTCAGCTCGATTTCGCCATCGCACCAGGCCTGGCTCAGCAATCTGTGAAGAAGCTCCGCGTCGACGTCGTCGTCTTCCAGGAGCACGACTTTGAGCGGTACTTGGCCTATTTGTGATTGGCGGCTGCTTGGCAAGCCGAGTGATGGGTATTGCAAAGAGCTGTCCACCTTCCCGATAGACGACAGCTAGTTGATCGGCCGGTGGGCTCAAAAACTTGAACCACCTACGCCATAGAGGTACAGGCGGCACGGAGTGAGATCGGAACGAAGCGTTTGTGCATTGGCTTCACGAGGGCGAAGTAGAACCGCCCGGTCCCGCCCCAGCTGTACTTCACAGCGGTCGAGGCCTCGACGAATCCGGCGCCGTCGAGCCGAAACGAAAAGCGATACTCCATGAACCCCATGTTGTCGCCAAAGACGATCTCCTCTTCGGTGCGGTTGTAGACCTTCCAGCTGCCGATTGCGGTGTCGACCTGGTAGCCGTTGGCGTCGGCAATCGCGGCCTTCAACTTCTTCCGAGAGGCGAGGTTCATGCTGAGCAATGACAACCAGCGAGGTTGGTTGAGGAAGTACGCGCTGGCGAAGTCGGCCACGGTGGGGTAGCGGTCGCCGGTCTCGACCAGGAAGCAATCGCGGTAGTCAGCGGGTGTGAAGACCTGGTCGATTGCGGTGCCGGGGGTTGGGGGAATCTCCCGTATGCGCTCGTGTCGATATGTATCCATAAACTCAACTGTCACATAGTGTCAGTCCAACTGCAAGAGAAATCTGTCATATGGTGCCAGTTGTCTGGCTAGGATGGTTTTGTGGTCAGTCGAGCCGAACACCGTCGCGCGACCCTGCTGCAGATCAGTGCCGCCACGACCGAAGCGTTTGAAGAGTTAGGCCCGCGGGCGACCTTCGACGACGTGGCCCAGCGGGCGGGGCTATCGAGACGCACGCTGTTCCGCTATGTCGAAACACGGGAAGATCTGCTGTTCATCCACCCGGTTCTCTGGTTTGAGATCTTTGACGAAGCGATCGCCGAGGTTGCCGATCAGTCCCTGCGTGAGCGCCTGCTCCATGCGGCGAGACACCTTAGCGCCCACATCGATGCCGACCCTGAACCGGTTCGTCGGGCTATGGCGGTGGCAACGGCGGACCCCGCGCTTATGCGGGGCTACGCAAACGTCAGCCGCCGCTGGACCGAGCGCATCGCGGCCGAAGTTCGCGGCGAGGCATGCGACCCCGAGGCGGTCTTCCGAGCAGGTGTTCTAGGGGCCGCGATCATGGCGGTCATCGACGCTGCGCTAAACGAATGGTTCGTTTCCGAGCCTTCCCCGCAACTGGAAAACCTCGTCGAACGGGGCCTCGACTACCTCGCACCAATCATCGAATAGCTCGCCCGAGGCTCGCTACCGTGCGCCGGGAAACCGCAATACGCTACTTTTGAGCATGCAGTCGATCGCTATCGCCGTTCTCATAGCGCTACTACTGCTTCTGGCCTTAGCGGTTCTGGCCCTTCTCCTCGTCCAAGCCCGCAACGCCACCGCGGTCGAGCGAAGGTCTCGGACGAGGAGTCCGACGCTCACCGTCGACGAGATAAACAAGGCGAAAGGCCTGGCGGGCGAGGTCGAAGTGGCCAAACTTCTGGCCAAATCGCTTTCAGCTCGCAAGTACACGATTTACAACAATGTGGTCATCTCAACCACCGAGGGCAGGCGGGTGACGCAGATAGACCACGTCGTCCTTTCCCGCTTCGGTCTGTTCGTAATCGAGACCAAGGCTTGGCCCGGTGAGCTCTCACTGCTCGATGACGACCGGTGGACCCAAAGCCTCGGCCGGAACTTCCACTACAAGAACAGCCCGGTCAAGCAAAACGATCACCAGATCGCCCGTCTGGCCGAGCGGCTTGATCTGGCCCCAAAGTCACTTCACGGGGTCGTTTGCTTTTACGGCTTCAACACCGATTTTCGTAATCGAATGCCTTCAAACGTTGTCCATCACATGGAGCTGAAGGAATACATCGTTGGATACCGGCAAGAGATCCTCAGCGATGAGGGGCTGGCGTTGGCGGCCGAGACTCTCAGCGGTCTGCTTGACCCTGAGTCGGACCGATAGGCCGAGCTCAGGGTCAACGATGAGTCAGACGGCCAGTTGGTCGGTCAGTCTTCGACGATGTCCAGGGCGAGGGCGACGAACTGGGTGAACTGATTGGCCGAGAAGTTGTTGTCGCTGACGATCATCAAAGTTTGGCGACCGTCGGGCAGCGGTGGTCCGAAGGTCATGCCTTCGATGTTGTCGATCGGCACGCCGAGATCATCGAACTCGAAGACCAGACGCTTTGAGACCGGCACCAGCTCAACCGGCGCTCCGTCTTCGTAGAGGGCATCGATTTCGAGAACGTCGGTTGCCCCGTCGGTGGAGATTTCGTAGATCGACACGACGTTGCCGGTACCGCCGCCGAGCGTTCCGCCGACGGAGAAGGAACGCTCCATGACCAGCATGGTGCCTGCATTGTCGATCGGGAGGACCTCGACGATGCCGTTGACTCCGAAGATGTTAGAAGGCTCGGCCCATGGCTCGACCTCATAGACATATTCGGCGCTAGCCCCTCGGCTGCCGAAGCGGTACTCCAGAATCCGAGCCAGGCTGCCGTTCTCGAACGTCGATGCCGGCCCGTCCTGGAACAGCGCCCCCTCGGCTGCGGTGACAAGCGTTGCACCATTGGGGGTCAGGTTCAGGCTCTCGAATGCCAGGTTGAATCGCACGCCGCGATCGGTCCCGTTCGACAGGTAGTGGTCGGGGATGGGGAGCTGGCCGACGACTCGTCCCTGGCGGTTGTAGCGGCGTATGAAGGGGTCGATGATCGGATCGCTCAGGGTGTTGCCTTCGGAAGAGATGTACAGGCTGCCACCTCGGACCACGAGGCCCTCGGGGTCGACGCCGCCCGGTGCAAACGCTCGCCTGCGCAGGTCGAGCAGCGGGGTCACGGCTTCGAATGTCACGTCGCCGTCGTCGAGTGTTCCGTCGTCGAGGTCGATATCGATGGTGTAGTGGCGGACCGGGTCGCCGGTCGGCTCACCGTTTGCATCGGTGCGGTTGCCCTGGTCGTCGGCCAAGACGTAGTAGAGCCTCCGGGCTGGGTCGAAGCTGAT
Source organism: Acidimicrobiales bacterium (assembly GCA_050633745.1). Classification (GTDB taxonomy): domain Bacteria; phylum Actinomycetota; class Acidimicrobiia; order Acidimicrobiales; family SZUA-35; genus JAHELU01. The sequence continues at coordinate 31,758 of JBOEHD010000043.1, forward strand.
GCTAGACAGCCCGCCGATCTCGGTCTCCTCGAACATCGTGCCGCTTGGCACGACCACTTCACCAAGAACCTCAACCCCGGCCACGGTCTTGACCGAATTTTGTCCTCTGGCTGCGTCCACGTCGTTGGCCGAGGCCGCGGTGGTTGAAAGCAGAGCGATGGTCGCCGCCACAATCAGCAGAGCACCCCGCCGGGGGCGTAGTAGAGGGCCCGGTCGAGAACGACGGGTGGCGCGAGATGGCATGGCAAACTCCTCAGATCAGGTACCGACCGCCGGTACCGTTGCGAAGGCCACAGTAGTTCTTCTCACTCCGGCTGAATAGTCGAACGATCGACCCGACTGTCGGGGCGATCTGATGTCCCTCAGGTCGAAGCAGTTCCTTCCATCGGAGTCGTCGACGACACGATCACCGATTCCGTCTGAAGGAAGAACGGGTGGATGCTGCCCCCCGACAGCCCACCTGGCAACATTTAGGAACAGAGTTCAATGATGCCAACCCGTTTGGCCAATTCTGATCGACCGGATAGCGAAACGCAAGAAGGCAGTGGCGTTATTCACTGGGAGCGATTTCGCCCGAACCTCGGACGATCAGCGGGACCGGCAGAATTTGCTGCGTGGGTGTCTCGTTCTCGGCATCGATTAGGCCGAAGAGTAACTCGGCAGATCGACGGCCGATATCAAGGGGTTGCTGCGAGACCACGGTCACCCCAGGTTCTACGACGTCGGCCAGCTCTATGTCGTCGAAACCGACCTGAGCGATCGAGTGCTGAACTCCTAACTGGTGGAGCGCCTTGGTCACGCCGAGGGTGACAAAATTCTGTGCACTAAAGATTGCGGTTGGCCGTGGGTTCGCGGTGAGGTACTCGACAGCAAGGCTGCGCCATTCCTCGTCGCTGTGGGCTCCGGTCTTGATGCGTTCGGGAGGAACTTCGATGCCTGCGTCGGCCATTGCGGCCAGGAATCCTTCCAGCCGCAGCCGCGCCGAAAAAAACCGGAGCTCATCTCCGAAGTAGGCAACGTCGCGGTGGCCCTGGGCAATGAGGTGTTCCGCTGCCGCCCGCGCCCCGGCGACGTGGTCGCTACGCACGAGGTTGAACGATTCGAGGCTCGGCTCGATGTCGACAAAAACCACCGGGGTGCCTCGCTCGATCTCCAATCTGAGCGCATCGGCGTTCGAACCCGATGGCACAACGATGAGACCATCTACTCGGCGACCGACGAACGCGTCGATCAACTGATGTTCGCGCTCCTCAGATCCTTCGGTGCTTCCTGCCAGAACCAGGCAGTCGCGCTGCTTCGCCACCTCCTCGATGCCACGAAAGACCTTGCTGAAGAACGGGTTCGAGACGTCGACCAGGACGAAGCCAATGGTGACGGCCTGAGCGCCGGTCTGTCGCAGCCCGCGGGCTCGGTGATCGATGAGATAGCCGAGTTCCGAAACCGCGTCTTCCACTCGTTTTTGCAACTCGTCGCTGACGCCGCCCTCGTTATTGACCACACGAGAGACCGTCTTAAAGCTGACGTCTGCTTGAGCGGCAACGTCTCGCATTGTCGGCCGGCGGGGGGTCACCATTAGTGGAAATTCCCTTTCTAGACTGCGGTGGTCGGGTAACCATCGGCCGCTAGCGCATATTGCCTAGCAACTCGCTTGACAGTTTCGTCGGATACGCAGCATAGTGGTCGTTTGACAACGTTGTCGACAACGTTGTCATCGCCAACTCTGAACCAGAATCTAAATCTAAGAGAAATCCAATAGGGGAGCACAATGAGTCCAGTTTCTAAGAATATTTCGCGCCTTCTGGCGCTTCTACTAGCGTTCACGTTTGCCGCCGCAGCTTGCGGTGGCGACGATGACACCGTCGGTGTCTCGCTCATTCTGAAGAACACCAGCAACCCGTTCTTCGTGAATATGTCGGAGCAGGCCCAGGCCGAGGCCGACGAAATCGGTGTTGAGCTCACCGTCGCCGCAGGCGAAGCAGACGGCGACACCCAGAGCCAGATCGACGCCATCGAAGCCGCTGTGGCTCGTGGCGACAAGGGTATTTTGATCACCCCCAGCGGCGATGCCGTTGTGCCTGCGCTCGAAGCAGCCCGCGACGCTGGTCTTCTAACCATCGCCCTCGATACACCTCCTAACCCTCCATCAGCGGTCGACAACACGTTCGCTACCGACAACTTCGTTGCCGGTCAGCTGATTGGCCAGTGGGCGGCAGGGGAACTCGCTGGCGAGAAGGCAACCATTGCCATGCTCGACCTCTTCAACGATCAGGTCGTTTCGGTTGACACTCAGCGAGACCAGGGCTTCCTCGAAGGCATGGGAATCATCACCGAGTTCGACGCCAGCGGCAACGGCAACGAGCCGGCCACCGGCAACTACAGCGGTGGCGAGTATGAAGTGGTCTGCCACGAGCCGACCAACGGTGCGGTCGACGGTGGCCGCTCGGCCATGGAGACCTGCCTGGCCGCGAACCCCGACATCAACGTGGTCTACACCATCAATGAGCCAGCAGCCCAGGGCGCATACGATGCGCTCACCGCTGCCGGTTCGGCAGAAGGTGTCATCATCGTTTCGGTCGACGGTGGTTGTGACCCCGGTCTGCGTCTCGTCGAAGAGGGCGTCATCGGGGCCACCGCACAGCAGTACCCCGGCCGGATGGCCACACTCGGTATGGAAGCGATCAAGACGTTGGCTGACGGCGGCGACGCCCCGGCAAACTCGCCTGGCCTCGACTTCTTCAACACCGGCGTTGCCCTGGTAACCGATAGCCCCGTCGACGGTGTCGATAGCATCTCGGTCTCCGACGGCAAAGAAATCTGCTGGGGCTAGCAAGTATTGAGTGCCAGTGAGTAATGAGTAGTGAGTAAGTAGTTAGGTAGCAAGTATTCGCTACCGAGGGTGCGGGGCGGTTAGGGAGTTCCCGACGCCGCCCCGCACCTTTGTTCATTATCGGCATAAGTGAGCCGCTCAGGGGGAAGAACAGTGTTTACGGCAACCACCCCGTCGCAAGACTCGACGGGACTTTTGAAAGAAGCGGGCACGCCGCTCGACCGTATCCAGCACACGCTGCATCGCTATCCGGTGATCAGCCCGCTCATCGTGCTTGTGGTGTCGTTCCTGGTGTTCGTTGCGCTCGGCAACGGCCGCATGCAGCGACCGGACACCATCGGCATCATCCTTCAGCAGACCGCGGTCATGGCAACGCTGGCCATTGGCCAGACGTTGATCATCCTCACCGCGGGCATCGACCTGGCTGTCGGCACCGCCATGCTGTTCACCCACCTCGTGGTGGCCAAGGTGGCGACCGAACAGGGCGTGCCGGGAATCCTGGCGCTGTTGATCGGCATCGTCGTGGCCATGCTGCTCGGCGCTTTCCACGGTTTTATCGTCACGAAGATCGGCTTGCCGCCATTCATCGTCACCCTCGGCACGTTCTTCATGTTCAATTCGCTGGCTCTGGTCTACAGCAACGCGCAGACCATTTCGAAAGAAACGCTTGGCGGCGATGATGCGTTCCTACTGTGGACCGGCAAGGGCATATCGATCGGCTCGATGCGGATCACCACCGGGGTGATCCTGGTCCTGCTGCTCTACGCCTTCTTCGCTTTCGTGCTGGCCAACACATCGTGGGGCCGACACGTCTATGCCACCGGCAACGACCCAGAAGCGGCCCGCCTGGCGGGCATCAACGTCAACCGAGTGCTGCTGAGCGTCTACATGGTCGCCGGGGTGATCTACGCCATCGGCGGCTGGATTCAGCTTGGTCGCTCGCTTTCGGCCAGCGCTAACGCCGCAACTGACGTGAACTTGGAGACCATCACCGCGGTGGTGATCGGCGGCACCAGCCTCTTCGGTGGCCGAGGACGAATCTGGGGCACGCTGATCGGCGCCCTGATCGTGACGGTGTTTCGGATCGGTCTCAGCTTGGCCGGCGTCAACGTCTTCTATCAGAACTTCGCCATCGGCTCGCTGATCATCATCGCCGTCGGCCTCGACCAGTGGATCAGGAGGGTGGCCCAGTGAATGTAAGCCCAGCAAGCGCAGAATCTTCTCAGCCGGTGCTGCAGGCGAAAGGGTTGGTGAAACGATTCGGCCGGGTCACCGCCCTCGACGGGGCCGACCTCGAGCTGTACCGCGGCGAGGTCCTAGCCATCATCGGCGACAACGGCGCAGGCAAGTCATCGCTGATCAAGTGTCTTTCGGGGGCCATGGTTCCCGATGAAGGCGAGATGTGGCTCGATGGTCAGCCGCTGGCTTTCAAACAACCTCAGGATGCCCAGGCGGCGGGGATCGAGACGGTCTATCAAACGCTGGCCGTTGCTCCGGCGCTCGACATCGAGACCAATATGTTTCTCGGCCGCGAGAAGCTGCGTCCAGGCGTGCTGGGGTCGGTGTTCCGTATGGTCGATATCACTGGCATGCGGCGCGACGCCAAGCAGGCCCTCGACGATTTGGGGATCGGCACCCTGCAGGACATCACCCAGGCGGTGGAAACCCTTTCGGGTGGTCAGCGTCAAGCGGTGGCGGTGGCTCGTGCCGCGGCGTTCGGTAGCAAGGTCGTGATTCTCGACGAACCAACCGCCGCTCTCGGCGTTAAGGAATCAGGGCAGGTGCTGCAGTTGATACGCGATCTGCGTGACCGTGGCATGCCGGTGATCTTGATCAGCCACAACATGCCCCACGTGTTCGAGGTTGCGGACCGGGTCCACATCCAGCGCCTTGGTCGTCGGGTGGCGGTCATCGACCCCAAAACCCACAGCACGACCGAAGCGGTTGCCATCATGACCGGAGCGTCGCAGCCCGATTCTGCTGGAGCAACCAAATAGCGCTGGCCCAAGTCGGCTTCGCCGGTGTGATCGGCCAGTACTAGCGTGCTGAGCATGACGTACGAGACGATCACCTACGAGATTGCCGAACCTGGCGTGGCCCGGATCATGCTCGATCGGCCGGAAGTAGCCAACGCTCAGGACAAGAAGCTGCTCTACGAGTTGAACGCCGGGTTCGACGTGGCGGTTGCCGACGATGAGGTCAAAGTCATCATCCTCGGAGCAAACGGTAAACACTTCTCGTCTGGCCACGACCTGCGGGACGGTAGCGCGTTCGGCGACTTTGAGACCGTCGGCCCGGTCGGTGGTTTCACCAAGCCAGGGGCCGAAGGCATGATGGCCCGCGAGGAAGAGATCTACCTCGGCTTCTGCAACCGCTGGCGCACGCTGCCAAAGCCGACGATCGCCCAGGTTCATGGCAAGGTGATCGCCGGTGGCCTGATGCTGATGTGGCCCTGCGATTTGGTGGTGGCATCCGAAGATGCCGAGTTCTCCGACCCGGTGGTTGCATTCGGGGTGAACGGGGTCGAGTATTTCGCCCATGCATTTGAGCTCGGTGCCCGGCGGGCCAAGGAGCTGCTGTTCACCGGTGAGGCCATGGGCGCCACCGAAGCCCATGCCATCGGCATGGTCAACCGGGTGGTCCCCCGCGAGAACCTTGAGGAAGCGACCCTGGAGCTAGCTCGTAAGATCGCGTCGCGGCCCAGCATGGGTTTGAAGCTGGCCAAGATGTCGGTCAACCAGTCGGTCGACGCCATGGGATTCCCGATGGCCATCCAGTCGGCGTTTGGCCTCCAGCACGTCGGTCACGCCCACAACCAATGGGTTCACGGCATGGTGGTCGACCCCTCCGGAGCCGACGTCATTCGCAACGACGCAAAAAAGAGCTGACCGGAGCCAGAGCGAATCGGCACCGCCGCCGTATCTTTGGGTGGTGAGTAAACGGTATGCCCAGGTCCTGGTCTTTGTAACGTCCGGCGCGGTTCTGGTGTTGGAGATTCTGGCTGGTCGGCTTTTGGCGCCCTATATAGGTGTCTCACTTGAAACATTCACCGGGATCATCGGCACGATTCTGGCTGGCATCGCCCTCGGCTCAGCCTTCGGCGGTCGACTGGCCGATAGTCAGGATCCGGCCAAACTGATCGGTCCGGCGATGATGGTCGGCGGGGTGCTGTCGTGGCTTTCGATCCCCATCGTCTCGTTCCTCGGTCCGGGATTTGGTTCGGCGGTTCCTGCCATCATCGCCCTAGCGTTCTTCGGATTCTTTGCGCCGGCCATGGTGTTGAGCGCGGTCAGCCCGATGGTGGCCAAGCTTCGGTTGCAGAGCCTCGAACAGACCGGTGAGGTCGTAGGCGGACTCTCGGCCGCCGGTACCGTCGGCGCGCTGTTCGGCACGTTCTTCACCGGGTTCGTGTTGGTGGCCGCGGTGCCGACGCGGCCGGTGATCCTGGCCCTGGGTGTTGGTCTGGTGGTATGGGGTCTGGTCTTCTCAGTGCGCAGTGGGGATGGCAAGCGACCGACCGTCGGGATGGCGGTCTTCGCCGTCGGCGCTCTGGGGTTGTCGTTCTCGGCGGCCAATCCCTGTGAGTTCGAATCGGCATACGCCTGCGGGCGGGTTGTCGTCGACGAAGAAGACGAATCGATACGGTTTCTGATCCTCGACACCCTGCGCCACGGCGCGGTCGACCTCGACGACCCGGCCCACCTCGAGTTCCGCTACACCGGCATCATCGGCGACGTGATCGCCTCGATGCCGCCCGGTCCGCTGCGGGGCCTCCATCTCGGTGGCGGGGCATTCTCGGTACCAGCGTCGGTGAACGCGACCCGGCCGGGCTCCAGCCACCTGGTGCTGGAAATCGATCCGTTGCTGGTCGAGATCGCAACCGAGCAACTCGGGTTGGTCACCGGCCCCGACCTCGAAGTGGTCAATGGCGATGCCCGGCTGGGGTTGGCCGACTTGGCCACCGACTCGTTCGATCTGATCGTCGGCGACGCCTTCGCCGGCGCCAGCATTCCGTGGCATCTGACGACGACGGAGTTCATCGCCGAACTCGACAGAGTGCTGAAAGACGACGGACTCTACGTGATGAACGTGATCGACGGTGGCGAGAATAGGTTCGCCGAGGCCACTCTGGCCACCCTTGCGGTGCACTTCGAACATCGTGCTGCCATCGTCGCTCCGGATTGGCCCCGCCGCAGGCCAAGTAACCAGATCCTCGTCGCCTCAAACCAAACGCTCCCCGATCTGAAGATCGATGCTGACCGCGGCGTGCTCGTCGAAGACATCGTGGCATTCACCGGCGACGCTCAAGTACTGCGGGACGACTTCGCCCCGGTGGACCAGTTGGCGGCCAACGGTTAGCGGCTACCCGATGGCACGGCACTAGACGGCGAGGTTTCGCTACTATTGGCGCGGCGACCAGGCCGTAAACCACGAACGGAACCATGACCAAAATCAGTGTTATCTATTACAGCGCTACCGGGAACCTCCATAAGATGGCCGAGGCCATCGGCGAGGGCGCTAGCGACCTTGGTGCCGAGGTGCGAGTCCGCCGGGTGGCCGAGCTTGCTCCTGCGGAGTCGATCGAACAGAACCCGAAGTGGGCCGAGCATCTTGCCTGGGCCACCGAGAACGTTGAGGTCGCGACCCTCGATGATCTCGAATGGGCCGACGGGATCGCGCTGGGGTCGCCGACCAGGTTTGGCCTGCCTGCCGCACAGCTCAAGCAGCTTCTCGATCAGTCCGGTGGGCTGTGGTTTAAAGGGGCGATGATCGACAAGGTGGTCACCGCGTTCACCTCGGCCTCGACCACCCACGGCGGCGTCGAGTCAACCACGCTGGCGCTGCTCAATACCGCCTACCACTGGGGGTCGATTGTGCTGCCACTCGGCTACACCGATGACATCGTCAAGGCGGCGGGCAACCCCTACGGGTCATCGTTCGTCTCCCAGAAGGGTTCTTCTCCGGATGAGCAGGCCCTCGCCGTCGCTCGTTTCCAGGGCACAAGGCTGGCTAAGGTGTCGGGCGCTCTGTTAGCGGGCTCTTGAGCGGCTCCGCCAGGCGCTGATGGGGCTCTGACCGAGCCTACTGCCCGGCGGTCACTGGCTGCGATACTGTCTTGCGAAACAGTGTTGGAGGTCAGCATTTTGGCTCAGGGCGTAACACTTGATGACGTAGCGCGTAAGAGCGGTGTGTCGCGAGCAACAGCTTCGCGCGCACTCAATAACCGCGACGGGGTACGAGATGAGGTTCGAGAGCGAGTTCGCATTGTCGCTGAACAGCTTGGCTATCGGCCCAACCGCGCCGCCCAGAATCTCGCTGGGGGCAGGGCATCGATAATCGGGTTGCTGGTTGGCGAGCGAGAGATCGTCACCCGGCCATATACCGTCGCCCTCGTGCAGGAGATCACGAAGGCTGCGGAGCGACAGAACCATGCGTTGATCCTGATAATGGACGCCGACGATCCGAACGAAGCCGTTCGAAAGCTACTCGGTGATCAGCTGGTGGACGGGGTGATCGTAAGCGTCATTGCCGCCTACAGCGAGTGGGTCGAGCAGCTGGTGAGTGCCGCGTTGCCCGCGGTGATTGTTGGAAGCCATTCGACGGACCTCGATGTGTCCACGGTCGATGTCGAAAACAAGGAAGCCTCTGCATCGGTGGTCGGGCACCTGTTGGACACGGGCTGTGTCCGAGTGGCCACCATCACTGGGCCTCTGCACCGAGTCGACGCTGCGCAGCGCCTCGAGGGGTACCGACTGGCCCACAACCGGCGCTCTCTCCCGGTCGACGAGTCACGTATCTTCGTCGGGGACTATTCGCCTCAGCGGGGGTATCTCCTCGCCGAGCAGTTAGTGGCCGGGGGAGCCGATGCTGTCTTCTGCGGCAACGACAACACCGCCCGAGGGGTGTATCGTTGGGCAGTCGATCATGGACTCCTGATTCCGACGCAACTCAGCATTGCCGGATTTGATGGGACTGCGGCGGACCAGTTCAACGGCTTCTCCTTAACCTCAGCCGCGCAACCATTCCGAGAGATGGCCGATACCGCTGTCGAGCTGCTTATCGATCAGATATCGGGATCCGCATCGGCCGAAACAAGACTGCTGGACCCGCAGTTGGTTTACGGAACCACCACAAGGCGAATGGCTGACTAACCAGCTACTTGTTGCGTGACGCTCGCCTGCTGGCTGTTTGGGGTGACACGAATAGCGAGATGGGCTACACATGTAGAGCTGGATGGAAGCGCTTCCATTCGGATCCTGATCGCTCACTCGGGTCAGCTACGCCGCACATGCATTCCGGATCGAACGATTCTGGATCTACCTGGACTGTCGGGGGGTCGTCGCCGCCATAGGGCCCCTCGGCAGTCTCGGTAGATCCAGAATCACCGCAACTAATGGCCAGCGAACCTAGGCCAGTTCTGCCTGGCCGAAGCCGACCCCGAAGCGTTCGCACCAGATTTCCACCGTGCTGAACTCGTCGAGTTCAACGTCGGTCGGGATTTCATAGTTCTGGTCGCCGATGTTGCCCTTCAGATCCCCGAGGCTGACGAACTCGCCGCTTTCGGCTCGCAGGTAGACCTTCAGGTCCGGCCCGTTTGATGAGTTGAAGTTCTCGAATCGTAGGAAGCGCTCGTCGGTGCCGTCGTTCAGCACGAGGGCCTCACCGTTGATCTCATAGCGTGAGTTCCCAGAGAACTCTCCACTAACCAGGGTGACGATTTCGCCCGGCATCGGCGGCATGTCGTCGTCGGACTCGGTGCGGTTTTCCTCGGCCTCGGTCATGGCCTCAAGGAAGTCGTCAGAGTCGAGTATTTCCGCTTCCTCAGCGGACCCGAACGCCGGACCAGCTTCGTTGACCTCATTGTCGATGAAAGCACTCTGAATGCCGAAGAAGCCGAATGCCAGCCAGGCAACGCCTGCGAGTACGGCGACGCCGATCCCGGCCGTCAGCTTTGGATTTCTGTTCCAGATCTTGGTGTTTTCCATGGTGATTATTGCCCCAGTTCTTCGTTCGACGAATTGCCGATTCTTGGGAAACAGTGCCGGATGTGCACACAATCCCCGAATGACCTTAATAACTGATGAACTGGTTCGGAGAACCCTGAGCGGCGTTGATAGTCGCTGGCTATCAATCGAGACGCGATTGATACTTCCCTTGGAGTAATCGATGTCGTAGGTTCAACGGGCGTGAGCCTTCTACGCACCATGCTCGAGTCGGGTGGACGCACTGAGTCAGGCGGACGCGCTGTCGCCGGTCGCAGGCCCGGCAACAAGTCGAAGCCTGCCCGCTATTCCGCGGCTGGTCTGTTTATCAGAGGGGTTCAGAAGTCTCACTGGCCTCGGGTGTGGCGGGAGGTACCGCTGCAAAAGAGCTACGACGCCATCATCATCGGAGGGGGAGTGCACGGATTGGCCACCGCCTACTACCTGGCGGCCAATCATGGCATCACCAATGTGGCGGTGGTCGACAAGTCGTACCTCGGCAGCGGCGGTTCCGGGCGGAACACCGCCATCGTGCGTTCGAACTACCTGACCCCAGAAGGGGTGGCGTTTTACGATCGCTCGCTGCAGCTCTACAAGTCGATGGCCGTCGATCTCAACATCAATGTGATGTTCTCCGAGCGTGGCCACATGACGCTGGCCCACACCGACTCGGCGCTGCGAACCATGCACTGGCGGGCCGAGGTCAACAAGCTGCAAGACATCGATTCCAGCGTCATCGGGCCCGACGAGGTGAAGGGGCTAGCCCCCAGCCTCGATACCTCAAGCGAACCCCGCTATCCGATTCTCGGTGCGCTCTATCATCCGCCGGGTGGGATCATTCGCCACGACGCGGTGGTGTGGGGCTATGCCCGAGCCGCCGACCACCTCGGGGTTGAGATGCATCAAAAGACCGAGGTGCTCGACATCCTGGTCGAAGGCGGCGAAGGCTACAGCCCGGGCAACGGCGGCCCGGTTCCTGATGGTCGGGTTATTGCCGGAAAGGGTGCGGGCGGCAAGGTGACTGGTGTGCGCACCAACCGTGGCGACATCTCCGCTCCGATCGTGGTTAACTGCACCGCCGGTTGGGCAACCCTGATCGCCGACATGGCCGGGGTGAAGCTGCCGATCTCAACCCGCCCGCTCCAGGCCGCGGTGACCGAGCCGGTTAAGGTCTTCCTGCCGACGGTCGTCGTCTCCGGCTCGCTGCACGTCTATGTGAGCCAGACCGATCGAGGCGAGTTGGTCTTCGGCGCCGCGGTCGATCCGTTCAACACCTACTCGGTCCGAGGCTCTCTCGACTTCACCGAAGACCTGGCTAGCCACGTGCTGGAGCTGATGCCCGGCCTGTCTCGCATGCGCCTGCTGAGACAGTGGGCTGGCCTCTGCGACATGACCCCCGACTACTCGCCGGTCATGGGTTTCACCCCGGTCGAAGGGTTCTTCTGCGACGTTGGCTGGGGAACATACGGCTTCAAGGCCGGCCCGGTTTCCGGCGAACAGATGGCCGAATGTGTGGCTACCAATTCAACTCCCAAACTCATCGAACCGTTCCGTCTCTCCCGTTTCTCGACCGGCGAACTCGTCGGCGAAAAGGGCGCGGCAGCGGTCGGCCACTAGTAGCTGAACCGGTGATCAAACCAGTGACTGAATACAACAACAGCAGAACCAGTGAGAGAAACCAGCTATTGAAGTTAGGTCGGCCAACATGCTCTTAGTTCCCTGCCCCCACTGCGGCCCCCGCAACGCATCCGATCTGGCATACAACGGTGAGTCGCACAGCCGCCCGGATCCGAACACCACCACGCCCGAACAGTGGCGAGCCCACCTCTATATGGAGGACAACCCGGCTGGCTGGCTGCGAGAGACCTGGTATTGCCGATCGGGCTGCCGCCAGTTCTTCACGCTCGAACGCAACACCGCCACAAACGAGTTCCGGAACCCACCGGTGCCCGGCGCCAAGCTGGGAGGTAAGGCATGAGCTCGCCCCGTCACCGCAATAGGCTGGGCCAACAGCCAGGCGAAGCGATCGACCGGAGCGACACGGTTCGCTTCACCTGGAACGGCACGTCTTTGACCGGCTTCGCCGGCGACACCATTGCCTCGGCGCTGCTGGCAAACGGGGTCACCATTGTCTCCCGCAGCATGAAGTATCACCGACCCCGGGGGTACATGACCGCCGACTACTGGGACCCCAACGGTTTCGTTCAGGTTGGCGATGAGCCAAACGTGCGATCCGGGCATCGGCTGGTAGCCAACGGCATGGTGATCGAGCCGCAAAACGTGTGGCCATCGCTCGACCACGACGTGAAGGCTGCAAATGGACTGGTCGGTCGGTTCCTCAGCGCCGGGTTCTACTACAAGACGTTCATCCGCCCTCAGCGGCTGTGGCCGACCTTCGAAAAGGTGCTCACCACCTTCGCCCCCGGCGGCACGGTCGACCTGAACACGCCCCCGGGTCTCTACGACAAGCGTTACGCCCACCCCGATGTTGTTGTGGCCGGTGGCGGCCCGGCCGGGATGTCGGCGGCCATCGCCGCCGCCGATGCCGGAGCCAAGGTGATGCTGGTCGAAGACGGTCACCGCCTCGGCGGTCACCTACTTTGGGGCTCAACTGGCGATCAAGCGTTGGCCGATCGTCTCCGGGCCGCCACGGTCGCCGCCGGTGTCGAGATTCTCACCGACTCAACGGTCACCGGCCGCTACGAAGACAACTGGGTGGCCATCGTTCAGCGAAGCCACCCGCTGGCGGTCGAGCGGCTGATCAAGGCCAGGGCCAAAACGCTGGTTGTGGCCCCGGGTCTGATCGAGCGGCCGTATGTATTCGCTGGGAATGACAAGCCAGGCGTCATGCTGTCTGGCGCGGTACGCCGCCTGATCAACATGTACGCGGTCAAACCCGGCAGTCGAGCCGTGGTGTTCACCGCAAACGACGATGGCGATGCCGCGGCTGCCGATCTGGCCGCCGCCGGTATTGACGTGGCCAGAGTGGTCGATGCCCGCAGAGGTGAAGACGTGGTGGAGGCCAACGGCTCGGCGAAGGCGGTGGAGTCGGTAACCCTTGGTGACGGCTCAACCATCGACTGCGATCTACTGGTTACCGCCGTCGGATGGACCGCTCCCACCTCGCTGCTCAATATGGCAGGCGATCGCCCGGAGTACGACTCAACCGCAGCCCGGTTCTTCCCCGGCACGCCGATCGACACCGTGCTGACCACCGGCGGCATCGCCGGTGACGGCACCACCGACGAGTTGCTATCGCACGCTAGCCACACCGGTGAGCTGGCGACCCAGAGGGCCGCGGTGACCGCCTACCGTCTGCAAGCACAAACCGCGCGAGCGGTCCCGGTTACTGGCGCCGAGCCAAGCTGGCCCGACGACGACCGAACACCCTTGCCCCGCCATGCACATCCGGCCCTGTTCCGCTCGTCGACTCACGGCATCGTCGACTTCTCTGAGGATGTTGGCTCAAAGGACCTCGTTGGCGCCGCGGCCGAGGGCTACGACTCGGTCGAACTGTTGAAACGCTTCACCACCGCAACTATGGGACCGGCCCAGGGCAAGTTGGAAACGGTAAACACCGTGGCCGTCTTAGCCGAAGCCCGAGGCGAGACCATCGAAGAGGTCGGCACCACAGTGTGGCGGCCTCCATACGCACCGATCACCCTCGGCGCTCTGGCCGGCCGGATCTTCGAGCCGGTTCGGGTCTCGTCGATTCAACCGTGGCACGAGGCCAATGGTGCGACGGAGATTTTGGCCGGGGCCTGGAAACGACCGGAGCACTACGGCGATCCGGCGGCTGAGGTTCGCAACACCAGACAGAACGTCGGCATCATCGACGTGACCCCACTTGGAAAGCTCGACCTGCAGGGGCCAGACGTGCCGAAGCTGTTGAGCCAGCTCTACACCAACAAATGGATGCAGCTGGCCGTCGGCTCGGTTCGCTACGGCCTCATGTGCGCCGAGGATGGTGTGGTTCTCGACGATGGTGTCACCGCTCGCCTCGGTGATGAGCACTACCTGATGACCACCACCAGCTCCGGTGCAGCCACCGTATGGGAGTGGGCTGAGAACTGGCTACAGACCGAACACCCGGAGTGGCAGGTTCACGTCACGCCGGTGACCACTGGGCTCTGCAGCATCAACGTGGCCGGTCCGAAGAGTCGTGAGCTGCTGGATCGGTTGGTTGACGACATTGATCTCGACCCCGATGCCTTTCGGTATATGCAGGTCCGTACCGGCACCGTTGCAGGCGTCGAGAACTGCATCGCCTGGCGGATCGGCTTCACCGGTGAGTTGTCTTATGAGCTGCATGTACCGTCGACCTACGGGCTTGAGGTTTGGCAAGCGCTGCTCGACACCGGCGCCGACCTTGGCATCAAGCCGTTCGGCCTCGAGGCGCAACGCATCATGCGACTGGAGAAAGGTCACTTCATCGTTGGGCAGGACACCGACGGCCTCACCAAGGCGCCGGCCACCGGGCTGGCGTCGCTGATCAAGCTCGACAAGGAAGACTTTGCCGGAAAGCCCGAACTGACCTGGGCTCTGGATGACCACAACAATGGCGGAAGCGCTCCGGTCATTGTCGCTTTACAGCCGACCGATGGGGCCATCGTGCCCCATGAGGCATCGCAGATCGTGCGGGCCGGGACTAACGAAATTCTCGGTCGGATCACATCCTCTCGCATGTCGCCGACGCTCGGTCGTTCGGTCTGCCTCGGACAGGTTGCCCCATCGGCCGCCGCGGCGGGCACGGTACTGACGGTCGTGTTGGCCGACGGCACAAGAACAACCGCTGAGGTTATGGAACACCATGCCCATTTCGATCCCCAAGGAGAACGACTCCGTGGCTGATTCTCACCTACCGGGCGATCACCAAACAGATGACTACCTGGCTACGACTACCGGTCCGCAGTTGACCGACGAGTCGGCCCTCACAAAAGTGTTGGTTCGAGCCGCCACCGACACCCCGGCCGCGCAACAGCTGGCGGCGCGATTTGGCACCAGCCGCACCGATGGCGAGGTACTCATCCTCGGGCAACGTCCAACCGAGTGGTTGCTGGTCGGTGCTGCTGAGACGGTGGCAGCATATGTCGGCGGGCTGGATCGCAGCGGTCATGTCAGCGTGATCGACCACACCCACAGCCGAGCCATGTTTCGCCTCACCGGTGCCACGGCGACGAGCACCCTGGAAAAGGTTTGCAGCCTCGACTGGAGCGACACGATGACCCCGAACGGGGCGGTCGTTTCTGCCTCGGTAGCCAAGGTCAACTGTGACATCGTGCGTCATGATCAGACCGACGAGTTGGACCAGGGCGGCGAAAGCGTGCGCTCATACCTGCTGGCCTGCGACCGATCCTTTGCCCAGTACCTGTTCGACGCCGTACTCGACGCCAGCCGGGAGTTCGGAACCGGTTAAAATTCAACTCATATCGGGCTGGGATCGGCCGATATGGACTGTATGGATTTTCCTCGGCCGCAGGCTGGCGGGCCTAGCCGCTGATGCGATCGCGCAGCAGGCGGAGCGCTCCGGGGCCTTCGCGCGAGCTGGCGGATCCTGAAACCTCACAGCGAACCTCCACACGGCGGGCCGCCGCACAGCGGACCACCACACAGCGAAACGGAGTGTCCGGTTCCGTAGGACTGCTACGTCGAGTCGCACTTTTTGCTTTAGCGACTGCGGCGGTCTTGGTAACGGTCGTGGCAGCGGTTGGTCTCATTGCCGGCTACCGCCCCATGATGGTTTACACCGCCAGCATGGGCGATGCGGTGCCCCAGGGTTCGTTGATCGTCGTCGGCCCAAGAACCGGTAACACCATCGCGGTAGGCGAGATTCTCGTCGTCGATGTTCCCGGTGGGCGAGTGCCGCACCGGGTGGTAGAGATAGAACCCAGCCCCCGGGGTAACACCGTGGCGATCACCAAGGGCGATCAGAATCTGGTGGCCGACGGTGGCCTCCGGCCGCTGGATGGTGAGCAGCTCGTGGTGCGCTGGGTGATGACCACCACCGGGCGATTACTGACCAATGTCGTCAATCCGATAGCCGCAGCGAGTTTGGCCATCGTCACCATGGCGATGATGATCTGGGCGCTTCGGCGACTCTGGAACGGCAAGAGCAGCGGATCATCTCATGCTCCTCAGCGAACACGAAGGCCATCGATCGGGGCCAAGGGTGCGGTGGCGGTCGTGGCGGCCAACGGCCTGTTGAGTGCCGGGGTCGCCTCCGCGCTCTTCACCGGCAGCGATAGCGTCATCAACAACCAGTTCGGAACCAGCTGCTTTGACGCCTCGGTGGCCGCGGTACAAACCGGCCAGATGGTCAACACCATTGAGGGAACCCAGAGCGTCGCTATTAGCGCGGTCGATGTCGGTCGGTCACTGTTGCTCACCTCGGTGGCCAGCGACAACCCCGAGCCCGCCGACTCGATGATCTTGGGTCGGCTCAACAGCGCCACCGAAGTGCAGCTAATCCGCAAGACCGACGCCTCGGGGCCCGAAAATATCACCGTTCAGTGGACGGTGATCGAATACGGCTGCGGGGTCTCGGTGCAACGAGGTGACGTATTCGGTAACGGCGCCGGGACTCAAGACGTAACGATCTCAGCGGTCGATCAAGCCAGTTCTTTCGTCATTACCTCAAGCGCCCCCGACAGGCTGGATGCGGCCTACGACGGCGATGACGGCCACCTGGCCTATCTCGATGACCCGACGACGCTCAGGCTGGCCGCCGCGGCGGGGGCGACGCTCCCGGTCGACCACGAATACAGCTGGCAGGTGGTTACCTTCGACGACGCTGCCGACATCGCGGTCCAGACCGCCACCCAAACCCTGTCGTCGACCGATTCCGAAACCATCACCCTCGGCTCTGCCGTCGACCCCGCCACCACCATGGTGTTGGCTCACGCCACCAGCGCCGGAAGCGGCGCCGATCTTGGTGAACGTATGGCTCGGGTGCACCTCTCTTCGCCAACCACCGTCGAGGTGACTCGGCTGCTCGGCGGCGACTCGCTTGAGGTAACGGTGCAGGTCATCACCTTCGCCGAGGGAACAAGCGTGCAGCACGGCGTGGTCAATCTTGGCATTGGTCAGGCTTCGGCTGCGGTCGCCGTGAATCCGGTAGATTCGACGACCGCCTCGGCTATTTCGACCGTTTCGTCGCCTGGATCGCTCAGCGGTGGCGCAACCACGATGAACGCCGCCGCGGTGGTCGGCGAGGGTTCGGCCACCTTTGAGGTCACCGATCCGGTAACGGTCACCATCACTCGGTCGGCCACCGTGGCCACCGCCAGCTTCGCTTGGCAGCTGATCGAGTGGGGCGGGCCTGGCTGGTGGGATTCCGGCTATCCATTCCGGCAACGAATCGCCGTAGCCACCTCATCGGTTGCCGCCCCCGACGGTTACACGGTGCCCGTCACGCTCGACCACGCCTCGCTGGCGTCTGGCGGTTTCGCCAATACCGACGGGAGCGATCTGCGAGTGCTCCGTTGGGACGGTTCGACGTGGACAGAACTCGATCGAGTGCTCGACGACAATTCGGCCTGGAACGCAGCCGACACCACGCTGTGGTTCAAGACCTCGTCGGCTATCGATCCGGCGTCGAGTGACTCGTACTGGCTGTACTTCGGTGACGACACCCCTGCGACCCCACTCGACGACCCAGAACAGGTGTGGCTGCTCGACGAGAACTTCGACTCGGCATCACTTGGCGATTTTGAGGATCGCACCGGTGCCACCGCTTGGTATCAGGCCGAGCCATGGACCGAGCGCATACCGCTGACGATCCAGTCATCGCAGGTCGATGCCGATCTCACATCGTTCCCGGTTCTGGTGCAGCTGAGCGACGCCGGGCTCGGTGCCGGAGCGCAGAGCGATGGCGACGATATTCGCTTCACCGCGGCCGACGGAAGCACCGAACTCAACCACGAAATAGAGGCATGGGACCCCGGAACCGGCACCCTAACGGCGTGGGTCTCGGTGCCATCGGTGGCCGCGTCTATCGATACCACGATCTACCTCTACTACGGGGCAGCCGATGCGCCGCAACAGCAGCAGACAACCGACGTTTGGCCTGACGTCGACGGCGTCTGGCATCTCAGCCGAGACCCGGCCGGCCCGGCCCCGCAGCTCGATGACACATCACCACAGCGCCGAGATGGGCTCAGCAGTGGGTCGATGAGTGGCGCCGATTTGGTCTCCGGCCTCACCGGTTCGGCTATCGACTTCGATGGCATCGACGATCGTCTCGACGCCGAACCGTTCGACATCGGCAGCTTCAGCAGCGGCTCTAGCACTACTGCAAACAGGAACGCGCTGACCGTGTCGGCCTGGGTCAACCTCGACTCGGCGGTCGGCGATCAACTGGTCGTCGGTAAGGCCAACGACGCTGCCAGTCGGGTATTCGCCCTCTCGGCCACCGGAACCGCGGCGCGTTTGCAGCTGGGTATCGGCGGCTCCGGATACACGGTCAGCGGCGGTTCGCTCAGTCCCGGAACCTGGTATCACCTGGCGGGAACCTGGGATGGGGCGACGATGACGGTGTACGTCGATGGTGTAGCCGTCGATTCAGCTGCGGTATCGGGCGTGCTCGACCGTGATCAGACGATGCCGGTTGCTATCGGTGATCTGGCCAGCAACGAACAGCCGCTCGACGGGCGGATCGACGAAGTCCGGGTCGAACCTCTGAGGCGGACCAACGCTTGGCTGACTGCTTCGGTTCGCAACCAGTCGGCGCCAGGCACGTTCGTCGTAGCCGGGGCGACTGAGGCAGGGTCATGGTTTGGTCAGGGCACCTGGACTTATCGCAAGCCGCTCGCCGTCGACGCGGCCATGGTCGGAGCCACGCTGACCGACCAACCGGTGCTGGTCGACTTCTCCGACCCGGAACTTGTCGGCAAACTACAGACCGACGGCGACGATGTGATCTTCACCGCCGCCGATGGGGTGACGAGGCTCGATCATCAGTTGGAGGCGGTCAACAGCGCCTCCGGTTCGATCACCGCTTGGGTTCGAGTCCCGAGCGTCGATGCCAGCCAAAACACCGAGTTTTTCATGTACTACGGCAACGCATCGGCCGTCTCTCAGCAAGCCGCCGAGCAGGTCTTCGGGCCCGACGCAGACCTGGTGTTCCACGGATCATGAGCGACTTAGCTGAACCCCGTCCCCGTTCTGCAGTGGCCGTCCGTGCGCCTGTTCGACGACGCCGCCCACGGGTTGTGCTGATACTTCGCTCGCTTGGCACGATCGCCATCGTCAGCGTGGTTGTCGGGGTCATGTCGGTGGTAGCCGGCGCCCTGTTCTCAAGCACCGACTTCGTTTCCAACAACACCTTCACCATGTCGACCATCATTCTCGACGCCACCCCGAACAGCGCAGCCTTCGCCGTGCCATCGATGGGACCGGGAGAAGAATCGGTGGTCGAGTTCAACATCGCCAACACCGGAAACGCTGAACTTCGCTACGCCATGACGTCGGAGACAACCGAAGATGTTCTCGCCTCAGAGCTTATTTTCACCGTGCGAGAAGGGGTCACGACCTGTGATCAAGCCAGTTGGGATGCGACTGGAGTTCAGATCTATCAGGGCAAACTCGGCGACACCGTTACCATCGGTGGCTGGCCAACCTTCGGCGATGCAGCGACGGGAGGCGACGCCGGAGACCGGGCCTTAGCCCCCTCTACCAGTGAAGCTCTGTGCTTTCACGTGATGCTGCCCGCCTCATCGACGGTGCAAAACACCAGCACAAACGCCACCTTCCACTTCCTGGCTGAGCAGACCGCCAACAACTGACAGTTCCACTGGCCGCTCAAAAGCGCGGCGGTGCTGCCGATGGTCAAGACAACTTCCGCGCCCCGTCAACTGGGGGCGGAAAGCGGACCGAACAAAGGCGGGTCACGGCGAGTGAGTGCACGACCAATACAACCAGTCGAGATAACCCGTAGGTAACGCGTGCGCCCTCGCACGGTAGAGCCGTCTCCACTCTCCGGCCGTTCGCGGGCGGTAACGGTTGGCGTTCTCGCGTTTTGGAGCCTGGTGACGGCAGCACTGCTGAGCACCTCGACCGCACCGTCGACGAACGGCGCGGTGCCCGAGCAGGAATACGGTTTCAAGGCCGTCGACGATGTTGGGCGTGGGGTCGGTTCAGATCTGCCCGATGAACACAGCGTCTTGACCTCCGACAGTGGTCTCGATTCGCTTGTCATGGATTCACTCGCCGTTGGTGGCTCCACGACAGTGTGGTTGCAACAGCTAGCCGAAGACGCGGAAACTCAAGACGCTCTAGTGCATGACAGCAGGTTGCCGGGCAGCCGGCTCCTGGATCGCTCCGCGCAAGCTTCCGGGGTGAGCTTTGTGGCAAACGACGGCTCGGCGCATGAGAACGTCGACTATGCCGCGGTGGCAAACCGGTACAAGGCCGTACTTGTTGATGGCGCTGTTGCCCTAGTCGGAAACGAGAACGATGGTAACGATGCGGTGATCATGTCGGTGATCGGTGGCTCCGCTGAGACCGACACCGCCATCGTCTCAGCCGAGGCGGTCGATCCATCGGTCGGGGCTGGAGACAGACAGGCGGTCAGCTTTGCGGACGTTTTGCCTGGCGTCGATGTTGTCTACTCCGCCGACGGCGGTGACGTCGAGTACAGCTTCGTCATCGAACCCGGAGCGGATCCAGACCAGATCACTCTCGACTTCGCAGGGGCCAGAGGGCTGACCATCGAGCCCGATGGCACGCTGTCGATCGACGCCGAGTCCGGCCTCGATTACATCTCGACCGCTCCGTATACCTTCCAGAACATCGATGGCGCTCCGGTCACGGTGGCCAGTTCATATGCACTGGGCGACGATGGCACCGTCGGCTTCACCTTGGGAGCCTACGATCTGGCCTTGCCGGTCATCATCGACCCGACCTTCGTAGCGGTGGAGACCGCAAGCGGTTCGTACACCACGGGCAGCACCATCGATCTCCCGGTCCCGGTTGCCGTTGCCACCGATGATCTATTGATCGCCCAGATTGCTTACAGCGCGGTTGGCGGCGGGATCATCACGCCGCCGGCAGGCTGGACGCTGATCGACTTGGCGGGAGCAAACGGCATCACCCAGGCGCTCTACTGGCGGGTGGCCACCGCCAGCGAGCCCGCCAGCTATAGCTTCACCCTGTCGAGCGGCGCCACCGACACCGCGGCCGGCGCCATCAACGCCTACGCCGGGGTTGACACCACCAGCCCGATCGACGTCTACGCCGGCCAGAACAATACCTCGGGCGCCCTGGTCGAGGCACCGTCGGTCACGCCGACCGTCGCCGGGGCTACCTTGGTCAGCTTCTTCGCCGTCCGCGACGACGGCTCGTTGTCGGCTCCGGGTGGGATGGCTGAACGGTCCGACCTGTCGAGCGGTGCTGGCGGAGCTGCCGCAGACGAGACGATCGCCGCCACCTACGACCAACTCCTCGGCGCTGCCGGGGCGACCGGTACTCGGGTTGCCACCGCTGTGGCCACCGCCGGTTCGATCGGTCACTCTGTAGCACTGGCTCCGGCCACCGGGGGTGGAGGCGGGACGAACCTGGTCATGGTCACCGGGGATGGCGCCTATGCCGGGGGCACCGACTCGGCCAAACGCACGCTCTTCCAGAGCTTTGGTTGGACCGTCACCGCCATCGATGACAACAACACCGGCTCGTTCGTCGCCACCGCTGCGGCCAACGACGTGATGTTTGTCAGCGACACTGCCCGCTTCGACATCTCCTACGACACACGAAACTTGGACATCGGCATAGTCAACGAGAACTTTTCGGGTTGGAACGGCCTACTCAGCTACGGTTCGCAGCCGCAGGCCGCCACCACCGGCACCGCGCTAAACGTCGTCGACAATTCCCACTACATAACCTCAACGTTCGGCACCGGATCGCTGACTATCCACAGCGCCTCCGACACCATCAGCTACTGGCCTTCCGGCCCCAATGCTCTGCCTGCTGCTGTCACCGTGTTGGTCGAATCGCCGACGTCAACGAGCCATGAGGCTCTCCATGTCGCTGAGACAGGGGCAGCACTGTATTCGGGGCTGACAGCAACGAACCGCCGAGTCTGGTTCCCGAGCGACTCCGCCAACCCTTCGAACTTCACCACCGACTACGAAACTCTGCTGGAGCGTTCGCTCGACTGGGCCGCCGGCAACGACGCGAGTTCGGTGCCGGTCTCGCCGACGGTCACCGTGAACTCAACCGGTGACGCCGTCGACGCCAATATCGGCGACGATCTGTGCGATACGGGAGGCACCAATGCCGATGGTGATCCCGAGTGCACCCTGCGCGCCGCCATGGCCGAGGCCAACGCCTCGGTCACCGTCAACGCCATCCGCTTCATCATTCCGGCGACAGACAGCGGACACTCGGCTGGGGTCTGGACCATCTCTGCTGCCACGGATCTGGCGACGGCGACGGCCCCGGTTACGGTCGACGGTTCGACCCAGCCCGGATGGGTGGCCAACACCACGCCGGCACCTGGTGGGCTGAACGGAACCCAGGTGGTGGTCATCGACGGAGGCGGTTCGACTTCGACCGGGCTCGCGTTCGGTGACGGTTCGGCTGGGAGCGTCGTCCGCGGCCTCGTGATCTCGAACTTCGTCGACCGAGGTATCCATGCCTACGGAGTTTCCGGCGGCGCGTCGCTGCTAGGCAACTACATCGGGACGAACGCCGCCGGGACCGCGGCCGCGTCGACCGAGATCGGAGTGTTCGTCCAGACCGATGGTGTTCGGGTGGGGAGCGGCAACGCAGCTGACCGGAACCTAATCTCGGGCAATGCTGATCTGGCCGTTCGCTTCGCTGGGTCATCGGCTCTGAATGGCGTGGTTCAGGGCAACCTGATCGGCACCGACACCACCGGCAACACCCTCCTCCCCAACCTGTCCTGGGGAGTCATGACCGACAACGGAGGTCAGGGCCTCACCCTGGGAACCGATGGCGACGGGATCGACGATGCAACTGAAGGCAACGTTGTCGCAGGGTCGAGTTCGCTGATCGTCCTCAGCGGGGACGACAACATCGTGGCCGGCAACCGGATCGGAATTGCTGGCGACGGCACGATCCTCGGCGCAAGTGGGTTGCATATCTCGGGCACGGCCCGCGTGGGGACCGATGTCGATGGGCAGTCGGACGCTGTCGAGGGAAACCTCATGGTTGGTGTCTCCGGTTCGGCTGTGCGAGTCAGCGGTGCAGCGAGCGTTGTGTCCGTACTCGGAAACTCGATGTACAACAACAGCTCCCTGGGTATCGACCTCAACGACGACCTGGTGACTGCAAACGACGCCAATGACGTCGACAGCGGCCCAAACGGCTACCTCAACTTCCCGGTTGCCACCGGTATATCGGAGTTAGGCGGGACCGTCACCGTCGACTTCGATCTCGACGTGCCGGCCGGGAACTATCGGGTGGAGGTCTTCACCAATCCGAGTGGCGCCGATCCTTCGGGCTACGGTGAGGGTGAAGTATTCGAGTTCGGGACAACGGTCGCCCACACCGGTTCTGGCAGTGAGAGTTTCCAGATCGCATACTCTGGATCCGGGACCGGTGTGGTAACGCTGACGGCAACCGAGGATCTGGGCGGTGGCTCGTTTGGGTCGACCTCTGAGTTCTCCGCCGCCGCGATCGTGTGTGGTCCCGATGCTGACTCCGATGGGCTGGTGGACTGCTACGAGGACGCAAACACCGACACCGACGGTGATCCGTCGACCAACCCGGGGCCGAACACCGATGGTGATGGCCTGGCCAACTATATCGATGCCGACGATGACGGCGACGGCACCCCAACGGCATCGGAGAACGCCGATCCCAACGCCGACGGTGACCCACGGGACGCCCTGGACTCCGATCGCGACGGCCAACCCGACTATCTCGATGTCGAGGCCGGGCCGAGCACGACACCGGTGGCCGACGAACAGAAGATCAGCGATCTCGCTGGCAGCTTTGCCGCGACCCTCAACAACAGCGGTGACTTCGGCGGCGCAGTTTCGGCCATCGGCGATGTCGATGGTGATGGCGTCAGCGATGCCGTCGTGGGCGCAGGTGGGTCCGATCGTGGAGGTGCATTTCGGGGCGCCGCATACATCCTGTTTCTCAACCCAGACGGAACAGTCAAAGCCGAACAAGAGATCAGCTCCATTGCGGGTGGCTTGACCGGCCCGATCGATGACAACGACTCGTTCGCTGTCGGCGTCGCCGGGATCGGAGACATCGACGGCGACCAGGTTCCCGACATCGCGATAGGCGCCTATCGCGACGACGATGGCGGTGCCGACTACGGCGCCGTCTACATCGTGTTCCTCAACTCCGACGGAACAGTCAAGGACGAACAAAAGATCAGCGCATTGCAAGGAGGTCTCACAACCACCCTGAGTGCTTCTGGCCGCTTCGGAATCTCGGTGACAGGCCTCGGCGACGTCGATGGTGACGGAATCAACGACATCGCCGTGGGTGAAGACTTCAACGATGACGGCGGAGCGAACCGCGGTGCGGCCCACGTCCTTTTCCTCAACACCGACGGGACGGTCAAAGCCGAACAAAAGATCAGCGACACGACTGGCGGGTTCACGGCCACGCTCGACAACAGCGACCTTTTTGGCCGATACGTTGCTGGGCCCGGCGATATCAACGGAGATGGAACACCGGACCTCGCCGTCAATGCGGCCTGGGATGACGACGGTGGCTCGAATCGTGGTGCAGTGCACGTGTTGTTCCTCAATCCAGACGGCACCGTCGATTCCGAACAAAAGATCAGCGACACGGCAGGAGGCTTTGCGCCAGCTCTCGCAGACTCCGACACCTTGGGTAGCGGGATCGGCGGTGTGGGTGACCTCGACGGCGACGGCACACCCGACCTCGCTATCGGGGCGTCGGGACGAGACGACGGCGGCGCTAATCGAGGGGCGGTTTACCTCGTGCAGCTCAACACCGACGGCACCGTCAAGGACACAGACACTCTGAGCTCGACGAGCGGCGGGCTCGCGGGGCCACTCGACAACGGGGACGGGTTTGGATCCGACGTGCATGGCCTTGGCGACCTCGACGGCGATGGAACCCTCAACGTGCTTGTGGGCGCACGCTACGACGACGACGGTGGTACCAGTCGAGGCGCTGTCTACGTGCTCGATCTCTCAGCGACAGCGCCGCCCGGGCCCCAGACCTACATCGTCAACTCGACCGGCGTCGCTACTGACAACAACACTGCGGACGGGTTGTGTGACACGGGGGCCACGAACTCCCAAGGAGCCACCGAGTGTACCCTTCGCGCCGCCATCGAACAGGCGAATGCCCACAGCGGGCCGGACAGTATCGATTTCAACATGCCGACCACCGAAGCGGGTCACGCCGCCGGGGTGTGGACGATCACTCCAAGTACCGGTCTGCCGGTGATTACCGACCCTGTCGCCATCGATGGCACCACCCAGGCCGGGGCAGCCCCGAGCACGAACTCGTTCCCCAACCCGGTCAACAGCAGTTTGGCAATCCGGCTCGCCGTCTCCGACTCGATCGGTCTGCATCTGAGCGCCGGGTCATCCGGCTCTGAGATCCGGGGCCTGGCAATCACCGCTACCGGCAGCAACCACACCTCAATCGGAATATCTGACAGCTCGAACCACGTGATTGCTGGGAACCACTTCGGGGTGACAGCGGATGGGCTCACCGCGTTAGCGAACGACACAAGCATTCATGTGTTCAGCTCAGCGGCCGGGAACCGCATCGGCGGCTCGGCCCCGGCCGACCGCAACCTCTTCACCCACAGCACGTACTCGGATATCTCCGTGTCCGGCGCGTCCAGCGGCACGATTATCCAGGGCAACGACCTCGGGTTCTATTCCGGGGGTGGATCCGCAGCGGTTGGTGGCAGTTACGGCATCGTGCAGTGGGGTGGTTCGACGGGCAGCCTGATCGGTGGCGACGGGGCCGGCGAGGGAAACCGCGTCCGGGATTCGGCGCGGGGTGTCTGGGTCGATTCAGCCGGAACGACCGCCTCGATTCTTGGTAACCACATCTACGACAACTCGGGCATTGGCATCAATCTCGTCGGTGGTACCGAAAACAACTTGGTGACCGAAAACGATGCCGGCGATGGCGACACCGGACCGAACGACCTCTTGAACTATCCGGTTATCACTTCGACAAACGAGGCCGCCGGCACTGTGACGGTTGACTTCGATCTCGACGTCCCGGCCGGGGACTACCGGATTGAGGCGTTCACCAATCCGTCTGGTGCCCATGCCAACGGCTACGGCGAGGGCGAGAGTTTCGAAACAGCTGCGTTGATCAGCCACTCAGGTTCGGGTGCAGAGTCCTTCCAGATGACGTACACGGGTTCCGTCGGCGATGTCGTGGCCCTGACCGCCACCGAGCAGTCGGCAGGCCCGGTGTACGGAGTGACGTCGGAATTCGCCTCGGCTTACACGGTGCCACCTGCAAGCTGCACAGTCGATTCCGACTCCGATGGCCTGTGGGACTGCGAGGAGGACGCCAACACCGACGCCGA
>JBOEHD010000044.1:0-26789 GCA_050633745.1 Acidimicrobiales bacterium
TCGGCGTCGGGCCGGGCGGCGTAGTTGAACTCGGTGAGGATCGTCGTGGCGAAGTCCGAACGAACGGTGCCTTCGAGGCCGTAGATGTCGAGGAGGCCGTCGAGACTGTGGGCGGCGTGCAGGTCGTCGTCGTGGATGCCGAGGCGAGCGTCGGTGAACAGGCCGTTGCCGGGCATGTGGTCTTCGTGACCGTGGCTGTTCAGCACGAGGTCGATGGGCACGGTTGCGCCGCCCTTGGACACGACCGTCACCGACGGATCGATGATCAGCGCCTCGCTCGCACCCTTCACGACGACCGAGTTGCCGGAGGGGTAGGCGCCATTGGCCTCACCCCGCAGCACGCTCACGTGCTCGGTGAGCACCAGTTCGTCTTCACCCCACTGCCCCGTCTGTTCATGCACTCGGCGGAGACTAGTCCTGGCCCCCTCGAGTGCGCGATCCTGACGACCGTGCCCGACCTGATCTGGAACGACGACGCCGACCGTCTGCGAGGCGAACTCCGTCGACCGCTTCTCCTCCTCGCCTTCGAAGGACTGTTCGACGCGGCGGAGGCGGCGACGACGGCCCTCGACTCGATTCGCGTCAACTCCCGGTCGACCGACATCGCCGAGATCGACCCGGAAGGCTTCTTCAACTTCCAGGAGACGCGCCCGACGGTGTCGTTCGACAACGACGGTGAGCGTCGCATCAGTTGGCCGACGACGCGGGTCACGGTGTGCCAGACCGACGACGCCCGCGACCTCGTCGTGATGACGGGTATCGAGCCGCACATGCGGTGGAAGACCTTCGCCGACCAGATCATCGACGTCGCTCGCCGCACCGGGGCGGAGATGGTCGTCACCGTCGGGGCGATGGTGTCGATGGTCCCCCACACCCGGCCCTTCGCCATCACGGGTTCGTCCGGCGATCCGGAGTTGGCCGACCGCCTCGGCCTCGATCGTCCGAGCTATCAGGGTCCAACGGGTGTTGTCGGCGTGATCAACCAACGGGTCGGCGACATGGGCATCCCGATCATCTCGCTGCGCGTTGCGGTGCCGCACTACGTGCCGGGGCCGCCGAACCCGAAAGCGATGCAGGCGTTGCTGCGTCGGCTGGAGCAAACCTCGGGCGTGTCCACCGGCTACGAAGACCTCGATAGTGAGGTAACGCAGTGGATGAATCGAGTGGACGAGGCGGTCAAGTCCGACCCCGAAAGCAACGACTATGTCGAGCGACTTGAACGCCAGGTCGATTCCGACGAGGAGATGCTGCCAACCGGCGATGATCTGGCGGCCGAGCTCGAGGCGTTCCTACGGGAGCAGAAGCCTTCCGAAGACGACTCCTCATCATCCGAAGACCCAGCCGGCCCTGCCGCCTCCGATGACCCAACTGCCGCCGATGATTCGGGCGCAGGCGAATCGGGTGATGGCAAATCGGGTGAGGGCACTGACTCTGATTCCGGCTCGGACGGCGATAGCGATAGCGACTGAGCGACTCGCTCCTGCTGCGCTCAGGTTTCGATTGCGTTAGCGGCGAGCCTGCCAAAGCTGTTTTGCATCGGGACCCAGTTCGGCCAGCTGCTGTTCGATGAATGCGTCGCGTGCGGCGGCCCGAGGGTGGGTGAACCCGGCCCCGATGACCGGCTCGCCGGGATCGCAGACCGTGTAGCGGCTGATCCGCCTTCCGTGCTCGGAAAGACCTTGCCATAGCTCGTACGGCATGCAGCGGTGCACGCCTTCGCTCCGGAACCAGGGGGCGTAGTACTCGATGTTTGGCATGGCCCGAACCTCATTCGAGAGGTTTGGGGTGCCGCCGTGCCAAGCCCGGTTGTCACGAATGACAGCGGTTCCCGCCGGTGCGGGGCAAACGGTGCTGTGTTTCATGGTCAGCGGTTCGTCGACCATGTTTGGAATCGGTTCACGCGAGCGCTGGGTGCCGGGGATCTGACGGATCGGCCCGTTCTCCCAGTTCAGGTCGACCATCGGGAAGTTGATCGTCACCACCGGGACCGGCATTTCTCGGGTGCTAATCCCGCCGACCGGGTCGAACGGCTCGGTCCAGATGTTGTCGGCGTGCAGGCCCTGGTATTCCATCGCGCCCGGTAGGGCTAGGTCGCCGCCACCGCCGCCGACGATGTAGTTTGGCGAACCGAAGATGGCGGTGAGTATCGGCGTTGTGGTTGGCAGGTCGATGACGTCGACCCAGGCCTGTTCGTGCAGCCGATGGCGCGACGCCGAAGTCGAACCGAACGAGTACCGGTGGGGGAGTCCACCGGCCCCGCCACCGATCGAACCGTCGGGGTCGGCGGCCAGGATCTCGTCGACCACCCTGCTAGTGGCCATCTGCAACCGCTTGAGTTTGTCGCCGGTTAGGGCGTTGCGTACGGCGACGAACCCATCGCGATGAAACAGCTCAGCAGCCCGTTCGATCTGATCTGGGTCGACCAGCTCGAGGTCGGGGATGCCGTTGTGGGCCCGCAGCCGTTCTCGCAACGCGACCACACCCGGGTCATCGGTGCGGCGAGTCCAGGTGGCGCACGACGGGTCGCCGGCCACCAGGTTGCGGTGCTCCGGTGTGGTCTCGATCGCCACGTCTGGCTCCGGCGTGTCGAGACCCAGCGCGTTGCTGTTCGACTCCTGATGTAACGCCCGAGCCTGAAAGCCGTTGGCCGGCACGTTTTCGAACCAACCGCGTACCAGATGATTGGGTGCTCGCTCGCCGGTGGTTCGTTGATCGGGAGCTGACTGCTCGGTTGTCGGCTGACTTGCGCCGGAGCTGTCACCGTTGACGGACTGTGCGGTCATGGCTCCAGCATCGCAGCGTCAGCCAGAGATGGGCCAGTTGATCTCGGTTAGCCACTCCGCGGGGTCGGGAACCTCCGCAGGGTCGGTCAGGTAGACCTCCCAGCTCGGTCCAGCGGCCGCTACGCCCTGGTCATCCATCCATCGATCGAGGGCAACGTAGGCCTCTCCAAGGGTTTCGTACGGACCCTTGTGGATCGTCGTGGCCACCGATGCGGCGGGAATGGACCCGGCCGAAATCCCCGCGTCGCTTGGTGGCTCCGGTGCTGGTTCGGCCAGCGGTACGCCGGCTTCGACGGTGACAAAGGCCGGGCTCTGATCGATGTAGCGAACAAACGGCGGACCGGCCATAGCCAAACCCTGGGCCATGGCGTAGCCGAAGGCCGCTGGCAGCACCTCAGCCAGGCCGTCGGCGATCTTGTCTCGATCGAGCTTCCTGGTGCCGAAGAGCACGGGGATCGATTCGGTGTCGCGTCGGTTGATTTCGTAACCGGGGGTTTGCATGGCTGTCTGTTGCTCCTGAGTCTGTGATTGAGAATTGGGACTGGTGCTCTTGCGAGTAGTGCTGCCTTTACGGCTAGTGCTGTCTTTGCCAGTAGTGGTGCCTGGGGCGGTTAGCGGGCGACGGTAGACGCCGATGCATGGCGCGGCGGCTGCGGCGAGCTGTACTGATTCGGTTCCCGGCCAGCTGGCGAACGCCGCCCGGTATTGGCTCGGGCTTTTGTCGAACCTCTGTCGGAACGCCCGGGTGAACGCCTCATGGCTCTGGAACCCAGACGCCATGGCGATATCGATGATCCGGGCCTCTGTGCCGAGGAGCAGCGCTGCCGCTCGCTGCAGCCTGACCCGCGATTGGTACTGCTTGGGGCTTTCACCGATGGTGGCGGCAAAGACCCGCTGTGCCCTGGTCGGCGAGAGGCAGGCATCGCGGCCAACCTGGTCCAAGTCGACCGATGCCGAAGAGCTGGCCAGTCGGCTCAGCACCGGTATCAGGTCTTGAAAGCGAGTGGCCACCGAGGCCATGGTAGAACAGCCCGCCGAGGCCTTCTTGACCGTTCTTGTCGTTTCCCTCGCCGCCGAGTATCTAGCGCTGGGTGTTTAGCGCTTGGCTTCCACGACGATGGCTGGCCGGTTGGCGATGTAGCGTTTCTCGGCCTGCACCTCGCCCACCCCGGCTGCGCTCAGCAGTCGACCCATGTCTTCGGCGTCGACCATCGTGAACCCGTGATGGTTATGACTCGATTCCGAGTCCGAGTCCGAATCTGCATCGGAAGCGTGGCGGTCTTTGAAGCGCTCGTACTCGGGATGCTGCGGGTCGGCGAAGTCTTCATCGACAAGAACCACCCGGCCACCCGGCTTGAGAACCCGGGCGATCTCTACCGCGGCTTGCTGAGGGTCGATCCAGTGATGCATGGCGTTGACCGACCACAGCGCATCGATGCTTGCGTCGGGCACCGGCAGTTTCTCGGCCGAACCGTCGGCCACGGTGATGCGCTTGCGGGCCGACTGCAGCATCCTGCGGAAAGACAACACCCGCCGCATGAACGGCGTTGGCTCAACCGCGGTGACCTTCGCTCCGTACCTGGCGGCGAGGGCCATGCCCGGCCCCATACCGGCGCCGATATCGAGCACATGCTCCGACGGCTTGGGGTCGACGAGGCCCAGCACCGCATCGTTGATCGTGGAGTTCCACATCTCGGGGGCCATCTTCAGGTAGCGAATCGCTCCCTTGAACCCCTGGTCGTTGGCGTGCCCGTGCCCGTGATCATGGCCGTGCCCGTGACTGTGGTCATGATCGTCGCCGTGGTCATGACTGTGGTCGTGATCGTTCATCGTTCCCCAAGAACATCGGTGGCTCGCTGTCGCAGCCAGTGGTCGGCCAGGGTTAGCAGCATCATCGCTTCGACGAGCGGCACCGCTCGCGGCAGCACGCATGGGTCGTGTCGACCCTTGGCGGCCAACATCGTGGCCTCGCCGTCTGTGCCTACGGTCTTTTGTTCCGACGAGATGGTGGCGGTCGGTTTGAACGCTACCCGGCAGATCACGTCGGCGCCGTTGGAGATGCCGCCTTGAACGCCGCCCGAGTTGTTGCTGGTGGTTACCGGCCCGTTTGGCCCCGGTTCAAACGCATCGTTGTGGGCCAGGCCTGTCATTCTGGTGCCTGCAAAACCGCTGCCGACCTCGAAGCCCTTGCTGGCCGGTAGCGAAAGCATGCCCTTTGCCAGGTCGGCTTCGAGACGGTCGAACACCGGCTCGCCGAGCCCAGCGGGAACCGAGCGGGCCACGACGGTCACGATGCCGCCTAGCGAGTCGCCGTCGCGGCGGGCCTGCTCGATGGCTTCGGTCATACGTTTGGCCGCCGCTGGGTCTGGGCAGCGGGTGGGGTCGAGTTCTACATCGGCCTGGGTCACCGACTCGACATCGACCTCGGCGTCGATGTCGTGGACCGAGCTGACCCAGCCGACCACTTCGATGCCCGCTGCGGTCGAAAGCAACTTGCGGGCGACCGCTGAGGCGGCGACCCGTCCGATGGTTTCGCGGGCCGAGGAACGGCCGCCACCGCGATGATCGCGAAACCCATACTTGGCGTCGTAGGTGTAGTCGGCGTGGCTGGGGCGGTAAACGTCTTTCAGGTGGTCGTAGGCTCCGGGGCGCTGGTCGGCGTTTCGCACCACCATGGCGATCGGGGTGCCGGTCGTGAACCCGTCGTAGATCCCGGAGAGAATCTCGACCTGGTCGGCTTCATCTCGTTGGGTTACCAGCCTGCTCTGGCCGGGGCGGCGCCGATCCAGATCGTGTTGGATCTCCTCGATGCTGATCGGCAACCGCGATGGGCAACCGTCGACAACCACGCCGACGGCGGAGCCGTGGGATTCACCGAACGTACTGAGCTGGAACAGGCGACCAAATGAGCTAGACACTGGCTCCAAGGGTAGTGGCCCTTACCTGAGGCTGGTGGCCCGTTTACTAAGGCTGGCGGCCCGGCGTAGCGTCGGGTCCTAATATCTGCGGCCCGATATCAATTGATCGACCCGGTGGCTGTACTCTCGAAGTGATGGCCGATTCGTCAATCACTCCTGTTACAGATGCCCCCGTCGGCCTTCATCAGTCCGAACTTCGGGTCTGGATCGACCAGGACCTCTGCACCGGTGATGGGATCTGCACCGATCACGCTCCCTCGGTCTTCACCATCCTGGAAGACGGGATCGCCTACTGCCGCGAGGGCGAGAAACTATTCAACGATCCCGGTGGCTCCGCCGAGTTGGCTGTCGTGCCTCGCGCGGCCGAGCGAGATGTGATCGACGCTGCCGCCGAATGCCCCGGCGAATGCATTTTTATCGAATTCGCCGAAGTCACAGACGAGGACTGATCGGCTCCAACCATCGGAGTCGAACGCGGGAATCAACGTCGTGAAACTATGGATGCTGGGCACGCTCTTGCTGGTCCTATCCGCGTGCGCCTCGGGAACCACCGAGACCGCCAGCGCCACCTCTGAATCCAGTACCAGCGCGGCCACGGCGACAACGCCTGCGGCGACGACTCCTCCCGAACAGGTGACCACCGTGAATGACCCCGCAGCTGAACCGGCAACGGATCCCGAATCTTCCGTTCCCGAATCTTCCGTTCCCGAATCTTCCGTTCACTGCGTCACCATCGCCGACTTCGAGTCCGACGCTGCTAACGAGCAGTGGATCGTCGTAAACGACGGCGTCATGGGCGGACTGTCATTCGGTGATCGCACATTCGCCGATGGGGCCATGGTTTTCAGTGGCACGATCAACACCGACGGTGGCGGATTCTCGTCTCTTCGACTTCCATTGAGTCAGGGTTTGATCGAAGACACCGACCAGGTCGTTATTCGGGCCCGAGCGGATGCCCGTTCGTACATGGTTACCTTTGATGACAGCCTCCCAAACCGCAATCAACGGGTTTCGTTCCGGGCTCCCATCGAGTTCGTTAATCCCGGCGAGTGGGAGACGGTGACGGTTCAGTTCGCCGATCTCTTCCCCGCAGCGTTCGGCACCCCCGTAGAAAGCGAACCGTTCCGAAACGACCTCGCCACTCGGATTGGCATCATGTTGGGCGACGGCCTCGATGGTGAGTTCAAACTGGAAGTCGACACCATCGAGGTATGCGCGTCAGGCGCTGAAGTTACAGACGACTGATCGGTTCCATCAGTTCGATCCGGTTGCCGAACGGGTCGTCGACAAAAACTCGGTTGTAGCCGACAACCGGGTTATCGGGCCGCACCTCAACCCCGGCCTCGGTTAGAAGCTCGACCAGCTCGTCTAACCCGGAAACCACCAGCGCAGGGTGAGCTTTCTTGGCCGGTACAAAGTTGTTATCGACACCGAGATGCACCCGTAGCGGTCCGTCTTCGAACCAACAGCCGCCGTTAGCCGCCAGGTCTGCCGGTTTGGCCACCTCGGGAATGCCGAGCAGCTCGGCATAGAAATTGCGGGCTGCCGGCTCGGCTCCGGCGGGTATGGCTAGCTGCACGTGCTGAATAGATTCGACTCGCATTTTTCGAACGACCTCCGTAAATCAGCCTAGCGGGCGAGTGAAAACCGGCTGGCGGAAGGTACTAGGGTCATGCGATGGCTAAGCAAACCAAGATCCTGCTCGACGAGTCCGAGATGCCAACCCAGTGGTACAACGTCATCCCCGACCTGCCTGCGCCACCTCCGCCGCCGCTGCATCCCGGTACTCACGAGCCGGTTGGCCCCGAAGATCTTGCCCCGCTGTTCCCGATGGCCCTCATCGCCCAGGAAGTCAGCACCGACTCCTACATCGACATCCCAGAAGAGGTGCTCGATGTCTACAAACTGTGGAGGCCTTCGCCCCTGTTCCGGGCCCACCGGCTGGAAGCGGCCCTAGGCACGCCAGCACGGATCTACTACAAGTACGAGGGTGTCAGCCCCGCTGGCTCCCACAAGCCCAATACAGCGGTCCCACAGGCCTTCTACAACGCCCAGGAGGGCATCAAGCGACTCACCACCGAGACGGGCGCCGGTCAGTGGGGAACCGCTCTAGCGTTCGCCTGCGCGCTGTTTGATATCGACTGCGAGGTCTGGCAGGTTCGGGCCTCCTACGATCAGAAGCCCTACCGCAAGGCGATGATCGAGGCCTTCGGGGCCAAGATTCACGCCAGCCCTTCCGAGCTGACCGAGGCCGGTCGAAAGATCCTCGAGAGCGACCCCGATACGCCGGGCAGCCTCGGCATTGCCATTTCCGAGGCGGTCGAGGTGGCGGCCCAGGATCCCGAGGTTCGCTATGCCCTGGGCAGCGTGCTCAACCACGTGTTGCTCCATCAGACCATCATCGGCGAGGAGGCACTGCTGCAGCTGGCCAAGGTGGCTGAAACCCCCGATGTGATCGTCGGCTGCACCGGTGGCGGCTCCAACTTCGGTGGCCTGACCTTCCCGTTCCTGCGGGAGAAGCTGGCAGGCAACATGTCGCCGATCATCCGAGCCGTCGAGCCTGCGGCTTGCCCGTCGCTGACTAAGGGCACCTACGCCTACGACTTTGGGGACACCGCAGGCATGACGCCGCTGATGAAGATGCACACCCTGGGCCACGATTTTATCCCCGACCCGATCCACGCTGGTGGTCTTCGCTATCACGGCATGGCGCCGTTGCTGTCCCACATCTACGAACTTGGTCTGATCGAAGCCGAGTCGATCCACCAAACCGAGTGCTTCGAAGCAGGGGTGCAGTTCGCCCGTACCGAGGGCATCATCCCCGCTCCCGAACCAACGCACGCCCTTGCGGCAACGGTTCGTGAAGCCATGAAGGCCAAGGAGTCCGGCGAGGAAACGGTGATTCTTACCGCCCTCTGTGGTCATGGCCTGCTCGACATGGCTGCCTACGACCGCTACTTCGCAGGAGATATGGTCGACAATGAGTACCCTGAGGCAAAGGTCCGGGACGCGTTGACTCGACTGCCGCAGGTCGCTGACTAGAGCTTAGAAAAGGCGTAACCAATCCGAGATGACCGATTACTACCTGGATGAGGAATACGAAGACGGCTTCGAAGAAGACGACTACGACTATTACTCAGGCCAAGAGCTCGATGAGGGCATCGAGGATCTACGTCCGAACGAAATCGAAGGCCGCACCAGCTGGACGTACCTAGCCATTCTGGGTGTGCTTTTTCTGGTACTCGTATTGTTCTCCTGGGCCTGCAACGATCGCACGCCTGCCCCGGGTGAGCAGCTGAACGAAGAGTCGTCGGGAGAGGTTCTGACGACTGCGGTCAACCTCGACATCGTCGTCGAGGGCGACATCGTGACCGTCAGCGGCGCAGTGCCAGACGAGGCCGCCAGGCAGCAGATCATCATCGCCACCCAGAATCTTTATGGGCCGGAGAACGTGATCGACGAACTCGTAGTCGATTCCGAGACGTCGTTCGATGACGGCGAGGTTTCGCTAGTCGGTTCGGCATTGTTCGAAGACGAACGCCCCGATGCACTCATCGAGGCCATGGTCTCCAACTTCGGGCTGGAGGAAGGCAGCGTCGCCGTGGACCGCGACGCGGCCTCGGTTAACCCGGTGGCGATCCAGGGGCTGCTGGCCAACGGCACGCTAAGCCTGACCGGCACCGTTCCCGACCAACAGTCGGTTAACGAGCTGAACGCCGCAGCAGAGGCTGTGTGGGGCCCAGGAAACGTCGATACCAACGGACTCACCGTTGCCGACTCAACCTGGACCGAAGGCGCGGTGACTATCACCGGTAGCGCCGCGGTCGACGATGAGCGGGCTGCCTTGTTCCCATCCGAAGTGCAGCGTCGCTTCGGCGGCCTCGTCGTGGTCGACGTCTCTGGGGTAACCCGCGATCTCAGCGCCGCTGCTCTAAGCACCGTCGAATCCGATATCGCTGAACAAGTTCTGTTGCAGCCGATCCAGTTCGAGCCCACGAGTTCGGACATCGTTCCCGAGAGCGAGACCATCCTCGCCACGGTGGCCGAACGTCTGAACACGATTCCCGAGATCCTGGTCGAGGTTGTTGGGCATACCGACAACGCCGGATCGGAAGCGGCGAATCAGGTGCTGTCGTTGCAACGGGCTGAGGCGGTTATTGCCCGGTTGACCGAGTTGGGTGTCGACGCCTCCAGACTCAGCGCTCGCGGCGAGGGCGAAGCCATCCCGCTGGTATCGAATGACACTCCCGAAGGCCGCGAGCAGAATCGGCGGATCGAATTCCGGCTGGTCGGTGCTGGCTGATCCCCGGTGCGGGCTTATCGCCAGTAGACACACCGCTATCTTCTTAGCTTGGGTCGCTCCGACGGCGCCCCGCCCCATCAAATTTGAAGATGGCTGCCATTTGCCAGCATTATTAAGGCGTCGGTAGCTGCCCCCGTCGATCTTTGCAGCTCAGGAGGACTCTCGAACATGGAATCGGTGTCGATCACGATGTCGGAAACCGAGCGCCAGGAGTACCTGGCCGGCGTTCATGTTGGTGTCATGGCCATCGAGCGAGGTGAACGGGCTCCTCTGGCGGTGCCGATTTGGTACGCCTATGAGCCCGGAGGACTGCTGCGGATTCTCATCGGACCGGATTCTCTGAAGGCAAAACTACTCGCCGTTTCGGGCCGTTTCAGCCTCTGCGCCCAGAGTGAGAAACCCCCGTATCGGTACGTGATGGTCGAAGGCCCGATCGTCGACACTCGCCAGTGCGATATCGAGACCGACGCCAGGATGATGGCCCGGCGATACCTCGGGAAAACCGGCGGCGATGTTTTTGTCGAAGAGGGTGATGACTCCGGCATGCTCTGCGTTTCGATGAGACCTGATATTTGGTATTCGGTGGACTATGGAAAGGCGGGCTGAAGGTGGAAGGACTAGACCCAAACGCATTTGACGCGGTTGTTGGCGGATTTCGAGTACTGGTAGGTCTGATATTTGCCGCCCACGGCTGGGCAAAGCGATTCTCCGGCGGAGGCCTTGCAGGCACCGCAGGTTGGTTCGACTCGATCGGTATGAAGCCGGGCCAGCTACACGCTCAGCTGGCATCGGGAGTCGAAATAGTGGCAGGCGTAATGCTGGCCATCGGTCTGCTAACCCCGTTCGCTGCCGCGGGAATCATCGGGGTCATGGTGGTCGCTGGTTGGACCGTACACCGCAGCAACGGTTTCTTCATCGTCAGTGAAGGCTGGGAATACACCTTCGTCTTCGGACTCATGGCCCTGCTGGTCGCCGGGCTCGGCCCCGGCCGCTGGTCGATCGACTGGGCCCTCGGCATCGCCGCAGATCTCAATGGTTGGCTTGGCCTAGCTATCGCCCTCGTGCTCGGTATCGGTGGCGGCATCGCCCAGTTGGCGGTCTTCTATCGCCCACCTGCGCCGGCCGAAGCGAGCAGCTAAGAGATCCAAGGCCCCGGCGCTCGACGTATCGCTGACCACCCGAAGTCGAGGTTGGGCTCAGACCACAAAGATGATGCCGAGGTAGGAAACCGAGGCGACCAAAACCCAGGCCGCCATGCCGAGGATCAGCGGCTTTGGGCCGAGCTTGCGAAGGCGGTCAACCCGTACCCCTGCCCCGAGCCCGACTAGGGCTGCGGCCAGCAGGAAACCCTCAAACCTTCGTGCCGAGCCGATGGCCACCTCCGGCAACCAGCCGGTTGTGCGCAGCATCACCATGGCCACAAATCCGACGACGAACAGGGGCAGGACCGGTGGAGCATTGTGTCGAGAGATGCCGCCACGGGCATCATCGGCGCCGCCGCTACGACCACGGCGGTGCA
Organism: Acidimicrobiales bacterium; assembly: GCA_050633745.1. Classification (GTDB taxonomy): domain Bacteria; phylum Actinomycetota; class Acidimicrobiia; order Acidimicrobiales; family SZUA-35; genus JAHELU01. The sequence continues at coordinate 11,524 of JBOEHD010000044.1, forward strand.
GGTTCACGCCGATGACGATTGGGGTCAGGAGAACGACCCTGGTCAGTTTGACCACCATGGCCGTTGCCACCACCGCCGCACCGCCTGTCGAAGCGGTCGCCGCTACCTGCGCCACATCGTGCACGCTGGCTCCCGCCCAGGCCCCGAACTGATCGTCGCTAAGCCCACCGGTGTTCGCCAGGGCGGGAAGCGCCACGATGGCCAGGCTTCCGAACAGTGTCACCAGCCCGATTGCCGCCGCAACCTCTTCCTCGTCGGCGTCGGTCGAACCTTCGACCGCGGCGATGGCCGATGCCCCACAGATCGAATAACCGGTTGCCACAAGCAGACTCAGATCCCGGGACAACCCGAGCCGTCGGCCAATGGCCTGAGTTCCGAAGAAGGTTGCCGCAACCGTCACAGCGACAACGGCTAGACCTCGCGAGCCAAGGTCGACAACATCGGTGAGCGACAGCCGCAGCCCGAGCAAGACAACGCCAAACCTGAGCAGGCGCTTGGCGGCGAACGTTAGACCCGGCTGGGTGCGATCGGTGGCCAGGCCGACGTTGCCGATGAATGCTCCGACGATGACCGCGACCACCAATGTGGAGAGCGATGAGCTCAAGCTGCTCAGCACCGCCGCCAGCATCGTTGCGGCACCCACAAGGGCCAAACCCGGTCTGACGTCTTTGCGGGCCTGGGATGTATCGGGTGTATCCGCAATCCTGCGGATTGCGATTTTCGACGAACGTGCCACCACCCCAGCGTGAGTCAGCGGCGTCGCAAGCGGTAGGGAGCATGTGGCTCTATGGTTATAGGCTGCAACTATATCTAGTTATAGTCAATACCTATTGGAACGATCTCAGTCGTTCTGCGGCCGCCAACGCCACCACGAGGTCAGCGATGCCCCTACAACCGACAACCCCGGAGCTTTCAGCTCTCGATCTGTTCGTTTCGGTTGTGAATCTCGGCAGTCTTTCGAAGGCTGCAGCGGCCCACCAGATCGCTCAGCCAAGCGCCAGCACTCGGATTCGCTCATTGGAACGTCAGCTCGGCGTCACCTTGCTAGATCGGTCCCCGACGGGGTCGGTTCCCACCACCGCAGGCTCGCTGGTCGCGGGCTGGGCCGAGGGGGTTCTTCGATCGGCAAACGAGCTGAATGCCGGGGTCGCGGCGCTAAAGGCTCGGCGGGCCGGGCGGCTACGGGTCGCAGCCAGCTTTACCATCGCCGAATATCTGCTTCCGCCACTGCTTGAACAGTTTCTGCGGAACCGGTCTGAAGAGTCGATCAAGCTCGAGGTCGCCAACAGCACAGCGGTGCTCGACCGTCTAGAGGCCGGGACCGCCGATCTGGGTTTCATCGAGTCACCGACACCGACCCCGACGATGAACGAGCAGCTGGTGGCCTATGACCGGCTGATAACCGTGGTCGGACGGAGCCACCCGTGGGCCCGTCTGCAAACGGTCCCGCTCGAGGCCCTGGCTACGACTTCGTTGACCGTGCGAGAGCGAGGGTCTGGTACCCGCGAGGCTCTGGAGGCAGCGCTGATCGAGCGAGGCTACGACGCACCGGTGTCCGCTTTAGAGTTGGGATCGACCTCGGCGGTTCGAGCGGCGGTTATGGCCGGTGGACCCCCGGCAGTTATCAGCCACCGAGCGGTTGGCCCCGACCTCGACGCGGGCAGTCTCGTCGAGATCGACGTTCCCGGGCTCAGGATCGAACGTAGGCTGCGGGCGGTCTGGCCCATCGATTCCGACCTTCCACCCCTGGCGGAAGACCTTCTAGCTCAGATTCCGAAACCGAGCTGACTATGTGATGTTTCCTGCCTCGCATCTCTTGCCACACATTTCTTATCGCAGATTTCTTGTCACATAATGGCTGCCCGCGATGGTTATATGAGATGTGAGCTTCGACAAATTCCTAGCTGAGGTCCGGCCTCGCCTGCTCGCTGGCCTTGTGGCCAGCTACGGGCCGGAAATCGGCCATGAGGTGACCGCCGAAGCCATGGCCTATGGCTGGCAGAACCGTGAGCGGCTGCAGCAGATGAGCAACCCGGCTGGGTATCTGTACCGAGTAGGCCAAAGCGCGGCCCGGAGTCATCTCCGGCCAAACGGCTACCTGCCAAACGAGGCCGCTCCCGACATGCCTCACTTTGAGCCTGGCCTTGGCCCGGCCCTTGAAACGCTCACCGAACAGCAGCGGCTCTGTGTGGTTCTTGTCCATGCGCTCGACTGGTCACAGACCGAGGCCGCTGAACTGCTCGACGTAGATATTTCAACCGTGAGAACCCACCTCAAACGTGGGTTGGCCAAGCTCCGCACCGCTCTGAAGGTGGAAACAAATGTTGGATAATGAACGACGGGACAACGACGACCACCTGATCGCAGAGCTGCGGTCGTTCGGGCGGACCCTCGAAGCTGCGACCGACGAAGCGATCCGGCGCCCGACATCACCAGAATCAACTGCTGCAGACCAGCCGGTCGAGTCACTGCAAGGCCGGCGCCCGGCGTGGTGGTTGCTTGCAGCAGCGGCGCTGTTGTTGGGCGCAGGATTTAGTCTCGGTGTTCTCTGGCCGGACGACTCGACCTCTATCGACTCGGTTGGTACCCAGGAAGACGACGAAACTCCGAGCGCGACATCGACCCCTGAATCCGACGATGATCAGGTCCAAGGTGGAGAAGAGTCACCGACCGAGTTGGCGCCAGAACCACTGCCGTCGAGCATCGAGCGGGCCGACGGCTCGGCTCTGATTTTGGCCGATGACCTGGAGCACCAAGAGTCCGATTCCGATGCCCAATCGCGAGCCAAGGTCGCCGCTGGGGCGGTTGTCGACGAGCTGGTAAGGCTTGAGGTCTTCCCTGGCTCGGATCGTCAAGACGTCATTTTGCGACTGGCGACGGACGGTCTGACGATTGAGACAACGCTGGACCCCGCAGTAGAGGCGGCAGCAATCAACAGCATCGCTGAGCTCTATCCAAGCGAGTTTGATCGAGCCGATGAGCTCGGCATCGTCACCATCGACAACCGAGACGGATCTATCGCCGCCATCGCATCGAGCGAACCAACATCGCATGTCCCGCTGCTCCTGGCACGGGAGCCGGGTAGCTCGTTCAAGTCGTTTGTGTTGGCCGCTCTGTTCGAGGAGGGCTATTCACCCGCTGACACGGTGCGGGCAGACGGGCCGTGTTCGTTCCCCCTCGATGACGGCGAATACACGGTTGGCGGATCGTTTAGAGGGCGCCAGTCGATAGCAGCGGTGACCAGGTCCTCGAACAATTGCGCCTTTGTTCGGCTCGGCCAGATCGTTGGACTCGACCGGGTTGTTGGGATGGCAACGGCCCAGGGCGTCACCCTGCATGATGGCTCGGACGAGCTATTGTCGTTGCCGCTCGGCACGGCCAAGGTCACCGCGGTGGACATGGCCGGGGCATATGCCGCCTTCGCCAATGAGGGTCTCTACCAACAGCCGTGGCTGGTGGCATCGGTGACCGACCGCTCTGGTGAAGTCATCTACGAACACCAACGAAGCGAAACCAGAGCGATGACCGAGCGCACGGCGGCCCTGGTCAGCGATGTGCTGAAAGGCAACGTGGAACGAGGCACGGGAAGACGGGCAGAACTGGTTGGTGATCACGCCGCCGCAGGTAAAACCGGCACAACCAACGACTTTGTAGACGCATGGTTTGTTGGTTACACCGACTACTACACGACGGCGGTTTGGCTCGGCGACCCGGTTGGTAACACTCGGATTCGAATCCCTGGTTGGCAGAGCTTTGGTGGCGGGCTCCCAGCGTTGGTCTGGGGCGGCTATATGAACGAACTCCACGAAGACTTGGCTCCACGAGCCTTTGCCGAGATCGATGTCGGCGACGGGAAGTACCTTCAGGTTGAGGGAGAGCTGGACTTTTGTGACCAGTCGGTGGACTCACTGCCGACACAGACGGTCGGCACAGAGCTGGTCGATACCGATGCTGACGGTGAGGCCGACTGTGTCCGCCCGATCCCGGCGGACTAGATGTCGAGTACGCCGAAGAGCTCGGCGTAGGTTTCCCGAAGCTGGGCTTTTTGAACCTTGCCCATGGTGTTTCTCGGCAGCGCGTTCAAGAACACGAACTGCTTTGGCCGCTTGTAGTTGGCCAACTTCTCTTCGACTACCGCCATCAGGGTCTCTTCGGTGACCGATTCGTCAGCGACGACGAACGCCGCCACGGCTTCGCCGAAGTCGGGATGGGTCAGACCTACAACCGCAGTCTCGTCTACGCCGTCTTGAACGTCGAGCAGCAGTTCGACCTCCTTGGGATAGACGTTGTAGCCACCGGAGATGATCATGTCGGTCGAGCGGCCAGCCAGCGTCAGGCGCCCGTCAGCCGACATCGAGCCGATATCGCCGGTGCGGAAGAAGCCGTCGCCGGTATGGGCTTCGGCCGTCTTGTCGTCGAGGCCCCAGTAGCCAGGGAAGATGTGAGGTCCACGGACCTGGACCTCGCCGATTTCGCCGGGATCGAGAGGCTCGTCCTTCTCATCGGCGATACGCATCTCCATATCGGGCAGTGCGTAGCCGACGGTACCGGCGATGCGTTGACCCTCAGGAGGGTTCGAGGCGATGATGCCGGTCTCGGTCATGCCGTATCGTTCGCAGATCGTATGGCCGGTGCGGGAGATGAACTCGTGGAAGACCGGCTCGGATAGCGGTGCCGAGCCGCAGGTGAACAGCCGCACGGTCTGACAGTCGGTGCTACCGAACTCGGGGTCGTCCAACAGGCGGCTGTAGTGGGTCGGCACGCCCATCATGACCGTCGCGTGGGGGAGTGCGGCTCTGATCGTTTCGATGTCGAACTTCGGTAGGAACAGCACCTCAGACGCGTTCAGCATCGCGCAGTGCAGCGCGACGAACAGTCCGTGGATGTGGAAGATCGGCAGGGAGTGGAGCAGTACGTCTCCGGGGCGGAAACGCCAGATTGCATGCAGCGCCCGGGCGTTGGTGGCGATACCCCGGTGGGTGAGCATTGCACCCTTTGAACGACCCGTCGTGCCCGAGGTGTAAACCATGCAGGCGACGTCGTCTGGCTCTCGTTCCATGATCGCCCCGATGGGGGTAATCTCCGCCGCAGCGTCGGGCAGGGTGCCGGTGCCCTTGCCGCTCATGGTGAACGACTTTGGAACGCCTGCGATGTCGGCCACCGGCTTGAGCTTGGAGGTTCGGCTCGGCTTAAAGACAAACACCGCCGGGTCGGCATCGCCGAGGAAGAAGCCAACCTCTTCCGGTGTATAAGCGGTGTTGAGCGGCACGTAGATAAACCCGGCCCGTAGGCAGGCCAGGTACAGGGCGACCGCATCGGGTGACTTGTCGACCTGCACGACAACTCGGTCGCCGGGGCGGGCGCCACCTTCGGCCAGCGCGGCGGCAAAGGCCGCGCTTCGGCGGTCGACCTGGCCATAGGTATACGTCTGCCCACCGGGGACCGTCAGGAACGGCTCGGTTAGGGCGTCGGCAAACTTCGTGGCGAAGAGTTCGTAGATGTTGTGGCTCAAGAGAGGTTTCTTCAGAGACGACTTTTTTGGGCGGTGGTAAACGTCACGAGGCTGCGCGAGTCCTTCGCAGGAGTGGATCGGCCACGGCGAGCGCTTTGTCGGCGAACGTCAAGACCTTTCCGGCAGCTCCGGGTGTTTCGGAGTCGACGAGGTTACCCATCACTCCGAGAGTGATATTAGCTATTGCATCGGTGCCAACCGCAAGACGTAATCCGTTTCGCAAGATGAACGGATGCCCGATGAGGAACGAAAAACGTCGTCCGGTCCTCAAAAAGCTGTCAAAACGGAGGCCAATCTGGGTGTCGTACCGTTCTGGGGCACTGTCCGGATTTTGAAGAAAAAGTTCTGCGGCAAGGATTCCCGACTCCAATCCGTAATCGATGCCCTCGCCGTTCATGGGGTTGACCAGCCCTGCAGCGTCGCCGATGGCGACCCAACCGGGACCATGCCGCTTCTGGGTGCTCATGGGTAGGCGCCATGCCATCGGCCGCTCGAGGTTCGGCCCGATCTGCCAGGTCGGTTCGACCTGGGCTCGGTAGGAAGCCAACAGATTATTGAGGTTCAGCTTCTTGAAGTTCTTCATGGTCGACAGTGCGCCGACGCCGATATTGACCGTGCCGTCGCCTGCCGGGAACATCCATCCATAGCCGGGGACCGCGGTGCCGTGTTCGTCCTTGAGCGTTAGGCACGCTTCGAGGTGCCGGTCGGCGTGGCGCGGCGTTTCGGCGTAGGTCCTGATGGCGATCCCGAACGGTTCGTCCTTGTCGCGATCGGCACCGAGCATCCTGGCCACCTGGCCCGGCGCTCCTGTGGCCACCACCACCATGTCGGCGCTGTAGCTCTGGTTGGCGGCTTTGATGCCTATGACCCGACCGTCGTCGTCGAACTCGGGGATGGCTTCGGTCTCCCAGCGCACCTCGGCGCCGGCTTCGGCTGCGGCGTCCATGAGGGCTGCGTCGAGCCTGCGTCGAGGCCACACCGCTCCGTGAGGCGGGAAGCGAGCGGTTTTTGGCCACAGCAGCTCGCGGGTTTTCTTGCCCGCGATCATGCGCAGACCGTCGATCTGGTGGGCGTCGTCGAGCTCGATCTTGAGCTCGTTTAGGGCGCCGACCGCCCTTGGCGTTAACCCGTCGCCGCAGACCTTGTCGCGCCCGTATGGCGCCTTGTCGAACACCAAAACCGACGCGCCGCCGCGGGCGGCGACGATGGCCGCCGCGGCCCCGGCAGGGCCTGCGCCAATCACGATTACGTCATAGGAAACCGAACTGCTCATATCAGTACTTTCAAACTGGCACGCACACTGCTGATCACACTGTCCAGGGTGCCCGATCCGGGGTCAAAATGGAGAACCAGCGCTCAAGAGCCGACCGAGACCGGGAAGCCTCGTTTGCGGAGAAGGGCGTCGGTGTCGACATCGCGGCCTCGGAAGCGACGGAAACCCTCGGCTGGGTCGATGGTATCGCCGACCGAGAACACGTTATCTCGCAGGCGTTTTGCCACCGTGCGGTCGAAATAGCCGCCCTCTTCTTCGAATGCTTCGGCGGCGTCAGCGGTCAGGGCGTCGGCCCACAGGTAGCTGTAGTAGCCGGCCGANNTAGCCGTCGCCGGAGAACACGTGGGCGAACTGTGGTGTGCGATGCCGCATGACGATCTGCGGTGGCATCTCCAACTCGGCCAGGGTGTCGTGCTCGAAGCTGTCGGGGTCGATCTCGGCTCCACCGGCGAGGTGGAGCTTCATGTCGATGAGGGCGCTGGCCAGGTATTCGACGGTGTCGAAACCCTGGTTGAACGTGTCGGCCCGCTTGATGCGTTCGATCAGGTCGGCGGGCATTGGCTCGTCGGTTTCGTAGTGGCGGCAGAACCGGTTCAGTACCTCGGCGGTAGCCAACCAGTGCTCGTTGATTTGCGAAGGGAACTCCACATAGTCACGACTGACCGAGGTGCCGGATTGCGAGGGGAACTCAACGTCGGAAAGCAGACCGTGCAGCGCGTGGCCGAACTCGTGGAACAGGGTTCGGGCGTCGTCCCAGGAGATGAGGATCGGTTCGCCCTCGGCCGCCTTGATGAAGTTCGAGTTGTTGGAAACGATGGTGGCGATCGGCGTGTCGATCCGCTCCTGATCGCGGTATGCGTTCATCCACGCCCCCGACAGCTTGCCTTCCCTGGCGTAGGGGTCGAGGTACCAGAGACCGACGTGCTCACCCTGGCGGTCGACTTCCCATACCCGCACGTCGGGATGGAAGATCGGCACTGAAGCGGCCGAGCCGTCCTCGAGCACCGTCTCTTCAACCGGGGTGTACTGCAGGCCGTAGAGTTCGGTCGAGCACCACAGCATGGCCTCGATCAGTTTCTCCAACTGCAGGTACGGCTTGACCTCGCCGAAGTCGAGGTCGAACTGCTCCTTGCGAACTTTCTCGGCGTAGAAGCGATAATCCCAGGGTTCAATGTTGATCGGTTCGGCTGTTTCCGAGTTGGCTGCTGTTTCCGAGTCAGTTGCCGATTCACGGTCGGCCATCTGCTGCATGTCGGCCACCTCTTCGATGGCCCTAGCGCGGGCCTTTGACCAGATGCCGAGCATTAGGTCCATCGCTGCTTCCGGTGTCTTGGCCATGGCCACTTCGAGGCGCCAGTGGGCGTGGGTTTCGTAGCCCAACAGCTGGGCTCGTTCGGCTCGCAGCTGCAGGATCTTGGTGATGATCGGCTTGTTGTCGTGTGGGCCCGGGTTGTCGCCGCGGCCGTAGTAGGTGCGCCACACCTGCTGGCGAAGGTCGCGGTCGGTGGCTGTGGTCAGCACCGGCTCCATCGACGATCGGGTGTTTAGCACCGCCCAGGCGCCCGGCCGTTCACGCTCGGCAGCTGCCGCGGCCATGCCGTCGACGACCGACGATGTGAGCCCTTCCAGTTGCGAGGGATCGTCGACCCAGGTCACCAGGTTGGCCTCGTCATGCATGACGTTCTGGGAGAACTCGGTGAACAGCCCGGCCAGCTCCTGGTTGATGGCCGACAAGCGCTCCTTGTCACCGCCGCCTAGTTCGGCTCCCTGGCGGATGAAGTGTCGGTAGCGATCTTCGATGAGACGCATCGTGGCAACCGGTACCGAAGGGTCGGATTCGGTTTCTTCATATACCGCCTTGATCCTGGCGAACAGCTGCTGGTTCTGGACGATCGAGTCGGAGTAGGCGGCCAGCTTGGGGCCGACGTGACGTTGGATGTCGGGGATCGGTCCGACGTTGAGGTTGGAGGTGTGCACGCCAAACAGCACCGCCACCCGTTGCAGCGCCTGCGCTGCCGACTCCATGGCTACGACGGTGTTTTCGATCGTCGGAGGATCAGGGTTCTTGGCGATGGCGTCGATCTCGGCGACCGCCTCGGCGATGGCCGCATCGAACGCCTCGGGAAACGCTTCGGGTTCGACCTGGTCCCAGGGCGGCACGCCACCGAACGGTCCGGTCCAGGGGGCGAGCAGTCGCGCAGCGTCTGGACTCGGCGCTGGAACTGAGGCAACCGGGTTTGCTGCGACGGGCGGGTTTTGGTCTGCCATGGCTACTAACTCTACCAACGGCGTTCGCTGGGATTTCTGCAGGGCAGCAGCCTGGTCAGCGGTCAATGGCTGTAGCAGACTCTTGTCATGGCAGGTCTGACAACACTTCAACTCGGCTCCAACCCTGAGACCATCTTGCCGACGGTCCTGTCGGAGCTCAGTTCGGCCGGCGGAGTCATCGTCAAAGACCTCTTGGGGGCGGCCGCCGCAGCGCAGATCAAGGCCGAGTTGGCCGACAGTTACAACGACTCCTCACCGGGATCGAAGAGCGGGCTTGAGGTTTGGGATACCTTCCACGGCCGCCAGACCATCCGCTTCACCGGCTTGGCCGCACGCAGCGACGCGTTTGTGGAGCACGGTCTGCTCAACCCGCTGATGCTGGCGGTTTGCGATGCGCTGCTGCTTCCGAACGCCTCCGACTATTGGCTCAACACCGGCCAGGTTATGGCCGTCGGCCCGGGTGAGCCTGCGCAGTATCTCCATCGTGACGAGAACAACTGGCCGGAGGTTGTTGCCGACGGACGTGAGTTGACCGTTAGCTGTATGTACGCCCTCGGCGACTTCACCGTTGAGAACGGAGCGACCGTCGTCCAGCCCGGCTCGCAAAAACTGCCGGCCGGGGTGCGGCGGGGCGATGCCGACAGCGACCGCGAGTTCGAGAACGCCCACGCCGTCATGCCCGCCGGCAGCGGAATGATCTACACCGGCAAAGTGGTGCACGGCGCCGGAGCGAACAACACCGATCAGTGGCGCTATGGCATGCACGTGAGTTTCGTGGCCGGTTGGTTGCGACCGGAAGAGGCCAGCCCGCTGATGGTCGATCGGGAGCGGGCCGCCAAGCTGCCGCCTCGGGCCCGCGATCTGCTTGGCTGGAGTTCGTACCACTCCGATGGCGGCGGGCGGACCTGGCTGGTCGACTTCGAAGACGCCAACCGACTGTTCAACTAGCAATAGGTGTCCCACCAGTCGCTGTCGACTCGCCGGATAACAACCTTGGCTGCGTTTCACCTTGCGCAGACAATTTCCTGAGGATCCGCCAGGCACCGGACGCCGACCGACCCTCAGTCATCTATACATGTTGCAGCTGACCGGGTGCTTGGTGTGGGTCGCGCCCGCCGCCTCAAACAGCCCTGTGAAAGATCCGGACTGGCTGACTTTCTATCGAACCTTAGAACCGATCCTGAATCTTCAACGTATAGGTAAGCGAACGCCTTTCGTAGGAGAGACACGAATGCAACTCTTCACCGGGGATGCACAGCCCGATCCAGAACGCCTCCTCGCTGCATTCAGGATGTCCGGAGTGGTGACCTACATTCGCCGAGAGGGCCGGGTTGGCATGGCCGGGCGCGGCCCACTGAGCGCCTCCGAGTTCTTTGTCTCCGGTGGTGGAGGGCTCGTACTTTTGCTTGAGCTAGCGGTGATCGGCGCTGTGCCGATCGTGGCATTAGCGCTGTCGTTGCTAGAGCTGGTTCCGCTTCACATAAGCGGGCCGAGTCTTGTCGGGAGTGCGGTCGTGAGTGTGCTGGCGCTTTTGGTACTTGAGCCTCGCATCGCACTCCATGCTTTGCGCGGGTGGGGCGCCGGATTGGTCGCTGTGCTGGTCTACGACTGTACTCGGGTGCCGTTTGTCATCTTCGGCGGTTGGCCGGACTTCATACCAAAGATCGGGGCTTGGTTGCTTGACACACCGAGAGCCCACTGGCTGCTCGGGTATGGCTGGAGATACCTGGGCAATGGCGCTGGGATGGGTCTGACATTTTCCATGCTCGTCCTGTGCACCGACCGCTGGATAGATCGTCGGGTTGCCGGTGTGGCGTATGGAGTAGCGATCTGGGCCGGCCTCGTCGCCACCTTGATGACTTCTCCTGATGGTGAAAGCAAGATGTTCGATCTGAACCCGACGACGATCGCAGCCAGCCTCACAGGACACCTCGTCTACGGCGCCGTGCTTGGACTGATCATGTACAGAGAGCGGAACCGAGGCGTTGAACCGAGTGCGTTGCCGCGGGCTGACTCCCGGCTAGTCGGCTAAGCGCCTGCCGCGTCGAGTTCGGCGACGTACTGCTCGAGTTTGGCGAGGGCTGGTTCGGCGTTCTCGAGGGCGCCCATCATCACGACCATCAGCTCGTCGCTCGGCGCGTCGGTTGAGCTGAAACCGTCGAGACGACTGGCTGAGAGCCACGCCTGCAGCTCCGGGTCTGCGTTCCAGCGCGCACCGTTGAGCGAGTTGCCGTAAGACGTGCGGATCCAATCGGTTGCGCTGTCGGGATGGGGGACAACACCACACAGATGATTCTTGGCGTCCTCGGTGTCGTAGGCCGCTTCACAGTGGGCGATGAAGGCGGCGCTGAATACCTGCTGGCAATGTCGAACCGTCTGGAGCGTGATGCGGTTGCTATCGAAAACCGGAGCGACGGCGCGGCGTTCAAGGCCATCGGCGGTGCAGTCGATGTGCACTGTGTCCAGCGTCGTAGGGACCGAACCCTCGTCGAGGGTGATCTCGGTGGCGTCGATTCTCTGCACCCTACCAAGCCGGATGACGTTGGTGATCCGGCGCAGCTGCTCGACCTCGGCTGTGGTGACGGTGGAGCAGCGGTACATCGTCGGCTCGACGTCGGTGGTCAACCTGATGAGGATCCCATCTGCCTCCAGACGGCGGAACAGATCGGGGATCGACTCGGACTCGGCGATATGGCGGAACTGGGCGATGAACCGTTTCGCGGTGTCCTCGAAGAACTCGCCGGGCTGGATGGTCTTGCGGTCGATGTACCACGAGTCACGCGGCATCACCCAGCGGATGTCGTCCGGGTCGACGCCGTGCTTGAGCAGCCACAGGCAGGCGTCCGCTCCGGTCTTGCCAGCACCGATCACAACGTAACCATTGGCCGGCCGAGCGATCTTTGGCAGATCATTGAGCGGCGCGCAGTGCGCACCATCAGCCACGGCATAGGCAGGCGGTCGCTGCGACGGGACACTCACCTTCATATAGGTCGCGTCGACGAGGGTTGTGGCGCTCGGGGTCGTTCGTTCGCCGGTGGTGAGTGAAACAACGTCACCGGTCGCCGGCTCGTACTCGCTCATCGGGAGATATGTGACCCGCCCGGAGGGGAGGAAGTCACGATGCATCAGATGGTCGTAGTAGGTGAGTACCTCGGCCCCTGATGCCAGCTCGTACAGGCCAGCGTTCCAGCCGGTCTCGTCGATGCGATCGTCACCGAGTTTGCGGGAATTGACCCCGTAGAACGCCGAAGGCTGATGCAGACGAACGAACGGGTACGCATCGTTCCAGTGTCCGCCTGGCCGGGCATGCCGGTCGACGATGGTGATGGTGGTGCCTTCGGTTTCGTTGAGGATCGTGTCAGCGAACGCCATTCCCATCGCGCCAGCGCCAACCACCAAGTAGTCCGTGTCCATATTGCACTATGTCAGCTTGTCGGTCGCCTTGCAGCAAATGAGGTCACACTACGACCCTCAGCTGGCCTGTCAGCAGATGCCTGCCTCTGTTGCACCGTGAGTAGCTTGTTCCGTGGTGTATTGGTCGCCGAAACTCGAGGAGAGCTGATCGATCAGGCCCTGGCACGAGAAGCCCGAGATCTCAAGGTACGACTTGGCTGACTCGGCGGCCTCCGTATCCCAATCGACGTCGAGGCTGTCAACCGCAACCGTGGCATCTTCAACGGGGAACTTGTCGGCTTACTCGGATGAGAGCTGGTCAATCAAATTCGCCGGTCAGCCACCATAGCGATCTCAGGTCTAGCTGGCGCCGTTCACTCGACTGGTTGTTGAGCGGGCGATGAGGCGGGGCTCGATCAGCTGGTGGCGAGCCTCGGTTCGTCCGCCGATGCGTTCGAGGAGCAACTCCATGGCTCGGCGGCCGAGCTGTTGGCGGGGTTGATGGAGGGTTGTCAGCGATACCGCGCCGGTGCCGGCCAGTACGGTGTTGTCATAGCCGACAACTGAAATGTCATCGGGCACCTTTACGCCCAGGCTTTGCAGTCGGGCTAGCACACCGATGGCCGCCAGGTCGTTGGCAGCGTAGATCGCAGTCGGCGGTTGGCGTAGGGCCATCAGTTGCCCGGCGGCCTCGTAGCCCGCGGCCTCGTTGAAGTCGCCCTCGACCACGATCGGCGCCAAGCCGTATCGCATCATGGCGTCGACAAAACCCGCTCGACGTTCCGGTCCGCCTGCTGCTTGCCCGGCGTTTATGTGGGCGATTCGTTCGTGTCCGAGGTCGACCAAATGGTCGACGACAAGGTCGCCGCCAAAGGCCTCGTCGTTACTGACCGTGTCGAACGAGTCGGGGCTGCCGTATGTGCTGACGCTGACCGTTGGGATCTGAGCTGCTATTTGGCCGAGCACTTCCAGCGAAAGGCGTGGTCCGCCGAGCACGATGCCGTCGGTGCGTAGGTTCAACAGCGCGTCGATTGCCTCGACTTCGCCTGCCTCTCGCTGCCACCCCGAGTTGATCAAGATTTGCATGTCGGACTCGGCTGCCGCTGCAGCCACGCCCTCGGCCATTTCGGTGAAGTACGGATTGTGCAGGTCGTTCAGCATCACGCCGACCGTCTTTGTCTGGCCGCTGGCCAGATTCCGTGCCCACAGGTTTGGGCGATATCCGAGCTCCGCAGCAGCCGCCAGCACCTTCTCACGGCTCTGGTCGCTGACGCGGGGAGAGTCGCGCATCACCAGCGAAACCAAAGCCCGCGAGACGCCCGCCTTGGCCGCAACGTCATCCATCGTCGGTTGGCCCATCGCCCGGAACTGTACGGTAGAGCGCTCTACTTAATCAACCTGTGATAGGTACAGATGGCCCTGCGGAGCAGTCTTTGAGCGTCACTAGACCTGGCTCGTCGACAGATGGTTCATTACAAGACTAGTGAAACTGTAACGAAACAAACGGTTGACGGCCTGTGTCGGTTAGTTCTACGTTTTCCCGAGGTTGAGTAGAGCGCTCTACTTTTCGACTGCAGGGGGCCAGAACGAGTTGAGGTGTATCTCATGAGCTTTATGCAACGGCTTGCCACCGCCCCTATTTCTTGGGGTATTTGTGAGGTCCCAGGGTGGGGCGTACAGCTACCGGTGGAGCGAGTTCTGGCCGAGATGGTTGAACTGGGCTTCCCCGCCACCGAGCTGGGCTCAGACGGCTACCTACCGACCGACCCAGCTGAACTGCGCTCATTGCTGGAGTCTTACAACCTCACACTCTTGGCCGGCTTCGTTCCCGTTGTCATTCACGATCCGGATCAGGCCGACGAAACGCTTCGGCGTGCTGAGACCACGGCAGCTCTGCTGGCCGCTTCCGGCGCCCGCTACTTCAACAGCGCCCCGGTCACCAGCTGGGATTGGGAGGATCGCACCGAGCTTTCCTCCAAGCAGTGGGATCACTCCATGGCGATGTTCGATCGCTTAGAAAAGGTCACCGAAGCCCACGGCCTTGTCCAGGTGCTGCACACCCATGTTGGCACCATCGTGGAGACCAAAGAAGAGGTCGCTCGGGTACTCGACGGCTGCGATGTCAGCTTCGTACTCGACACCGCCCACCTGGCTGTTGGCGGATACGACCCGGTCGACTTTGTCAACGCCGCTGCCGACCGCGTCGGCCTCGTTCACATAAAAGACACCGATTTGGCGGTAGCCAAGCGATTGAACGATGGCGAAATTTCCCTGATGGCCGCTGTCCAAGAGGGAATCTTTCCTTCTGTTGGTGACGGCGATCTCGACATCGACACGGTGATCGGCGGCCTAGAAACCGCTGGATACAAGGGCTGGTACGTCCTTGAACAAGATGTAGCGATCACTGGACCGGAACCAGAGATAGGCTCTGGTCCTATCGAAGGCGTTCGAAAGAGCGTTGACTATCTGAGGGGACTGGCAGATCGGCTCGATACATAAGCCTCACTCGAGGCCTGTTATCGACTGTTTTGTTTGCCCCGACGAACAATTAGCAAGACCTAATGGAGAGAGGTAATACCAATGAAGAAGATGAATTGGCTGGCCATGTTGCTGGCACTCGTCATGGTTACCGCAGCATGTGGTAGCTCCGACGATGAAGGCGAAGACTCATCAGGCGGTACCGAAGACACGACCGAAGAGTCGACCGACGGTGACGCAATGGAAGAGGAATCAGATGATTCTGACGCCGACTCCGGTTCAGATGGTGACGAAGTCGCTCTGACCCAGGGCACCGACCTGACCTTCTACATGATCACCCAC
>JBOEHD010000045.1:0-26690 GCA_050633745.1 Acidimicrobiales bacterium
CACTACACGATGGGTGGGCTGTGGGTCGACTACAACCTGATGACCACCGTGCCCGGGCTGTACGCCGCAGGTGAAGCCAACTTCTCCGATCACGGCGCAAACCGACTGGGCGCTTCGGCGTTGATGCAGGGCCTGGCCGACGGCTACTTCGTTTTGCCGTACACCATCGGTGACTACCTGGCGCCAAAGCTCAATGAGGAGCCGCTATCCCTAGACGATCCGGCCTTCATTCAGGCTGAAGCGGATGTCCAAGGCCAGGTGCAGCGATTCCTGTCCATTGGCGGGACCCGCTCCCCGGAGTACTTCCACCGGGAACTCGGCAAGTTGGTTTGGGAGTACATCGGGATGGCCCGCGACCGCAACGGCCTTGAGAAGGCGATCACCGAGATCCGGGCTCTGCGAGACGAGTTCTGGTCGGACCTGCGAGTCTTGGGCGACTCCGACACGCTTAACTCGTCAATCGAGAAGGCCGGTCGAGTCGCAGACTTCTTCGAACTGGCCGAGTTGATGGCCCGCGACGCACTCGATCGTGAAGAGTCCTGCGGTGGACACTTCCGGGTGGAGTCGCAGACCGAAGAGGGCGAAGCGCTCCGTGACGACGAAGCCTTTGCTCACGTCTCAGCCTGGGAATGGCACGACCGAGATACACCGCAGACCAAACACGCCGAACATCTGACATTCGAAGAAGTACTGCCAAGCCAGAGGAGCTACAAGTGAGTAAGAAGCTCAATCTCACCCTTAGCGTTTGGCGTCAGCCCGGCGCCGATGCCCGCGGACAGTTCGTTACCTATCCGGCAAACGGCATCCCAGACGACGCGTCGTTTCTTGAGATGCTCGACATCGTCAACGAAGAGCTGATCGCCGGCGGCGAGATCCCAATCGAGTTTCCCCACGACTGCCGCGAAGGCATTTGCGGCACGTGCGGCGTGATGATCAACGGACGGGCCCACGGTCAAGAGCGGGGCACCGCAACCTGCCAGCTCCACATGCGCAAGTTCAACGACGGCGACACCATCGTCATCGAGCCTTGGCGTGCAGCAGCCTTCCCGGTCGTACGCGACCTGGTCGTTGACCGTTCGCCACTCGACAAAATCATGGAGGTCGGCGGCTTTATCACCGCTCCCACCGGCACCGCTCAGGATGCTAACGACACTCCGATCCCTAAAGAGGTCGCCGATTCGGCGATGGACGCCGCGGCGTGCATCGGTTGCGGCGCCTGCGTCGCAGCCTGCCCCAACTCGGCAGGACAGCTATTCACGTCGGCCAAGCTGTGGCACCTCAACTCGTTGCCTCAGGGCCAGTCGGAACGGTTCAAGCGCACCGAAGCCATGGTTGAAACGATGGAGGAGTTCTTTGGCTCCTGCACCAACCATGGCGAGTGTTCCGAAGCGTGTCCGAAGGAAATCAGCCAGGACTTCATTGCGTACATGAACCGGGACTACATCAAGTCGACGGTCTACAACCGCAAGCTGGCCGGCCAGAACTAAGCGAAGGTATTACCGGCACCAGTGGCCAACCAGTCCCGCACCACCGTCCCAGTCACCTCAGTAATCGCTGTGGCTGGGTTGGTGCTGCTGCTGGTTGCCGCTGGTGCCTTTCTCGCTGTCCGGCAACCCTGGAACGGCGACGGCGAACAGAGTTCGGCCGAAGGTGCACCCACGGCCCTGATCAGCCCCTCGGGGTCGGCGAGCCTGGTTGATCCGGCACGGATAACCGTCGAAGCCAGCAGTTTCCTGGCACCGGCAGGCGACATCACGTATAACCCACGCAACACGCTCGATGGCGATCCCCAGACGGCGTGGAACAGCGACGCCGAAGAGCTGATTGGCCAGACCCTGACCTTCCGGTTCGCCGAACCGGTAGAGCTGACCGCCCTGCAGTTCGTAAACGGCTACGCCAAGAACGACAACATTTTCGCTTCCAATCATCGTCTCAAGAGCGTCCTGGTGACCACCGATCAGTCGAGTGAGTCACTGACCCTGATCGACGATGACGGGCCTCAAGAGATCAGCTTCGATTTTGGTCTCACCACCAAGGTGGTGCTTGAGGTGACGGAGATCTTCGAGGGCGAAGGTTTCGCCAGCCCAGAACTCAACGCCGACCTGGCGGTGAGCGAGGTGGCGTTCGTCGCGGTTCAGCGCAACTAGCCGCGGAGCGACTAGCCGATCTCGGGGTCGGACTCTGGCACGGTCGTAGATACCAGCGCGTGGCCATCATGGACCAGCCACCACACCGCGCTAGGCATCGGCAATGCCACCTCGGTGCGAGCTTGTTCTGCCGATCGGGGGCCGCTGCGCAGTAGCTCTTCGGCCTGCTGGTCGAGGTGACCGAACGGCGTGGCCGAAAGCGGACCCCACCAGTGCTGCCGGACCGCTGAGCCGTGTAGCGGCACCGAGCGGTCTGCCAGCAGGACAAGGCCGTCGGCGGTACCCGGCTGCCCGTAGCCATCGGCTGGATCCCACGGGAACAGCTCTTGCTCGCTGGCCTCGAAGTCGAGTTCCCAGCCGAGGGGCACCCGTTGGCCATAGGCCCGTCCGAGTAACTCCTCAGGCTCGTCGATGGCCAAACCGAACGCTTCGAGACCGTAGCTCCAATGTCTAAACGGCTGCTCGCAAATCATGTCGGCCCACAGGCCGGTCGTTCGCAGTTCCCACCGTTGCTTCGGAGCAACGATGTCATCGTCGGCGAGCACCACCGGCAGTTCGCCAGCGCGAAAATAGGCACAGAGGAACCGCGCCGAGTCCGGTCCCCCAGCGGGCGGCATCCCAGCTGAAGCGGTTGCACTGTGGATGCCAACCTGCATGGCCAACGCAGAGCGGCCGTCGTCGTCAACGACGAGTAGCCGGTGATAGTCAGACCAGCCGGGGCTCAGCGCTCGGCGATACTCGGCGGTAGCCGACGGTAGGTCTGGGGGCGGCATCAGGGCCTACAAAACTTGGGAGCAGGCCGGCGGGGAGTCCGGGCGACTGGACCCCCACCGGCCTGCGATTAAGATCGACTTAGCTTCCCTCAGTCGATCGATCTTCACAGTCTCAAGGCTAGCGAGGCGATTTACACCCTCGAACGGTGAGAATGGACAAAAACTAAATCTGCTAATCTTGCTGCGTTCAGCCGAACCTCAGAGTTCGCTCTGCGGACCGCAGGTAGCAATGCGATTGTGCCTTCATCGACAGAAGCTCTGCACAAGTAATTCTACCCTACCGCACGTCATGGCTAGCTAGGTTGTCGCCGCCAGGGCGCATCGACCCCGCAGTGGGAGTTTCGAAGCCGAACTGAAACTAGCCTGAGAGCCTGATGCCAACGGACACCGAAACGGTCGTCGCTCTCGAGCGGCTCACAACTGCACTGCGCGCCAACGGCCTTGAGTTGGATATCGGTGATGTGCCTGCGGCTCGCCAATCCAGGAACGAGTTGGCCGACCAGATCGGCGACTACCTGATACCGCGGTTGAAGCGCATCGACGCGCCGCTGCTCGTTGTGCTCGGTGGCTCGACCGGCTCGGGAAAGTCGACCATCACAAACACCATCATCGGCCAAGACGTCTCCCCCGCCGGTGTGCTGCGACCAACCACCCGGGCCCCGGTGCTGCTTTGCCACCCCGACGATGAACCCTGGTTCGCCGGTGGCGATGTGCTGCCCGACCTCCCCCGGGTTACCGGCCAAGCCGCGGCCGGTTTGGCTTCAGGCGACGCCGCGGCCGGCGTGGCGGTTACCACCGGCACGGTGCTTCGACTGACCACAGTCCCCTCGCTCGACCCCGGTCTGGCGATCATCGATGCCCCCGATATCGACTCGGTCGAGGAAGCCAACCGGGATCTCGCCACCCAGCTGTTGGCCGCGGCCGACATGTGGCTGTTTGCCACAACCGCAGTCCGCTATGCCGATGCCGTGCCATGGGACTTTTTGCGCCAAGCCCAAGCCAGGGGAACATCGCTGGCCATCGTGATTAATCGCATCCCACCGGGGGCCAGCGACGAAATCGTTCCCCACCTCGAATCGATGCTGGCCGAAGCAAAGCTGGCCGATGTGAACGTGTATCCCATCGAACAGACCGAACTGGTCGAAGGCATGCTGCCTGCAGCGGCCGTGCGTGACCTTCGCGAGTTACTCGTCGACTTGGCGACCAACGCCGAACACCGAGCCGAGGTTGTTCGCACCACGCTCGACGGCGCCATGGACAGCATCACCCCTCGGGTACGTTCGGTGCTCGACGCCTCAGAACAACAGGTCGCCGCGGTCGAAGAACTGCGGATGTCGATGGAGCGGATCTACGCTCAGGCCCGCGAAAAGCTGAGCGACGACATCAGCTCCGGCAATCTGCTGCGAGGCGAGGTGCTCGACCGGTGGCAGGAGCTGATCGGCACCGCCGAGCTTATGCAAGCGGTGCAGAGCAGGATTTCGCTCATCAGGGACCGCATCGGAGCGTTCATCACCGGTCGGCCAGCAGCGACCGCTGAGGTTCAGGGCGAGATCACCTCCACCCTTGAACAGCTACTGATCGACCACGCCGACGCCGCGGCGTCGGCCGCGGTCAACAACTGGAAGAGCCTGCCCGGCGGCAAACAGGTCCTCGATGACGACCGCACACTAGAGCGCAGTTCGAAAGAGTTCCGCTCGACCGTAGCGGCCGAGGTCCGGGCCTGGCAGGACGACATCCTGGACCTGGTTCGCGAGCGGGGGGCCGGCAAACGCACAACCGCCAGGATTCTGGCCTTCGGGGTGAACTCGATCGGCGTGGCGCTAATGGTTGTGCTGTTCTCCCAGACGGGCGGCATCACCGGCGGCGAGATCGCCATCGGCGCCGGAACCGCAGGACTATCGCAAACGCTGCTCTCGGCTCTATTCGGCGAGCAGGCGGTTCGGGAGCTGGCCACCGAAGCCAGACGACTGCTTATCGAGCGAGTCTCGGGACTGTTGGAGAACGACGCCAATCGATTCAGAACAAAGCTGTGGTCCGTTGTCAGCCCTGAGGAGTCGGTCACCGAATTGCGGGCCGCTCTCGACGACTACCAGCAGCCACGATGATCGGCTTCACGTCCAGATCGTCGACCGGTGTGCCCCAGCGGGTGGAGGCGCTTGCTGAGGCGGTCGAGATGGCCACCGATCGGCTCGATGAGGAGCAGGTGGCGTTCGGCCGCCACGTCGTCGAAAAGGCAGGCGAACGGCTCAAACACGGCACGACCCACACCTTGGTAGCGCTGTTGGGGGCGACCGGAAGCGGGAAGTCCTCGGTGGCCAACGCCCTGGTCGGCGACATGGTCGCCACCACCGGCGTTCGACGCCCGACAACATCGAGCACACTGGCGTGCTTCTGGGGTAGCGAAGACGCCCAACCGCTGCTCGACTGGCTCGAGGTGAAGAACCGCCACCACGTGACCATCTCTAGCGCTAGCGGCTCGGCTGGCAACGCCACCGCCGACCCCGGGCTCGAAGGCTTAGTCCTGCTCGACGTTCCCGACCACGACTCGGTCGCCGACGCCCACCGGGTAGAGATGGAACGCATCGCCGAACATGCCGACATGCTGCTCTGGGTCACCGACCCCGAGAAGTATGCAGACAAGGCAATGCACGACTACCTACAGCAGCTGTCTGGCCACGGCCCGGTCACCGCCATGGTGCTCAACAAGTCAGACCAGCTCGACGCCCAGAGCGTTGAGCAGTGCCGTCTCGACCTCAAACGACTGCTCGACAATGCCGGCCTGGACGAGGCTCCGGTCGTATCGATTTCGGCCACAACCGGCGACGGCGTTGATGTGCTGGAAGCCCTCCTGATCGACACTGTGAAGGGAAAGCAGGCCATGGTCGATCGGCTAGCGGCCGACACCAGCCTGGCCGCCGACGCGCTCCTCGATGATCTCGGTCCGGCCCAGGGAGCAACCACCGTCACTGACAAGGTGGCCAAGGACCTCAGCCGTCAACTGGTCGATGCATCCGGTCTGTCGGTGGTCAGCGATGCCGTAGCCGCCGGTTATCGCCGCGATGCCGCACGAAAGACCGGCTGGCCATTCACCCGCTGGGTCAGACGCCTGCGACCACATCCGCTCGGCAGATTCCATCTCGGAAAGGGCAGCGGCGGACGGGCATCTTTGCCCCAACCGTCTGGCGTTCAGGTTGCGCGCACCGCCAGCGCGGTGCGGAACGTCAGCGCCACCATCACCGAGGGTATGCCACAGCCGTGGCCAGATCTCGTTGCCGCCGCCGCCACGCCAGACCCGCACGTCTTAAACGACCAAATCGACACCGCCATCAGCGAATCGGTGCGCGAAGAACATGCCGAAGGCCGCCGCTGGTGGAACGCCGTCGGCTTCCTCCAGATGCTGTTGGCCGTCGCCGTCGTTGTCGGCGCGGTCTGGCTCGGACTGCTGGCTTTCGCCGCATACCTTCAGTTGCCGGAACTACCGACCCCTCGCACCTACTGGGATATCCCAATCCCAACCGGCCTGCTGGTCGGCGGTGTCCTCTTCGGTCTTCTCGCGGCATTCCTCGCGGCCCGCGCCGCGGCGGTTGGCGCGGCACGGCGAAGCCGGGCGGTGCGCCAAAGCGCGGAACGTTCGGTCCGTGAGGTCTCCGAGGAGCTAATCCTGGAACCGATCCGAGTCGAGTTAAACAGCCGACAGGAGCTGCGGCGTCTGCTGATGTCAGCGAAGGGCCAACAGTGAACGAGAAGTCCAAGATCCGTTACCTGAGCGACGAATGGTTGGAGCACGCCGACCAGCGCCTCGGGGCGCTGTCGCCCATCTCCGCTGCGGTGTCTGTTGGCATCTCGGTTCTCGGCGGACCGGATGGCGATCGGAACTATCGACTGATTCTCGGCCCCGACCGGGTCGGCGTGGCCTCGGAGATCGACGACAGCGGCGTGCTGATGACGTTGCAGTGGCCAGCTGCGGTAGCCATCGCAAAGGGGCAAGCAAGCGCCCAGAGGGCCTTCCTCGACGGCAACCTGCAACTCGGCGGCGATACCTCGCTGCTGCTCGGCCACCAGCAGCAGTTGGCCGACATAACCGATCGGCTCGATGAGCTGCGGGCGACCACAGACTTCGGCTGAAGGCGGCGTTTGGCATCTGCTGTTTGTCGGTTCGCTGCTGGCGGTTCGCATCGAAACCAACTGGCTGAAAGACTGAGCCTATGGATCCGACATACACCGAGGTGGCAGAGAAGTTCCGGTTGAAGATCCAGGACTTCCTGGCCCAGAATCTCCCCGCTGGTTGGTCCGGTGCTGGTGCACTCTCTCCTGAACAACGGGCCGACTTCATGGCTGGCTGGCGACCGCTTCTGGCCGAAAACGACCTGCTGGCGGTGGCCTGGCCGAAGGAATACGGCGGCGCTGGCCTCTCGATGTTGGAACGCACCGTGCTGGCCGAAGAGTTCGCAAAGGCCGGCGTCCCGACCGGCAACGACAACGACATTTTTTCGATCGGCATGCTCGGCCACACCCTGATCGAGTGGGGCACCGAAGAACAGCAACAGCACCACCTGCCGCGCATTCTCGACGGTTCCGATGTCTGGTGCCAGGGCTACAGCGAACCCAACTCTGGCTCCGACCTGGCCTCGCTGGCTACCAAAGCCGACCTGGACGGCGACGAGTGGATCATCAACGGACAGAAGATCTGGACTTCCCAGGGCCACAACGCCAACTGGATCTTCGTGCTGTGCCGCACCGACCCCGACGTCCGTAAGCAGGCAGGCATCTCATTTCTTCTTTGCCCGATCGATCAGCCCGGTGTGGAAGTCCGCCCGATCGTCAACGCGTCACGTCACCACGACTTCAACGAGGTGTTCTTCACCGACGCCAGAACAGCAAAAGGCAATGTCGTCGGTGGAATCAACAACGGCTGGGCGGTGGCCAACACCCTGCTGGCCTATGAGCGGGGCGACGATGCCACCACAACCGGCATCCGTCACGGCGACGAGCTAGACCGGCTAATCAAGGTGGCCGAGACCCGCGGCTTGCTAGAAGATCCGCTGATCCGCCAACGGCTGGCCTGGTGCTACTCGCAGGTCCAGATCATGCGCTATCAGGGGCTCCGAATGGTTACCGATGCCCTCAACGGCTATCACCAGGGGTCGGAGTCGTCGCTCAACAAACTGCGCTGGTCGGAGTATCACCAGAAGTTGACCGAGCTGGCGCTTGAGATCATCGGCCCCGATGCCATGACCCCATCGGGCCGAGATGCGGCGACCGGTGTCGGCATGGACGATGTCGGCAGCCCGTTCTCCTCTGCGGCCTGGGTTACCACCTTCATGGGAGCGCGGCCGGGAACGATCTACTCGGGCAGTTCGGAGGTCCAGCGCAACATCGTCGGCGAACGGGTACTTGGCCTACCCCGCGAACCACGCAACGACACGGGCCCCTGGAACGAGACCATACGTTCCTAGCCACGGCCTCTCGTTCCGAACGAAACCGTACGTTCCTGAGCAAACGACAGGGATTCGTGCGACTGGTACCGTAAAAGCCATGCCAGAAATGCCCGAGGTGCAGGCTCATGCAGAACGGCTGACCGATGCGTTGGCTGGCAAGACGCTTACCAAATTCGAACTGCTGAACTTTGCCGCGCTCAAGACGTTCAACCCCCCGGCCGACGGTGCCGTTGGCCACAAGCTGACCGGCGTTGGGCGGCGGGCCAAGTACCTACTTCTGCAGTTCGACAACGGCCACACCCACGTCGTGCACCTGATGCAGGGTGGCCGGCTGAGACCCGACCCTAAGCGATCGAAGAAGCCTCGCCTCGGTCTTGCCCGCTGGGTCTTCAGCGACGGCGACGGCGACTCGGCAAACGAAGAGGCGTGGCTGTTAACCGAGGCCGGCACCGAACGAAAGGCCGGTGTCTGGGCCGTCGACGGCGACCCACTCCCCCAGGACCCCCTCCTCGGCCTCGGACCGGAAGCCGATCAACTCACCCGGGATGAACTAGCCGAACTGCTATCGGCCCACTCTCGGCGGCTACACGGCCTGCTACGAGAGCAGAAGACCATCACCGGCCTGGGCCGCATGCTGGCCAACGAGATTCTCTACGAGGCTCGGCTCTCACCGTTCGCCAACGCCTCGAAACTCGACGACGAACAGCTCGACCGTCTTCACGCCGCTCTGCAGTCTGTGGTCGCTCGGGGCACCGACCATGAGCGGACTTTGCATGACATCGGCAAAAGCGCCGACCGGCCATCGAAGGTCCACAATCGCTCCGGCGAGCCATGCCTCGATTGCGATGACACGATCCGCACCGTCGAGTACCGCCGCTACACCGTCTACTACTGCCCGANNGCTGGTCGGCGATCTGCGGCCTGCAGCCCGATATCGACGGCTGCTAGGGTTGTGGCTGCACCGCACTGGCAGCGGACAACCGAACATCGTCCGCATGGAGGCTTGAGCATGCCAGTGATCGTCCGCGAGTTTCGCCGTAGCGACAGAGACCAACTAACCGGTCTAATAAATCTTCACGTTGCCGCAGTCCTGCCCGGGACCGCTCTGTCAACCAACGTCGTTTTGGGTCAGTTGGAACGGGAGCCGGAAGAGCTGATCGTCGACCCGTGGGTAAACGAACGGGTCTGTCTGGTTGCTGAAGTCGACAACCAAGTCGTGGCCGCCACGCTGCTCCACCGCTTCAGCGGAGACGATTCGGTCGCCGACGGATACCGATCGGCGGCGCGGATTAGATGGTTCCTGTTTGCTCCCGACGCCGATGAGGCGGCGAAGACGCTGATCGACACCGCGCTCGACCTAGCCCGTCGCTGGAAACCGACCCACCTTTACGTCGAAAGCGCGCTGCCTGCCCTCGGCTGCGTTGGGATCTCCACCAGCTGGCCTCATGTCAGCCAGGCGCTACATCAGGCTGGCTTCGCCGGGCCGAGCCGAAGCGAGACCGTGCTCGCCTGCGACTGTGAAAGCTTGGCTCGCAACGGCAACGATGTGACCACGAAACGTTCGGTTGGCGCACTGGGGACCAGGCTTGATCTGATGGATGGCGACCAGTCGCTCGGCTACATCGAGGTCGCCCCAGCGGGGCTTTCGCTGCAACGAAGCTCCACCGCGACGACGTGGGCCGACATTGGAAACCTGTTCGCCGCCGACGCCGACGATCTACCCCAAGTCATGCCCGCGCTCATCGGAGCAGCGGCCCAGTGGCTACAACTCGGTGGGATCAACCGCCTCGTCGACTACTACGCCCCCGATTTTCATGGCCCCCAGTACCTGGACACCCTCATTGCTCTCGGGTTCACCGAACTCACCACGAACCGCCGAGGCTGGGAACTGTGACCGGTGCGACAGACCCGAGACTATCCTTCGGGCCGACAGCGGAGATCTACGACCAGATCCGGCCTACATACCCGCCCGCCCTCTATGACGACCTATTCGACGAACCGGCGCTGAAAAGCGGTTCTGAGCCCCCGCTGGTGATCGAGGTCGGTCCTGGCACCGGCAAGGCCACCCGAGACCTGCTTGGCCGTGGTGCTCGGGTCCACGGCATCGAGATTTCACCGGCGATGGCCGCCAAACTTCGGACTGGGCTGCAGAGCGAAGATCTAACGATCACGGTCGGCGACTTCGAAGCGATGCCAGTCGACACAGCCAGCGCCGACGTGGTCTTCTCGGCAACCGCCTACCACTGGGTGTCGCCCAAGGCTCAGGCCAACCGCCCGGCGGAGCTGCTGCGCCCCGGAGGCCTGATAGCCATCGTCGATCTGATCCAGGTCGACTCCGATGACGATCACGGTTTCTTCACCGCGGCGCAGCCGATCTATGAGCGATACGGCCAGGGCCACAAAGGTCCTCCCGCGCCGAAGAGGCATGCCGTCGATCCGCCGATGGCCGCGGTGCTGGCCGACGATGATCGCTACACCGACACGACGGTCCGCTGCTACGACTGGAACCAGACCTATTCGGCGCCCGACTACCGCAAGTTGATGCTCTCGTACTCCGGCACCCAGATGATGGGAGATACCGCTCGGCGAGGTCTGCTCGACGAGATCGAGACGTTCATCAACGATGAATTTGGTGGGGTGGTGACCAGGCCACTGGTCACCACCCTCACCACTTCGTCCTTACGTACCTAGCAAGCTGCGCTCAGTCGTGGCTAGGAGACGAGACCCAGGCCTTGCCGCTCGCTGCGCTCGCTAACCAGGTTTCGGCTAGCGCCGAAACCTGCGCTGTTGTGGCCTAGACGAGACCCAGACCTTTAACGGTGTCTCTTTCTTCGACGAGTTCGGCGGCTGAGGCATCGATCTTGGCTCGGCTGAAGTCGTCGATGTCGAGACCCTGAACGATGGTGTACTCGCCCCCGGACGTGGTGCAGGGGAAGCTGGAGATGATGCCCTCGGGCACGCCGTATGAACCGTCGGACGGAACCGACATGGAGACCCAGTCACCATCGGGGGTGCCGAGGGCCCAGTCGTGCATGTGATCGATGGCCGCGTTGGCTGCCGAGGCGGCCGACGAAGCGCCACGGGCATCGATGATCGCCGCGCCGCGCTTGGCCACGGTTGGGATGAAATCGTTCTCAAGCCAGGCCTGATCGTTGACCAGTGCGGCGGCGTTCTGGCCTCCGACCTCGCAGTGGAACAGGTCNNCCCAGATGGTCATCTTCTTGATATCGGTGATGGGCTTGCCGACCTTGGCGCCCAGCTGGCTGAGGGCCCGGTTGTGGTCGAGGCGAGTCATGGCATTGAACTGGCGAGGGTCGACATCGGGTGCCGCCGACATGGCGATCAGGGCGTTGGTGTTCGCCGGGTTGCCGACGACCAGAACCTTGATGTCCGAAGCTGCCGAGTCGTTGATGGCCTTACCCTGCGGTCCGAAGATTCCGCCGTTTGCTTCGAGCAGATCGGCCCGCTCCATACCCTGCTTGCGTGGCATGGCGCCGACGAGGAGGGCGTACTGAGCGTCGCCGAAAGCAACGTCGGCATCGTCGGACTTAACCATTCCCGCCAACAGCGGGAAGGCACAGTCGTCGAGCTCCATGGCAACACCATCGAGGGCACCGAGGGCCGGGGTGATTTCCAGCATCTGCAGGATGACCGGTTGATCCGGCCCCAACAGCTCGCCAGCGGCGATTCGGAACAGCAAGCTGTATCCGATTTGGCCGGCGGCGCCGGTGACGGTTACACGAACGGGGGACTTACTCACGGTAAGGCGCTCCTTTTTCCGGTAAGAGGGCGGTTCACTGCGAACATCGCCTAGAGATCGCGTGCGTTCGTCCCGTTGGTCAGTGCCCCTGGGAGAGTGCTGCGGCCCCGGTCGATAGTAGCGTCAGCGGAGCCGGGAACTCACCACGCTGGCCGTTCTGACATCCGAGTTGCGGTGGTTGGCGCCACCGGTTGTAACGATGCCGAACATCAAGCCGGGAGATGACCCGAGCGATCGGCGTCCACGGCCCCGCCGCCGCTGCGAGTATTGCCGATCCACGCCCGGTGAAGCTCGCTGTAAATGCCGCCCAGCGCCACCAATTCGGCGTGTGGGCCGTGCTCGACCAAACGGCCGCCGTCGAACACCAGAACGACGTCCGCCGCTTCTGCGGTGGCTAGGCGGTGGGCCACGCTAATCAGCGTCCGACCCTCGGCCAGCCGTCGCAGAGCATGGGTCAGCGCCTGATCGGTCTCCGGGTCGACCGCCGATGTCGCCTCGTCGAGCACCAGCAGTCCGGGGTCGGCCAGCTGTGCCCGGGCCAAAGCGACAAGCTGCCGCTCGCCAACGCTCAGATTCTCGCCCCGCTCCCCTACTTCGCTGTGCACGCCATCCGGCAACTTCTTCAGCCACCAACCGAGATCGAGCGCCTCGAAGGCCGCAATCACCTGCTCCTCGGAGACCGGCTTATCTGCGCCTGCGGCGCCGTAGCCCACATTTTCCAGCACCGTGGCGTCGAACAGGAACCCATCTTGAGGGACCATTCGCACCGAGCTGTGCCGCGAGTGGGCATCGAGGTTGCGAAGGTCGATGCCGTTCAGCAGAATCCGGCCTCCGGTCGGGTCGGCCAGACGGCACAGCAGCTTGGCGAACGTGGTCTTACCCGACCCGGTTTGGCCAACGATCGCCACCTTGGTTCCGGCCTCGATCACGATCCGCACGTCATCGAGCACCGGGGTTGCCGAGTCGCGATAGGCGAAGTCGACACCGTCGGCTTCCACCCGGACGGGACCGGATTCCAACCGCTCACCGTCGATCGGTTCGATGATGTCGATCGGATGGTCGAGCAGGTTGAGAATCTTGCGCCAACCGGCAACCGCGGTCTGGGTCTGGTCCATGGTTTCAGCCAGATCGGCGATCGGACCGCTCAACATGGTGGTCAGGAACAGGCAGGCGATCAGCGAACCCGCACCGAGGCCCCAGGCTTCTCGCTGCCACAGGCCGACCGCCAACACCGCGGAGAAAGCCATCGCTCCGAATAGATCGCCGACGACAAAGATGAGCGACATGTACTTGTTAGCCGTCATCCGCGCTTCATAGCGACGGTTTATGGAGTTATGGATGTCGTCGCGAGCTCGCTCCTCAGCGCCGTAGGCCCTGATCACCGCCGCGCCCATCACCGCTTCGGAGAACGATGACAGCATTTCGCCAACCCTGGTCCTGAAGTTGTCGTAGGCCACGAGTTGCCGCTTCTGAATCCATCGCAGCGCCCACACGACCGGGCCGTAGGCCACGATCACCACCAGGGCTAGCTGCCACGAGTACACGGCCAACACCAGCAGAATCCCGGTGATGAGTGCGGGGTTGACCGTCCAGGAGAACAGGCCCCACTGGGCAAAGCGGGCCAGCGCTTCGGCATCGCTTGTGACCCTGGCCACCAATACCCCGCGCTTGGTGTCGTTGTGGTCGGCGACCGACAGGGCATGGATGTGATTGAACGCCCGCACCCGCAGGTTGGCGATGGCCAGCTCGGCTCGCTCGATCAGCCGTCTCTGGGTCCACCAGCTGGTAACCGCAGCGGCGGCGATGACCAGTAACGCCATGCCAGCCATCGTCATGATCGTTGCGGTGTCGACCGAACCGTCGGCCCGCGGCTCAATATCGAGCGCCAACTGGATGATGACCGGCACAGTCAGTCGCCCGACGGCAACCGCCAAACCCATGAGCGCAGTGACAATGAGGCCCTGACGCAGCTCGGGACTGGCCCGCAGACCACGACGGAGAATTTGTATCGCTCCGGTCGTTGCCCCGGTGCGGCTGTCGTCGCCGTGCAGCAGGTCGATGACGTTCTCGTCCATCTGCTCGTTGGCGCTTTCTTTCGGTTCACCGGTCACTGGTTCACCGCTTCGTAAGCCCGGACCAGCGCGGCATAGCCGGGGATCGACATCAGCTGCTCGTGAGGGCCATCGCCGACGATGCGGCCGTCGGATAGGTAGAGCACCCGATCGGCCAGCTTGATCGTCGATACCCGCTGAGCCACGATCAGCGAGGTTGGCGGTTCGGCAAGCTCGCCGTTGTTGAGACTGCCGTTCCCCAGATTCCCGCTACCCGGATTCCCGCCACGTAGTCCGGAGAGGATGCGCTGTTCGACTTTGGGGTCGACGGCGCTGGTGGCGTCGTCGAGCAGTAGCAACCGTGGATTTCGGACCAGGGCTCGGGCCAGGGCGACCCGCTGCCGCTGTCCACCGGAGAGCGTCACTCCTCGTTCGCCGACGATGGTGTCATAGCCAGCGGGAAGCTCGGCCACGAATTCGTCAACCTGAGCGATCCGGGCCGCTCTCTGCAGGTCGGCATCGCTGACGTCTCCAACCAAGTCGATATTGGACCTCAGGGTGTCGGCAAAGAGGAAGGATTCTTGAAACACCAGTGAAACAGCGTCGGTCCGGTCGCTATCTGTGATGTGTCGGACCGGCTGACCGCCGATCTTGATCGTGCCATCGGCCGGTGGGATCAGGCCCGACACCAGCTGGCACAGCGTCGACTTTCCCGACCCTGTCGAACCGACGAGGGCCACGACCTGGCCCGGTTCGATCATCAGGCTGACCCCGGACAGGATGGGAGCTGGCTCCTCACCATCTTCGCCGATTCGGTCGTCAGCCCCGATAGTCGTGCGATTGCCGGTGGCTGAATCGGCGGCCGACAGCATGGGGTAGCCGTAGGTCAGGTCGGTTACTTCCAGGGAGAGCGGGCCCGGTGGGAGCGTTACCGGGTCTGCTATCGGGTCGGGGTTCGGCTCATCGAACACCATGTTGAGCCTGCGTCGCGACACGACCGATGGCGGCATCATCTCCAGGAAGAAGCCAAGCACTCGCATCGGCAACGACAGCACGGTGAACAGCACCGCGACCTGCACAAGATCACCTCGGGTGATCGCTCCTGCGTTGATCCGGTAGGTGCCGAATACGACGACCAACACGATCCCCAGGCTGGGAAGCGCATCCATAACCGCCTCGAATGCGGCCCGAATGTAGCCAACACCGACCCGGTTGGCCCGCAACGTATGGGCCGCGTTACCGAAGCGCTCCCCTTCGGCCTTTGCTCTTCCCAGGGTCTTGACCACCAACGCCCCGTCGAAACTCTCGTGAGCGGTCGAAGAGACCTGCCCGACCGCGGCCTGGACCTCAGCCGCCGGCCCCTCGATCCGCCGACTGTAAACCTGGTTGAGAATGGTCAGGGCAGGGAAGATCAGGAAGGCGACAAGGGCCAGCCAGAGGTCGATGGTCAGCAACGAAATTGCGGAGAACAGCGCCAGAAAGGCAACTCCGAGCGAGAACGGCAGCGGGTGGAGTAGTTCGGTTGCCACCTCGGTGTCGTTGTCGGCGTGAGCCAAAAGCTGGCCGGTCGGCGTGCGGTGATGCCAGGCCAGAGGCAGGTCAAGGTACTTGCCGGTGAGGCGCTGCCGGAAGCTCCGCTGAGCCCGCTCGCTGGTCATGCCGGCGAAGTACCGTCTCATGACCACCCCACCGATGCGGAGGAAAGTGATTGCGAAGACCGCGGCGATGGCCCAGCGAACCGTTCCCGGTGCCACCTCGCCGGTGGTGAAAGCGGGATCGATCACCCGATCGGTGATTTGACCGAGCACGATGGTCGAGCCGACGGTCGCCGCGGCGTACACCGCCGCGCCGGTGACCGCTATGTAGAACGGCCCGGGGTGCATCGCCACGATTTCTCGCACGAGGCGAAAACCGCTCCTGACGACGCTCTGCTCAGCCACTGCACTACTCCTGTGCTCTTAGCGAGCCATACGCGGACCAGTCAGGCTAGCAGCAGCCCGAGCGGGCAATCGCTGGTTTACCGGTTGGCGCTAGCGCCGGAAAACGCGGGGCGACACCCCCGGTGGGTGGTGGCCACCGAGGATGTCGCCTTCAGACAACGGCTCTGGAATCCCGCCGTAGTACCTTTGCCGCTGTCGTCTGATAGGGACACTATGACGGTCCGGGATCTGCCGGAAGGGGGACCAGTCCCCATGCTGGCGGGCCGCCTGCCCGAGCAACGCTGCAGCAACACCGTTGGCGAACCGACTAACGTTGGCCCCAATGGCGGACGGCGACGGGCGAATCGGAGAGGCAACCCATCACAGCGTCGGCGATGCCGCCGAGCTGGGTATCGAGGGTTTGGCCGAGGTGACGGTCATCGGCAGCGGAGGTTCCTCAACCGTGTACCGGGCCCGCCAGCCGACCCTCGACCGAACGGTGGCGATCAAGGTGATCCACGCCGCCTGGAGTATTGAAACCAGGGAGCGCTTTGAGCACGAGCGTGAGGTGATGGGTCGGTTGTCGGGTCACTCGGCCATCGTTCCCATCTTCGAAACCGGCATCACAAAACGAGGCGAGCCGTTCCTGCTGATGCCGTTCTACGAACGAGGCTCGCTGTTTCGGTTGATGAAGGACCACGGACCGATGCCGTGGCGGGAGGCGACCTTCATCATCGAAGCGCTGGCCCAGACGCTGGCCGAGAGCCACGAGCAGGGGGTGGTGCATCGCGATGTGAAGCCGGGGAACGTGCTGCTCACCAACCATCTGCAGCCGCGCCTGGCCGACTTCGGAATCACCCTTCCCGTCGGTATGACCACATCGGGCAGCGCTGTTGCCTACACCCCGTCGTACAGCCCTCCGGAAGCGTTCGCCGCCGGCGTAGCCCAACCGACGATCGATGTGTACAGCTTGGGAGCGACGCTCTGGGCCCTTCTAGCCGGTCGGGCGCCGTTCACCGAAGCTGGCGAGAACGTCGATGTGTCTGTGGTGATCGAACGCTCGACCAAGCAGCAGCTCGGCCCGCCGAGCAGCTCAACTCCCGAACCTCTCGGCAACCTGATTGCCCGCTCGATGGCAAAGGAGCCGGCGCGACGACCGGAGAACGCCGGGGCCTTCGTCGCCGAGCTCAGACGGGCCATCAGGTTGAGCGAATCGTATGCTGGCGGCAACGGAAACAGGCCACGCAGCAGACGTGATCTGCTGATCTCTTCGGTTCTGGTTGCTCTGATTGTTGCGGGGCTGATTTTGGCGGTTGGCGGCCTGGGTTGGTTGCTCTTCCGATGAACGGGGAGTTGTCCCCATCTACCGTTGCGGCCGCCCGATCTACTGTGTTGCTTGCTATGGAATTCGCACAGGCTGAGGTCAGCAACGCAGGGCTCCAGACCGGGCCGCACAAAGTATCGCAAGCTGAACTGCGAGCGGTGCCGCAGATGCCAGCGCTCGCCGCCAAACTGTGCGCCGATTCACACGCCAACGACCCGGCCAGCGTGGTGTGTCGGATCTGTGAGCGGGCGTTCGACCCGGCGAGCGAAATCGTCACCATGACTCCGTCGGTGGTGGCACGCCTGCTCCTTGAAGACGGCTCGGCAATCGACGTCGACAACCGACTGCTGATCGGTCGGAGTCCGATCACCGATGAGCCCCTCGACACCCTGACGGTGGCCGGAAGGCAGGTCTCTCGGCACCACGCGCTCCTGGAGACCCGAGGTTGGGAGCTCTACATCCGCGACTATGACTCCACAAACGGCACGTTCCTAACCAGGAGAGGTGAGCGAGGCCGACGCAGAGTGCCAAGTGATGAGTCGATCCTGGTTCGCATCGGTGATTCAATACACTTTGGATCGAGGCAGGCGCTTGTGGTCCAGCCAAAGGCCGACTGAATCTGTGGAACCCACCAACCCAACCGGCCTCCTAGCGGCCGCCGAACATACGGGCCGCGACCGACTGGTCGCGGCTATTGGCGTCGCCGGAGCGGTTGCGGTTTTTCTCAGCCATCGGGCCACGCCGGTAACAGCGGTCGGGCTGGTGGTTGTTGTGGCCGTTTCGACGTGGCTTTCGATCATCGATTTCCGAGAACACCGACTGCCGAACCAGATTGTCGGGCCGCTGGCAGTTGCGGTGACCGTCGCAGTGATCGTCGGCTCACTCATCGAAGACGACCTTTGGCGCGGCGGCCGAGCGGTTGGATTCGGGCTGGCGGTTACGGCGATCCTCCTGCTGGCCAACGTGCTCGGCGGGATGGGCATGGGCGACGTTAAATACGGCTTTCCGTGGGCCACAACGATCGGTTGGTTCGGTTGGCCGCCACTGTCGATAGCGATCATGGTTACCACGATTTCCGGCGCGCTGGTTGCGGTGGCGGTGCTGATCGGAAGGCGGAGCGGCGATGAAAGTCTCTCATATGGGCCGTATATGGCTTTGGGCCTAATCGGTGGGCTGCTGGCCGCCGCGCTGTAAAGGGCGAGCGAATCGATCGTTCAGCTAGAACCGGTCGGCCGGTCGGGGCCACCGAGAAGGTCGAGATCGCCCGAGGTTACGAGGTTGGCTGAAAGGGCGAAGTCGACCAGGCGTTCGCGCCGCTTCGTCGCTAGCGCTCCAACATCGCCATGCAGCCCCGACACTCCGGCGTTGCCAACCTTGGTGCAGACGTTGTCGAGCTTGCGGTTGAACTTTGTCAGCTTCCAATCGAGGCGGGCGGCAGCTGCCTTGTTTGTCGGCAGGTCGAGCGCCGATGGGTCGAGAAGTCTTGGTTCGGCCAGGGCCAGCATGCAGCGCAGCTGGTCGGGGGTGAACGACAGGTTGGCCCCGGTAACCGTCGGTGCCTCATCGCGCTCGGCGGCGGCCGTTTGATCTAGCTCTGGAGGCGACAGCGGTACATCGACGCTGAGCTCATATGTGGTGGTGCCAGCCTGAAACCGCAGAGCCGCTTCCTCGAACACCAGGGCCATCGTCGACCCGGGAGCCAACGTCAGCCTCGACGGCGAATTGCGATCGATGACCTCGATAGTGAGAGCCGAACCGACGTTGTGCAGCCACCACATGCCATCGGCGTGATCAAACAGACCGAGCCGACGATGCAGGTGCCGGTTGTCGTCGACGACAAGGTCGGCGCTGCGCCCGAATGAAAGCGTGGACCCTCTTGCGACGGGGTACTCCTCGCCGAGAAACTCAACAACGAGCTGATCAACCGACATAGGGAGCTTCCTCCAGATTGGACTGCAGTGCCATGCGGGCCCGTCTCGGCGCCGGTCGGCTGGCGGTCGCCTCATAGAGGTCCTCCCAGTCTTCCAGCACCTGGTTGGCCTCGGATGGCTGGTTGAGGATCTGCAGTAGCTGAACCCTGCGGGTCACAACCGTCTCGTGTAGAGGGTCGATCAGCGAGCCCACTTCGCAGGCCCACTTCGCCAGGTGAACATCGTCGGCGGCGTATGCGTTATCGCAGAGGTCGAAGCAGGCGTCGATCAGCATCGCCGATGCCTGGGTGGAAAGGGCCAACTTGTGGTCGGCAATCCACTGCCAATAACGCTCGGTTATTCCGCTGAACGGCTCGCCGCGCACATCGGCCAGCGCAAGTTGCAGCAGGCTCCGGGCTCGTTCATCCGACATCGACTTGGCCTGCCCGATCCAACGCCGGGCCGAGCCCAGGTCGGTGATCACCGAACGCAGGCGATAACGATCGTCACCAAGATCGGGGAACTGATGTCCGAGCGCGGTCCGCAACCGGCCGATCGTCTCGGCAAAGCCAGCGTCATCGATGGTATTGGTCGGCCAGACGGCGCTACGGATTTGCTCCTCTGTCGAAGGCCCGACCAGGGCGAGGTACGCCAGCAGCGAACGCTCCGGCTCTGTTAGCTCCGCCGGGGCGCCCTCGAATTCAACCGGCCCCAACACCCGGACCAGGATGCCGGTGTCGGCATCTTCTGCCTGGTCGGTCACCTCGTGTTCCTCGGCCGGTAGCTCGGTAACGATCTCACGCTCCGGTGTCTCCTCGGTCGGGGTTTGGGCTGGATCGGTGTTGTGATCGAGACCCCCGAGAATCGTCGACTGCTCATCGTCGCGAGGCACCATCGCCGCTTCTCCCGCGTGCTTGATCAGCTCCTCTGCTCCCAGCAGCACGTCGACATCGAGCGACTGCATGGCGGCGGTGAAACCATGCGGTTCCAGCTTGAGCGTGTCGGCATCGAGCTGGATGGTGATTTCGCATGCCATCTCGGGGGCGATTTCGTCACCGGAGAAGACCACCGCCAGCGGCAACGAGCGCCGTCGGGCTCGCTCCACGATCGGTGCCAGGTGCACGGCATCGGCGGCCTCGGCAAACACCACGATGGTCTTGGGAACCGAGTCGGCCATACCGGCAGCACGCAGGCCATAGGCGTTGAGGCCTCCGGCTGCGGTCGATGTAAGTTCGGCATCTTCGAGCCACGACTCGAGCTCATCTGCCAGGTGGTCAAGCGGCCCGCAGCGAACGTGCTGATGCAACGCCGCTCCGGGTAACCAGTTGGAAACCCTGATGTCGATCGCCCGCCTGGCTGGGCCCGTTGCTAGCTCGTGGACCATCGACCGGATCAGCCCGGCCGACAGTTCTGGTGGACCGGAGATCCCAAGCAAACCGACCGACTCAAGGTTCAGTACCAGCCCGCCGCCGATGGTCACGCAAGCCGGAGCAGCGTTGTCTAAAGGCTCGGCCTGATCAAGATCTTCGGGGAAACGTTCAGCGGGCAGCACGGCCAGCGAACGGTCGGCCAAGAACTCGAGCGCTGGGCTTCTTCCGGCCAGCCACGGTGCTGGCAGGTCGGGATCGGCTCCCCGCTGCACTACCTCTATACGGTCGCGGGAGATCCGAATGACCTCGGGCGTTGCCACCGGCTCGCCAACGACAACCGTTCGGTTGGCCAGCGATTGAATGGCGTTGTACACCGACTGGGCCTGCGGTGTATCGGCACTTCCCCGGAGCACGGTCTCGATATCGACCAGTTCGAGGGGAGGTGGGGCCGGCTTTGATTGCTCACCAGCTTCCGACAACCGCAGCTTCCTTGCCCGCTGTAGCAGCCCGAGCAGACCGGAGGCCACCAGCAGCCCCCCGGCGCCAAAAGCCAAGCCGGCAGGACTAGCCACTCGATCGGCGAGGGCCTGAGCGTCGTCGACCACATCGAGGGGCTCTCCCAATGGGTTCGCCACCGTCAGGTCGATGGAATCGGTCGCAGGCCCGGTCTCAGAATTATCGGAACCGGCGGGCGCATCGGAGCCATCGGGGTTGACCGGTCCGTCGGAGCCGGCCGGCGACATGGTGGCGACGGTTATCTGGTCATCGATCGATTCTGATTCCAGTCCGGACTCCACCGCCGCTTCCTTCGCTGCTGCGGTGACCTCTCGCAGATCCTCAGGCTGGATCTCGGTCTCGGTTTGGTCGAGATTCTCAGCTCCGACCTCGGGACCGATGACGTCGAGCACTAATTGTGGATCGGCCGTTGGAACATCGGCAGCGTCGCTTGGCAACAGCAGGATCGAGTCTGGCCAGATCAGGTTGGGATCGCTGATCGTTCTACCAAATGACTGCTCTAGCTGAGTCGAGTTCTCAAAGATCTCCGGCCACCGAAATGGGTCGCCAAGGTGACGTTCGGCGATAGTCCAAAGATTGTCGCCGGTAACGACCTGGTACGGCACCGATGCACCCTCATCGACCGCTCCGGTCGGGCCTTCGTAACTCAGCATGTCGGGTTTGATGGCAGCAGAGCCGCTGGCCAGCTGATCGACGCTCGCAGCTGTTGTGTCGGAAGGGGCCGGGGTGTCCGAAGGTGCCGGGCTGTTCGGAGACATCGGGCTAGCTATAGAGACGGGGGAAAGCAGGCCGGCCGCGGCATCGGCTGGAACGTCGAGGCGCCAACCGCCGGCGACGGTTTCGGTCTGCTCGGAGATCAGCTCGCCGCTGTCCATCGTTCTGCCGTGGTTCAGCTCGCGCAGCTCACTCCATCGCATGCCGTCGCCCAGTAGTCGTTCGGCCATGTCCCACCAGTTATCACCGGTCTCGGTTGTGTACTGACCGGCCGGGTGGGTGGTGGTAACGCCGAGCGAACCGTCGGTCGCGGAGGACGCCAAGGTCATGGCGGTAGATCCGCCGAAGTCATTCCGGGACTGGAACGCTGGTTCCTCGGTGAGCGCCTGGAAGGAAACGTTCTGGGCCATGTCCAACGGGACGATGGGCACCGCAGCAGCCGATCGTGACGGGGTGAGGGCTGAAATGATCAGCACCGTCGAGCCAACGAGTTTGCCTGCGAAGAGCTGGATGCCGGGCAGCACCGGGGTCCGCCCAGCCACCCTGCCCCGGAGTAGGGCGAAGACTTCGGCTAGGACCGCCACCGCTAACTGAACCCAGACGATCCACACCACCATGGCCAGGGTCTTGACGACGAAGACATCGGGGATATTGCCGTCTTCGATGTGGGCCCTCATCAGGTCGAACGACGGCACCTCTGTCGGCAGCGGGAAACCGACGATGATGAGCAGCAGCGCCGGCACGCCGGCCAGCAGCCCGACGACCAGCGCCAGGCTAATGATGCCTTTTAGGAAATCGGAGATACGTGACATTGGCCGCCTAGGACTCCTCGACCACCCCGTCGAGGGCGGTTGCTGATTCGGTAACGATTGCGTAGTTGGGGCCGAAGAAGAACTTCCTCGGCTGGATGGTCACCTCGACGGTGACGGTGATATCGGCGTCGGGTCCGACGCTGGGGACCATTCGCCCCGTGGCCCGTCCGGGGATGACGAAGGTGGCTAGGTAGTCATTGACCCGAACCTCGGCCTCGCCCTGATCGATAACCGGGCGCCCGGTGTCGCGCCAGACTTCGAAATCAACCGCCTGGGTCCCTGCTCTAGCGGCGTTGTCTGCAATGTCTCTGGCTTCAGAAAGTGCGCCAAGCTGGCGACCGCCGTCGACCACCAGAGCGAGGGAAACGAAGATGGCAAAACCGAGCACTGCGAACATCGATGACACGACGCCACGATCATCGCTGGCCAATCTGGCGATCATGGTGCGCCCCGATATTCCTCGATGATCTCGGTGGCTTCATACCAATACAGGTTGTCCGACATGCCCATGCCGGAGATCGAACGTGCGGTGCACTCGACCCGAACGGTTACAAAGCCAGCGGGACGGAATTCGCCTGGCGGGCTAACGATCGAGACCAACTGACTCTCACAGGAGACACCACTGTCAGCCAGGTTCTCGGTGGCAACGTCGATGGCGTCGAGCCGGGCCTGGCCGAAGTCGTCGCGTAAACTGGCGGCTCTGGCCGCGGCGTTGGCCGCTGACCGGACATCGCTTTCCTGGCGGACCACCCGACCGGCGACGATCATCAAACTGAAGAAGCCGACGATGATCGCGCTCATGATTATGGCGAACTCGATCGAGACACTGCCCCGATCCCGTTGGCGGGCCGAACGAGCGGCCGCCACTGGGGCTTTCGCCGCGTGTTGGGCTTCGCCTGTGATTTGGGGATTGGCCTTGGTGCTCATCGATCGGTGGCCGACACGAAGTCCTCCATACGACCCTGAGCGACGGAGCGAACCTCCCAGGTTCCGATCCCCACAATCCGTGGAGATTCGGCGACGACCGTGACGGTCATCAACTCGCCGTTGATTTCAGACGTGATCACTCCGTTGCGATGATTGAGGGTGTCCAGTATCCACTGGGCTGCCGCTCTCGCTTCGGCCCTGGCCAAATCTTGCTCGCCGTCGTCGGAGAACACCTGCCCGGCGTTGAGGCCCTCTTCGGCGGCAACCGCAACGGTGTTTGCGGTGTGCCAGTAGAGACTGATTTGAAACATCGACATGATCACCAACAGCACGGTCGGGAACAGGATCGCCATTTCGAGACTCGTCATTCCTGCATCGCCTTTGGCGCGCCGGGCTGTTTCCCCGTCCCAGCTCGGGGAAACAGTCTTCCGGGACAAACTCAACCTCTCAGATCGTCGAGGTTTAGCGCGCAAGGCCTCGTCCGCCGGATCAGCAGCCGGCGGGGATGGTGGCCCCTACCGTTTCAGGAATGCACTCTTGGTGGCTCTCGGCGGAGTTGGTCATCACGACGCCGAGGGCCAGAGAGATGGCCACGACGATGGCTACCACAATGGCCATCTCCGTGCCGACGGCTCCTCGCTCGCTTCGCAAGCGCCGACGAAGCTGGACCCGGGTCGACTGTGTTACCTCACCTGTCGCTTCTGTCTCAATCATTTCTCTCTCCTTGTTGTTGCTGGAACATGTACGCCCGTAGGCCGCTTAACCGCCGATGGCATCGATGGCCCCTCGACCGATAAAAACCATCAGCCCGAGAACCATGATCGAGACGGGAACGATCATCTTCTCGGTATTGGATTCGGCCATCGACTCGATCTCGGCCGATTGCTGAGCTCGTAAGGCCTCCGCTTTGGCCACGAGCGACTGACGCACCCGAGCTCCCTGACCTCCAGCCAGAGATACCGACGAGGCCAGTTCTCGTAGCTCATCGATGCCGTAGTGGGCGCCGAGTTCTTCAAAGACATCCCACGGGGTTCGCCCGGTCAGCTCGCCGCGGCGGAGGGCGGAGCGGAACTCGGCGAAGACCCAGCCCTCGCCGGCTTCGGCCGCGCCGATGAGTGCACTCTCGGTGCCGCCACCGCCAGCCAAGATGATGCTGACCAAGTCGAGATAGCTGGATAGGGAGTGCCGAAAGGCCCGCTGCCGATCAGCGACCTGTTCGGCCAGCGGCAGGTCGGGATAAAAGAAGCCCGCTACGGCCAGTCCGATCGAGGCCACCAGCACCAGCAGTGGAGAGACTCCCCTCCCGTTTGCGGCCATAAAAACCCCAATGAGCAGGGGCAGGAGCAAGCCGACCAACCCACCGAACATCTTCTCGTAGGCGTGGCGCTCCAGCGATTTTCCAAGTACTCGGAGTCGGGATTCCAGCAAACCCTGATCGGAAAGCCCAACGCTCTCGAGCAGTCGCAGGCCGGGGCGGCTCATGTAGCGCTGGAAGGTGCCAAGCTCCTCGTCCGGGGCACGAACCAACTGTGCCACCGCGGCCCGCTGAGGGTTCTGCAGGACTTCCACCGCGGCGGCCAACTCGACCGGGCGACGCCGCATACCTCGCAGCATGAAGAAAACGCCAAGCCCGACACCGGCGGCCAGAGCGGTTGCGATCAGCGTGCCGTTCATTGGCGCTGGCCCAGTTCTGGGCGGCCAAACGAACGATCGCCGACCAGCTCTGCGGACAGCCTGGCGGTAAACCGCTCAGGCATCTGGACCCGAGCGAAATAGTTCATCATCCAGAGGGCCGCTAGGAAAAGGCCGAAGACCGCCAGCAACCAGAACTGGCCCTCGGTTGTGTCGTAGATCGCCAGCAAATCGCGAGACGTGAAGTAGATCATCGCCACGGTAAGCAGGGTGACCCCGAGCACGATCTTGGACGACATGCGCACACGGGCTCGGCCAACCTCGATGCGAAGACGCATACGAACGTCGGCCCGGATCGATTCGGATAGCCGGGTGAGTAGAGAACCGAGGTCACGCCCTTCCATCCGGGAGGCATTGGCCAATGAAACCACAACCAGGTCGGCTGCCGGATGGTGGAGGTCGCGGCCCAGCAGCACCAGCGCTTCGACAACGGACATCCCGTCGAGCCGGTTGGAGAACACCTTTACCTCTTTAGCGATCGAGGCCGGAGCGATGTCGGCGGTCGATAGCAGCGCCTGTTCTAGCCCGGCCGCGCCAGCGAGGTTGTCACGGATCATCTCTGTCCAAGTGGCGATGGCCTGGGTCCGCTCGATCTCTCGCCCACTTTCACGGCTGCCGCCGAAGAACCAGGGCAAGCCGACAACGAGGGCTCCCATGCCGACCGCCGCTCCGATCCAGCGGGTGACCGCCAGCACCATGAGTCCGATGACAAATGCCGCCGCGGCCCATGCGGTCGCCGTAGCGGTGGTGGTGCCGTCGGGAAAGACCGAACCGACCGAAGGGAGAATTTGTTTGCCGCGGATTCCCTGGATGACCAGCAGAATCCCCAGCGCCACACCTGCCGACAGGGCGGCCATCAGAATCGAGTTCATCCGTACCACTTCCCCGGGGTGTCCAGCCAGCGGCGGTCGAAGCCCGCCCGTTCCAACCTGACCATGCGCTCCTCGGTGAATCGGAACCGGGCCATGGCTCGCCCATCGACATCCGGCCCGTAGATCTCGTTCGAGACGACGATCTCACCGTCAGCCCCGGTCACTTCGCGAACGCTGGTGACCGCCCGGGTGCCGTCTTGGAGCTTGGCCACGTGGAGGATGCAGTCGATGCCCTGGGCAACCATCAGGTTGGCCGCCTCCGGTTCGAACCGCTCCCGCGTCATGGCCAGATACATCTGCATCCGACCAAAAACGCCGGACGAGGAGTCGGCGTGCACGGTACACATGGCGCCGTCGTTGCCCTGGGTGCAGGCCAGAAGCAGGGTGAGTGCCTCGTCGCCTCGGACCTCACCGACGATCAGTCGCCCCGGGTTCATCCGCA
The DNA here is from genome assembly GCA_050633745.1 of Acidimicrobiales bacterium. Lineage (GTDB taxonomy): Bacteria > Actinomycetota > Acidimicrobiia > Acidimicrobiales > SZUA-35 > JAHELU01. The sequence goes on from JBOEHD010000045.1 coordinate 26,668, forward strand.
ACGCGTTGATGGCCAGGTCGTTC
>JBOEHD010000046.1:0-33187 GCA_050633745.1 Acidimicrobiales bacterium
GAACCGGGATGGCCCGAACCGGAATGGCCTGGAGCTGGAAAGACGGCTCCTGGTTGTGGCGGGCCGGGTTGAGGCGGTCCGGGCTGGCTCGTTACTCCTGGCACCTGGCCGCCGGTGGCAGTCGCAGGGTCGACTCTGGTGTCAAAGGCAGGCGGCTCAAATCCATCAACCGGGGCCGGCCCCTGAGGCGGCACCTCAGGCCGAAAGTCGGGCTTGTAGTCGGGATGTAGTTCTGGGGCGTACCACTTGCCGTCTGAGGCCATCCACCAGTCGCCCGTACCCGGATAGCGTCCGGGGTTGCTGTCTGCGGGCCCCTGGGGGTGGCCGTCGCTCATCGCCCAGCCTGGGTTTCGGCCAGATCGATGCTGCCGATCATGCGCTCCTTCAGACCCTCGAGATCGATGCCCTCGGTGCTCTTCTGGCCCAGCATGTAGCGGGCGTAGACGCCGTGCAGGATGCAGGCGGTCTTGAAGTAGTTGAACGTGCGGTAGTAGTCGAGGTTCGACAGGTCGCACCCGGTCAACTCGGCGTAGTGATCGGCCAGGGCCTGGCGGCGGGGGAAGCCCGGAGCGGTCGTCGCCGCCTCATGAGACACCCGGATCTCATCGTCGGGGTCGCTCCAACCGTTCAGCGCATAGGCGAAGTCGGCCAGCGGATCTCCGAGGGTGGCAATCTCCCAGTCGAGCACGGCGGCCACCGTACCCGAGGCGTCGATCATGCAGTTGTGCATGCCGTAGTCGCCGTGAACCACCCGGGCCGGGCCCTGTTCGGGCACCTGGGCCAGCAGCTCGTCGTGCAGGCGATGTATGCGCTCGTCGTCGTAGCTAGCGCCCTCCATCGATGCCTGCCACGATCCATACCAGGTCCGCAGTTGTCGGGAGACGTATCCGTCGTGTCGTGCCAGCTGATCGAGTCCGATGTCGGCCGGGTCGATGCTGTGCAGCTTGGCCAGAGTGCTGATGAAGCTGTAGCCGACTGCGTCGCGCGCCTCCATGGTCAGCCACTCCTCGACATCCTCGGCGGTGTAGAGCGCCTTGCCTCCGACCTCGCTCATCACGTAGAACACCGCCCCGGTCACCGTGGTGTCTTCGCACAGGCCGTGAGCGACGGCTACCGGTACCTCGGTGGAACCGAGGCCGGAGATGATGGTGAACTCGCGCTTCATGTCGTGGGCCTTCGGCAACAGCTCACCCTCAGGCGGACGACGCACCACCGCTCGGCGATCTTCGGTGTCGCTCAGCAGGAAGGTCAGGTTGGAATGGCCACCCTCGAGACGAGTCCACTGGAACGGTGCCTTCAGGTCGGCGACGTTGTGTTCTATCCACGCCTCGACGGCAGGTCGGTCATAGCCAGGCGTTTCATCTTCGTTCATGGTGAGGATTGTTCTAGCTTTTGGGGCTGGGGGAAAGTTATCCGCCCAGGCGGGCCGGTGGAGAGGGATTGTCTGGAGCGCTTGCGCCGGATTTGTCCTCATGTGAGACTAACGGCCGCGAGTCAATCGGAGGAACATTATGAAGAGGTCGTTCACCACTATCGGGTTTGTCATGGGGTGCGTCGCAGCGCTGCTGCTCAGTGTTTTAGCCTTCGGGAGTCCTGCTTCGGCCAGGGTGATCGAGACCGAGGAGTTGATCAACTTCTCGACCGGTGACCCCCTAGCCGACCCCGGGACCGAGGGCATTGCCATCGACGACGACGGCAACCTCTACGTTTCGGCCAACCTCGCGACCGGCGGCCAAATTTGGAAGATCGCCCCCGGCGCCACCGAACCAGAGGTATTGGCCTCGCTGATCCCCTCACCGGCAGGAGCCGGATTCGGCGTGCTCGGCCTACACATCGAAGGCGACCACCTACTGGCCGCGGTTAACACCTTCGCCAATCCGGAGCTCAACGGCGTCTGGGTCATCGACCTGGCAAGCGGCGACGCCAACCACATCGCCGGATCAGAGGTCATCGGCCTGCCAAACGACCTCACCGTTTGGGACGGAGCGATCTACGTGACCGACTCGGTTGCAGGTGCGGTGTGGCGAATCGACGCCACTGGAACCAATCCATGGCTGATCGATCCGCTGCTAGCGGGAACCGGCGCCCTGGTGCCCGGCCTGCCCATCGGAGCCAACGGCATCGACGTGCACAACGGCCGGTTCTATGTGGCGAATCTTGAAGGCAAGGCGGTGATCTCGGTTCACATCAACCACCGCGGCGAGCCGGTAGCACCTCGACTGTTCAACACCGTTGACGGTTTCCCCGACGGTCTCGAAGTTGATCGCCAGGGTCGGCCTCATGTGGTGCTCGTCGATTCGAGCGCCCTGGTCCGGGTAGGCAATCGAAACAACGAGACGCTGGTCCGCGACCCGGAGATCCTCGATGCACCGGCCAGCCTGACCTTCGGTCCACGGCGGCAGAACCAGACGATCTACGTGGTCAACTTCTCGATCGGCGAGGGTTTCCCCGATCTGATTGAACAGTCAGACGTCGGGCCGAGCATCGTGGCCGTGCGCTAGAGGAAAAGGGCGCTAGCTACTACGGCGCTTAGCCGTGGCGGCGCAGCCAAGTCAGAACGGAGATGGCAACCGCTTCAGGTTGCTCTGGCAGCAGAGCATGTCCCGCTCCGGGCACTTCGACTACCGCCACCTTGCCGCCGAGTTCGTTTGCCAATAGGCGGGTGCTCTCGGCCGAGACGATCCGGTCTTCGGCTGGGCGCACAATCAACGTGTCTGCGACGCCACCCGAGGCCCACGCCTCGGTTGGTGTTCGCTGCTGGGCTTCCAGCTGAGCCGAAGCCAAAAGCGGATGCCAGCCGTCGACCCAGACCACCGGGTCGTGCCCTGCGGCAAAGAACGCCAAGGACACCGCTTCGAGGTGCTCCTCCATCGATAACTCGGGAATGAACGTGCGGCGGTGAGCGGTGGCCGGCTCGGGCTTGGGCGGCACTGGTCCGGGCGTGGCCAACAGCACCATGTTCTTCACAAGGTCTGGGTGTCGGGTGGCGGTGGCTCTGGCCACCTGCCCTCCGAAGTCGTGGCCTACGATGGCCGACGGGCCGCCGCCGTTATCTTCGATCACTGCCGCGACGTCGTCGGCCAGGTCGGTAAGGGTGATCTCGGCCACCGAACGCGACGATCCTGACCAGCCACGGGGCTCGAGCGAAAGCACCTGGAATCCAGCCCGGGCCAAACGATCGGACAGCTCGGCAAAGTCGCCAGGACCGCGTCCGAGCGATGGAATTAGCACAACCGGTTGGCCCTCGCCCTGAACCGAGACCTGCAGCTCACAAGCCGGGCCCCGCACCGTACGCTCCGAGCGGTAGTCCGACTGCAGCTCCAGGCTGCGTACTTGCGAGGCGAAGGCGTCGATCTCGACCATCGAATCGACGGAAGAATCGTCGTTGTAGGTCTTCCACAGCAGTCGCCCAATGAACCGGAAGGCGTCGACAAGGCGCGGCCCGACCGACGGGCCGACGTGATTGCCACCCTTCGTCAGGCGGTACTCGTGCGACACGCCGATGTCGAACAAACAGCGATGCAGCAACTCGGTGCCGTACTGCACATGCAGTAGGTCTTCGTCGCCCGCTTCGAGGTAGATCGACAGGTCTCCGGCAGCGATCGCCGTTGAGTTTGCAACCGCCAACGACGTGGGGTGATTGGCTTTCCAGTACTGGTGATCGAGCGGCTCGCCAAACAGTTTCTGGCGGACCGCCGATGGCATATAGACCCGATCTCGGCTGGGAACACGGTCCCAAGTCAGCGCCGCTTCGACGGTTGGCTCGATGGCCACCACCGCCTTAAACATGTCTGGGTACTTGAAGGCCATCCGCAGTGCGCCGAGAGCGCCCACGGAGATGCCGCCGATCAGCAACGGGCCTTCGGTTGCTCCGGTCCGCTCTCGGATCGCGGGCACGAACTCTTCGAGCAGGAACGTCTCCCAAAGCTCCGAGCCATCCTGGCGGTCGAGGTAAAACGACCACCCTGCGCTCGGCGTCGCAACCACCATCCCCGGCAGGGAACGGTCGGCCCAGCACGACACGAACTGGGCTTTGCAGCTCTCGAGAAAGCGGCGCGACCCGCCGCCACCGTGCAACCAGATCAGCAGAGGAACTTTGGTGGTCGAGCCGTCGGTTGAGACCAGGGTCGAGTATTCCACCGGCCCCGGCACGCGCTTGCTGGCAATCTCGCCGTATTGAAGACCGGTCCCGCCAGCCTTACGTGTTTCCTCGGTACTCGCCATAGTCCTGGCTCAGTCTAGTTCCGCTGGCCCATAGCGCCCAAGGGCAAACCGCTCTAGCCGCTCGATCATCGGCCGTGTGATGTGTTTGGGCGAAAACCAGCTGGTTTTACACGGTTCCCAGGTTATCGCAGGAGAAAACAATTCAGTGTTGAACCGACTCGAGGGCCGATCAGGGTTCGATGAGGCTGGCGAACATGGCTTTACGGCCATCGCCGCTCTGAGCCTGAATGACGAAGAATTGGGCTTCCCGACAGAGCCGCTGGGCAGGATGGCTGCGTTCCATGGCCGCACCACCGGAGGCGGCCAACAACGCCACGGTCAGCCGCTGCACCGCCATCAGGGTTTCGGCTCTCGCCGCGGCCACCTCTTCCAGGTTCGCCGAACCTTCATCGACCAGGCGGCACTGAACTTCGGCTCGCTCCACAACCGCCGACCATCCTGGTGCCAACTCAGCGGCGACCTCGGGGGCCTTTATTGCCAATTGCTGCAGGGCTCGATCGCCAACCCCCAGGCACACTGGATTGGGTCGAGCGGCCAGCAATCGGTCGCCCTCGGCCCACTGCTTTGCATCGACGACCTTGAGCAGGAACTCCGGGTCAACCCGGTAGTCGACGAAGTCGAGGGCCACCGTTTGAGTAGCGCCAAAGACCATAAGGTCGAACGACTTTCCGACCTGTAGCCCCGGCGGCGGGTCGCTGTCCGGGTCGACGGGAACCAAGGCCCAGACCATTTGCCCGTCGGCGGTCGCCGCGGCCACCCCAAACACCCCAGCGGTGCCCCACGAGGTGACCCACGGGGCCGTGCCGTTCAATACCCATCCGTCACCGTCTTGGGTCGCGGCCAACACCGGCGGGCCGGGCCGACGGACATGGGCGTAGGCGATCCCCGCCAGAGTGTTGTCGCTCAGCGGACTGAGCCACCGATCGCTGAGGGCCTGGTTTGCGGTGGAAACCACCGCTCCAATCGTTCCGTGATGCTGGGCGAAAGCAAAAGCCGTCGCCCCGCAGCCACCTCCAAGAATCCGCAGTGCTGATCGCACCTCTGGGCCCTTCAGCCCAAGCCCACCGCGGCTTTCTGGCACCACCATGGCGAACAGTCCGAGCTCGGATAGGGCATCGAAGTGGGTCCTCGGGATACGGGGACCCACATCGACTGCGGTCGCGCTTGGCCACAGCACAGACTCGGCCAACCGCTCGATTGATTCGAGGGTAGACCGGTTTGCTGTTTCGTTAGAGGCGTTCGATGGCTCGTTGGGGATCGACGTAGTTAAGCCCAAGGGCGTTGGCCACTGCCAACTCAGTGACTTCGCCGCCAGCAACATTGAGCCCGTTGAGGAGGTGATGGTCGTCGGCTAGAGCCTGCTTTACGCCCTTGTCGGCGATGGCCAGGGTGAACGGCAGCGTCGAGTTGTTCAGCGCGTAGGTCGAGGTTCTGGGCACCGCTCCGGGCATGTTGGCCACGCAGTAGTGCACGACATCGTCGACCACGTAGGTCGGGTCGCTGTGAGTGGTTGGCCGAGAGGTTTCCATACAACCGCCCTGGTCGATGGCCACATCGACGACTACCGAACCGGGCCGCATGGCCTTGATCATGTCGGCGGTGACCAGGCGAGGGGCCCGGGCACCCTTCACCAGCACCGCTCCGACCACGAGGTCGGCGTCGAGCACCAGCTCGTTAAGAGCAAACGAGGTTGAGTATGCGGTCTCTAGCGCGGCGCCGAAGCGGGCCGCTAGCTGATCGAGAACCTCGACTTGGCGGTCGAGCACGGTGACCCTCGCACCCAGGCCTAGGGCCATTTCGACCGCGTTTTCGCCAACGACGCCGCCGCCGATGACAACGACCTTGCCGGAGGCAACACCGGGTACGCCGCCCAGAAGAAGCCCTGCGCCACCCTGAGGAGCCTCAAGAGAGTGAGCACCAGCCTGGATTGCCATCCGGCCTGCGACCTTCGACATCGGTGCCAGTAGCGGCAGATCGCCGTCGTCGTCGGTCACCGTTTCGTAGGCGATGCATGTCGCCCCGCTGGAGATGAGGTCTTTTGTCTGCTCTGGGTCCGGTGCGAGATGGAGGTAGGTGAACAGAATCTGGTCTTCGCTGAGCAGCGCCCGCTCGGCGGACTGCGGCTCTTTGACCTTTACGATCATCTCGGCATCGGCAAAGACCTGCTCTGCGGTTGCCACCACGGTTGCGCCCTGCGCTTCGTAGTCGGCGTCGCTAGCCCCGATGCCCACTCCGGCGTTGGCCTGCACCAGAACCTCATGGCCACGAGCCACGAGTTCGTGCACGCTGCCGGGGGTGAGCCCAACACGCAGCTCGGCATCTTTGACTTCCTTTGGCACACCTACTCGCATCACAAAACCTTCCGCTCCAACTAGGACGCGTTGGAGAACCGCGTCGTTAACTCGACTGTAGGCCAAGCTCGGTGCCTAGAGGTTGCGAATAGTGTCGATCTGGAGCTACAAACGCAAGAATCTTGTGCCGGAGCGAAGAATATCAACATAACCTGAGCGCCATGGATCTAGATGCGACTGATCGTTCAATTCTGACAGCCCTGCAGCACAATGGCCGCATTACCAACGCCGAGTTGGCGTCAACGGTCGGGCTGTCGCAGTCGGCAGCGCTTCGCCGCACCAGGGCTCTCGAAGATGCCGGGGTGATCGACCGGTACGTGACGCTGATCGATCCAGCGAAGATCGGATTTGGCACAACGGTGTTCACCGAGATCTCACTCAGCACCCAGTCGGAGTCGCAACTGGACGACTTCGAAGCGGCAATCGTTGAATGCCCTGAGGTGAGGAGTTGCCATCTGATGGCCGGCGACTCCGACTACCTACTCCAGGTGGTCTGCGCCGACGTCGGAGACTACGAACGCATCCACCGTGATCGGCTGTCAAAGCTGCCCGGCGTTTACCGCATTCGCACGAGCTTCGCGTTGCGAGCCGTGTGCGAGCGCACCGCGTTCGACCTCTAGATCGCTCCAGATCGATAACGCGGCTCAAACCTATTTGGTCGGAAAGCGGAGGCGGGAGCGATTCGCTCCCGCCCTCGATCCGACCCGATCGGATGCCTGATCTAGTTGATCGAGCTACCGATGGTGCTGAAGCTGTCGCCGGCCTTACCGCCGAGGAAGCTCACCGCACCGATACAAACCACTGCGATCAGCGCGACCAAAAGGGCGTACTCCACGAGGGAGGCGCCACGCTCGGACGAAACCCGAGCTTTCAACCAAGCTGATACGAACTCATAGTGAAGCATTTTTAGACTCTCCAGGCACCGCGGTTGCGGCAATTTAAATTCCATCCATCGGGACTTGCCTTCTAGTGATCGTCCGGCGCCGAGAGCCTCTGGATAGGTCGGCCGACCCTTCCACGTCAGTCGGATGGACGAGTCGCCTGTCACAGCCCGGCTTTATATTCACCACAGATACCCGTTTGAGAACCTCGGTTCAGATATTCGGGCCAGAAGCCTTGCCAGCCAGTCGGCTACTCGGGAACCCCGGTTCCCCAATGGAAACCGCCTCCACAACCACGCCGGCTCCGGCGAGGAGGATCCGCTGTAATGCAATCAGACCCAGACCCTTCAAACCGCTCGTTCCCGTCAAACGACGACGGCCAGCCCACAGACCACGTTGCGGAATCGCTGGCCGAGTCCTTTGAACCGGCGCTAGTAATAGCCACGTTCCGTGATGCGGTCGGCCTGGCCATGCAGCTGGCCGATGAATACGCATTCGTCAGCGCAGGTGTCGTGCTCGACTCAACGGGTGCAGTCAACGACATTGTGTTGGCCGAGGGGATCGGCAAGACCATCAAACCGGTGGTCAACTGGCTGGCCGAAGCCAGCGACCGCTGGCCGGTCACTCCCCAACTGCTGCTGTTGAGCGTGAGGCCCTTTGAAATCGATGTAATCCGAGAACAAGACCTGCGGCTCTACCGCCAAGCGTGCTGGGCGATCGCCGCTGCCGGAGGAGGCCTGATCGACTGGATCGAGACCGACGGCGATCTGTTTCGCTCCTACGCCTACGTGACCTGCCCTGCTGCAGCCTGGGTGAACGATCAACCGGAGGATCGCTTAAACGACGGCTCCGGTTGGTGGATCAGTTGATCGAGCTGCCTGCGGAGCCAATGCTGTTGTTCAGCTCGCCGCCGAACATCGACACCGCTCCAACACAAACCACAGCGATCAGAGCGACCAGGAGCGAGTACTCGACCAACGATGCACCGTGCTCTCCCGCGTCCTGCGAATCCGACGGTTGCCGCTGTGCCGACAACCGTTCGACGAGAAACTCGAGGTGAAGCATCGCCGTACACTCTCCAAACGCCGCGAAAAGCGGCCTCGCTAGCTGAGCTTTACCGGTCATCGACAGCTGCACCGTGGAGCTGAATAGGTCGCCAACCTCAATCGAGCCTCACCACGGCAGGTCTGATCGATTCGGCCGCGGCCAATGCCGATGACGCTTGTTAGCCGAGCGGGCCCCAGGCCCGCTGGCACCGCACAACGTCGGTGCCATCGACCGCTCGGCGAAAGGCCAGCTTGTTACCGAAGTAGTCGGCCACCGAGGCTCTCACTCCCTCGCCCGCAGCTCCATCAGCAGCGTTTCCCTTCAGGTGGCGGCTGAGATTTTCGTTGGGCACCAACAGTCCACTCCCGACGTAGTAGCTCAGCGGTGAACCCTCGGCAGCCGACGTTACCACGCTTACCGACGAGGCCGTGTTGGACCCCGGCGGGCCGGTGTCCGGCCGCGGGGAGCCAATCAGAAAGTGATTCGAACGACCATCGACGATCTGCAGGTTCGAGTACATGTTGAACGCGGCCGAGGAACGCACCTCAAGATAGGGCCCAACCCCGATAGCCACCGCGACGGCGATAACCGGCACAAACAGAAACCCGACTCGCCAGACCTCGTTCTGTTCGACAACCCCTCGTGGGTCTTGCGGCCCAGACGTGAATACAGAACGAAACGCCGCGACCAGAATCGGGCCGGCAAGCGCCAGCCATAACGGGTAGGCCAGTAGCCAGTTAGGGGCCGGGCTGGCCAACACCGCCGCCTGGGCAGCGAACAGCAAAGCGACAGCTAACTGTGGCGCTCGGGCCCCTGCGCTGCGGATTCGCTGGGCGACGGCGAGCAGCCGCAGCTCCAGGCTGGCGGTGAAGGGCTCCGGCATGAACAGCAGGAACAGTGGCAGCAGGGTTGCTGAGAAGTCCCAAACGTGGCTGACCGGTTCGAGCGCCAACAGAAAGTGAAAGCCGAGTCCTAGCACCGCTCCCCTGGTCCGCAATCGCCTGGTGAGCAACAGCACTGGGATGGCCAGCTCGATGGTTGCGATCATGATGATCACCGCCATGTTGAAGCGGTCGAACCGGTCAGCGGAGAAGCCGAGCAGGCCACTCGACTCATCGAGAAAGACTGCGGCGCAACTGTGTTTTGTGTCGAAGAATCCAGAGTTCAACTTCGAGAACCCGATAAACCCGTACGAGATCACCAGAATCCAGCGGCAGGCGGGCTTAGCGGCTCCGACCCAAGCGACCGAGCCGAGACCATCAGATCTCGCAGTGCTGGCCGCCGCAAGCAATACCACCGCGGCCATGAGGCCAAGAATCACCTCGTGGTTTCCAACCGCAGGTAATTTGGCCCACAAAATGGCGAGGTACAGGCCACTCAACACCATCGCCCGAGCCGACGATGGCCGTGCCATCACCGCCAGAGCCACAACCGCCATCACGAGCTGGGTAAGACCGACGGGCCGCAGCGCCATCATCTGGGCCGAGTTGGCCGCCAAATGAAACAGGATGGCCGCAGGCCACAGCACGCTGAACCACCGACCGGTAGAAATTACCGAGGTGGCGGCGGGACGGTCGAATGTGCGGATCGCCAAGTCGTTCACCAGATGCTCACTGCTTGCCTACTGGTTAGCAGTCGGCATCGAAGGCGAAGATCTAAGCCCGGTTACTCCACATACACTCGACGGTGATGTTCGCTGCAGAATCCACCGACTCCAACTTCGTAGATCTCACCGTGCCCGGCTGGAGCTGGGCGGTTTTGGGCGTATCGGTTTTGGTACTACTGGGCCTCGATCTGTGGCGACACAGGGAAGCTCATGCGCCGAGCTTCAAAGAAGCAGGGCTCGAATCGTTGTTCTGGGTCTTTTGTGCGCTGTTGTTCTCGGTGTTTGTCTTCGTGCAATTTGGCGGGCAGGCCGGCGGCGAGTACCTGGGCGTCTACCTAACCGAGAAGTCGCTCAGCGTCGACAACGTGTTCGTTTGGGCGCTGTTGTTCTCGTCGATGTCGATCCCGCTGAAGTACCAGCATCGAGTGCTGTTCTGGGGCATCTTCGGAGCGCTCACGCTGCGGGCGCTGTTTATCCTTGTCGGCTCGGCCCTGGTGGAACGATTCTCAGTCGTTCTGGTGTTCTTCGGGCTGTTTCTGATCTACACCGGCGTAAAGATCATCCGCCACCGTGAGAACGAAGGCGACGAGACAACCGCCGCCGGCCTGGCGGTGCTGCGGCGATTCATGCCGGTGACCGAAGAGTACGACGGCCAGAAGTTCTTCACCCGAGTCGCAGGGCAGCGGGCCGCCACTCCCCTGTTCGCCGCTCTCGTGGTCGTCGAGACGACCGACGTCGTGTTCGCTGTCGACTCGGTGCCAGCCTCGTTCGGCGTGGCCAACGACCCGTTCATCCTGATCGCGGCCAACGCTTTTGCCATCATGGGGCTGCGAGCGATGTACTTCCTGCTGGCCGATGCCAGAGAACGGTTCCACTATCTGTCGCATGCGCTGGGAGCGATCCTATTGTTCGTAGGCGTCAAGCTTGTGGTCACCCCGTGGTACCACATCCCGATCGCCATCTCGCTTGGCATCATCGTTGTCATCTTGATCCTGGCCATCCTGTTCAGCATCTGGAAGGCCCGCCAGTTCGACGAAGACGTCGCCGAGCATGTGCATCCAGACCAGCATCGTTAGCGGGCACAGCTGCTCGCAACCGGCGATTGTTGACTTCAACGCCAGGTCGGCAACACACTTGGCCAAGAAGAGATCCAACCACGTGGTCGGATCGGAAAGGTACCGGTGAGCGACACAACCGAGAACAGCTACCACCAGGCGCGGCCAGAAACGCCCCCACCGCCGCCTGGATGCCCGGTTCACGCCACCTGGAGCCCGCTCAACGAGGACTACCTGGCCGACCCGTACCCGATCGCCGCCCAGCTACGTGACGATCACCCGATCTTCTACTCCGAGCAACTGGGTTATGTCGTTGTGACCGAGATGAAAGACATCGAGGCGGTATTCACCGACCCCGACACCTACGCATCGACAAACGTGCAGGACCCGGCGTTCCCGCTCGCTCCCGAGGCCGCTGCAGTACTCGCGGCTGAGGATTTTAATCCCGTGGCGGTGATGTCGAACCGGCCGGAGCCCGACCATCAGCGCATCAGGGTCTACACCAAGAAGGGCTTTTCAAAGCGGCGCCTGAAGACCCTTGAGCCGTACGTCCGTCGTCGTAGCCATGAGCTGATCGACCAGATGCTGGCCGCTCCGGCACCAGCGGAATTCATCGATGCGTTCGCTTTCCCTCTCCCCGGCGAGACGGTGTTTCGATTCATCGGATTCCCCGAGAGCGACGATGAGCTTCTCAAGAACTGGTGCGGCGACCGCAAAGCGTTCTCGTGGGGCAAACCAACCGCGGCAGAGCAAACCGACATCGCAGACAAGATGCTGGCTTACTGGCGATACTGCCGAGACTTCACCGCCTCAAAGCGTGACAACCGAAGCGACGACTTCGCTTCCGAGCTACTCGACGCTCACGACGCCGACCCTGATGATCTCTCTTACCGTGAGGTCGAGTCGATCATCTATGGCCTGTCATTCGCTGGCCATGAGGCGGTCACCAACCTGATCTGCAACTGCCTGGTCAACCTGCTATCTCGTCCTGAGCAGTGGGCCGAGATCTGCGCCGACCCTTCACTGATCCCCAATGCCGTCGAAGAGGTTCTGCGGTTCGATTCGAGCCAGATCTCTTGGCGTCGGGTCACAACGAGGGACACCGTGCTCAACGGGTTCGAGATCCCGGCTGGCACCGGCGTGTTTATGAACTTCGCCTCGGCCAACCGAGAGCCGGGCCTGTTCGATTCGCCTCACGAGTTCGATATTCACCGCCAAAACGCCAGACGGCACATCTCGTTCGGCAAGGGAATCCATTTCTGCCTCGGGGCGAACATGGCGCGCTTCGAAGCGGTGATCGTTCTTGAGGTTCTAGCTGAGCGGCTACCCTCGCTTCGTCTGGTCGCCGATCAGGCGATCACCTCGTTCCCCAACATCACGTTTAGAGGACCTGAACGTCTTGTGGTGGAATGGGACGCTGTGTGACCGAAGCCGTGAACAACTCAAGCTCGCGCCAAGCCGCAGCACACGCCCGCAATAAAAGACACTACAAAACTAGAAGATGAAGGATTACTTACATGCCTCGAATGAATCTTGAAGGAGCCTCAGCGGTGGTTACCGGAGGTGCCTCCGGTATCGGTGAGGCCTCGGCCGAACAGCTGGCGGCGCTCGGCGCCCGAGTTGTTATCGCCGACCTCAACGAGGAAGGCGGCCAGGCTGTCGCTTCACGACTCGGCGGCCTGTTCGTCAAGTGCGACGTTTCCAGCGAAGAAGACGGCGTGGCGGCGGTAACCGCAGCGTCGGAGATGGGTCCACTTCGGGCCCTGGTGAACTCAGCTGGTCTCGGCCGAGCCGGGCGGACCATCGACCGCAACAACGACCCGATGGCTCAAAGCGACTTCGAGTTCGTCATCAAGATCAACCTGCTCGGCTCGTTCAACATGTTGCGCCTCTGCGCGGCGGCGATGGGAAAGACCGATCCGATCGATGCCGACGGAGCGCGCGGCGCCATCGTCAACATGGCTTCGGTGGCAGCATTCGATGGGCAGATCGGCCAGGCCGCCTACTCCGCATCCAAGGGCGGCGTTGTCGGTATGACCCTGCCGATCGCCCGCGATCTTTCAGCTGCCGGCATCAGGGTCAACACCATCGCTCCCGGGCTGATCGACACGCCGATCTACGGAGAAGGTGAGCAGTCAGACCAATTCAAGGCTCACCTTGGCCAGTCGGTGCTGTTCCCAAAGCGTCTTGGTTACGGCGAAGAGTTGGCGTTCATGGTCGTCGACCTCATCACCAACCCATACATGAACGGTGAAGTCGTTCGGGTCGACGGTGGCATCCGGATGCCACCTAAGTAGAAAGCAACGGTGGCCATGCCGGGCGCGGCCCGGCTGAAGGCATCAATCTGTTAGTCGCTTAACGGCGCTGCACCGATCGGGTGCGGCGCCGTTTTGCGTAGTAAGCCAGTCTCTAGGTCTCGGTACGACCTAGGGCAGGATCATCAGCTTGGTCCAGGCGCCAACGTAAATCGCCTGCCCCGGAGTGATCTCGATCGGAACCCCGTGGATGATGGCTTCGGAGTCGACTGCGTCGATGAAGGTGCCGTTGGTCGAGCCAACGTCGACGATGGTGTAGCTCCCGTCGTTTGCCACTCGCAGCACCGCATGACGGCTCGATACCGCCTGATCGCCGGTGAGGTCGGCAACATCGATATCGGGGTGAATAGCCCGGCTCTCGCTGGTCCGCCCGATATGCAATTCGCTGCCTGCCATCTGCAGCTCCTGGTCCTGAGGTACCGGATCCGGGAAGTCGATCTCGCCATCGTTGACCACTGCATCGAAAAAGTCTTTGTCGACAGTGATAGCGATCTGCATGCGAGGCACGTCTTCGCCGACCTCAGTCTCGCCCATTGCGCTCTCGGCAGCTTCGGCTTCGGTTGCCGCACTCTCGGCCTCACCACTGGCCGAGCTTTCAGCGCCGTCGTTGCTCAATACCGATGGCGGCGCGGCTGGCGCCGAACCGGCCGGGGGCATTCCGGGTGCCGAAGCTGGCGCTCCTGCAGCCGAAGGCGCTGGCTGCATATCGGCGTCCACCGGCAACGACCCGGTGATGAAGTCGTAGCCGCAGTTCTCGCAGAACATGTCGTCTGGGCCGTGACCCACATTGCAGTTCTGGCAAGTGTTCTCGCTCATTGTCATCCTCCTACGATCTGCATCATCGCCGTTACTGCTTGTTGACCCGAACGGTGCGGGTGGAGCGTACGTCGAGGGCCATTTCATCGGCCTTGTCGACGCCTCGCTTCAGTCTGACCGTGCCGGTAGCCGGATCGTCGACATCGACGACCTTCTGCAGTAGTCGCACCGTGTCGCCGTTGCCCGCCTGGTGGGCGATCTGCACCGCTCGGCCCAGCTTGACCGTCGCCGTGGCCTGATCCCCGACGTCTCTGGCCGCAAGACCCTCGGCGATGACATCTGCCAACTCGGCTTGGCCGGTGTAGTGAGCCACCTCACGATTGATCCTGGTCGACAGCCGCCCGTCGTCGGTCCAGATGGCCCGGACCAGCGCCGCTGGTTGGTCGATGCCATCGATTACAAGCATCACCCTGGCCGCCAGGCGCTCATCGCCGACATTGCCGATTGGTATACGAATCCTCACGTGATAGTCGCGCTCTTCATCACCGGCCCATGAGCCGAGGGGAAAGTCGTTTGTGAGCGGGTTTACCGACTGCGCAGTGAAGGTGAGATCCTCCAGGCTTGGAGCGACCTGCTTGACGAACTCGCTGGCCGAACCCTTTGGAGTCCACAGCCGAAGCGAAACGCTACCGATCTGCTTGCCCATCGCCGCCTCGGTCAGTCGAGTGAACTCGACTTCCATGTCTTCGGGGCGGGGGATGATATCGACCGATCCAAGCAGCGCGCTCGAGACCTTACGCATCTCCTCGATGTCCCAGTCCGAACCAAGTCCGCGGGCATCACATTGGAACAATCCGACGCAGCTGGAGATGGCGCTGTCGAGTACCCAGTCTTCCTCGTGCTGGTTCTTGCCGTCGGTCAACAGCAAACAGTGGGCGATGGCGCCCGGCCGCAGGCCTGCAAGATAGGCCGCCGCTTTCAGCCAGGTTCCGATGGCGGTGCCGCCATTGGCCTGGGTGCGGTTCACCATCTGCTTGGCTTCTTCGCGGGTCCGGGGGTCGGAGATGGCAAGACCCTCATGGGGGTAGATCATGTAGGCCCCGGCGTTGCCTCCGACGATGGCGAAGTAGACGCCGTCATCGATGGTGTCGATCGCCGCCTGGGTTGCCGACTTGGCCGCTCGCATCTTGCGGCCGCCTTCCTCCTGCATCGAGCCGGAGGTGTCGATCACGATCATTTCGACCGCTTCGCGGCGGGCGGTCCCCACCACACCGTCACCGCTCGAACGAACGGTGACCACGGCGTCGATCGTGTCAGCCCCTGCTGGTAGGAACTCGTTCTGAAACACCTCTGCGGTGAAGCTTGTCATGTGTGAACTCCCCTAGTCGTTCTCGGATTCGGCAGCCGGTGCATCGCTGGTCGTCGAATCACTATCGGTACCGTTATCGGCTGCATCGGTTAGTGGATCGTCTTCTGCAGTGTTTGAGACATTGCTCCAGAGGGCCACCGAAATGTTGTCATGGCCGCCGCCCTCGTTTGCGAAGTCGACCATCGCTGAAGCCAATCCAAGCCCATGTTTGCCATCGGTGACTAAACGCCCGACAAGCTCAGCAAGTTCCCCGACGTCGCTGGCATATCGCCAAAGGCCGTCGCTGCAGACCACAACGTGCCCGGGTCCGCTGACCGTGTTCAGTGCAATGTCTGGGGTTGGATCGATGCTGTCGGCCCCTAGCCAGCGCACCAGGCTGCCTTCTAGCTCATGATCGACCGGGGTTAGCCGGCTCGACTCGTCGCCAACCCAGTAAGCCCTACTGTCGCCGACCCAGGCCGTAGCCAACTCTGTGCTGCCAGTGCTGTCAGTACCGTCTGTGCCGCCTGCACTGTCTGTGCTGTCGGGTTCAGCGATGGTGGGCCGGGCTACCACGGCGACAAAGGTCGACGATGGCGGTCCGCCGTCGGTGTGAGGAGCGTTGCTCTGCTCGGGCCCATCGCCGTCGATCACGGTGGCCGTCGCTTCGACCTGGGCCGCCTCGACCGCCCTGGTCAGCAATGCCGACACGTCGATCTCGGCTGCGTTTTCGCCTTTGACGGCGTCTTGGGCGGCAACCGCATCTTCGGCCGATTCTGCTCCCACCGGAGCGGGCTCGAGCCCCGCTAGTAGGAGGTCACGGGCCGCGGTGGATGCTCGCAATGAAGCTTCGGCCGAGCCGGGCGTCGAGGAGACGCCGTCGCACACCACCAGAACGGCGGTGCCGTCGCTTGTCACGCCGATTGCCACGGCATCTTCGTTGTGACGATGTCGCTTGCCTCGATCGGTGACCCCGACCGCCGCCCCGGCGTCGAACTCCATGTGGTCGCGCTCTTCCGGCTGCTTGTGGCCACACGACAGGCAGTAGCCCTCCTCGGCGACCTCTCGCTCACCACAGGAAACGCATGCTGGCAACGGCTCGGAGTTCAGGTCTTGGCCACAGGCCTCGCACCACTTGGCGTCTTCGGGGGCTGCTTCGCCACAGTTTGGGCAGTCCACTAGAAGAAGCTCCGCGGCCGGATGGCATTCGCCTTGTCGACAAGGCGGATACGTTCATCGTCGGACGTAGCCAGGCGGGCCTGAACCCGGTATGTCTGTTCAAGGCCCTCACGCAGCGACCGTTCGTTCAGCTCTCGACCGAGCACCTGGCCCGGGGCGTCGATGCGGTTGGTTTGTACGCCGTCGAGGGCTCGCTCGAAGATGTCGGCCGACAGTGCGGCCTGCTCGACCGCATCGAGCTGCAGTCGCTCGATCGTTGCCGCCGCCGCGGCCAAGTCTTCCAGTTCCGGCTCGCCGGTCGGGCCGCCGGACACCAGCGCCCGGGCCGCCGCCACCTGGGCGTCGTAGTGGGCGGCTGAGCTGGTGGGTACCCGGTTGAAGGCTGCCACCACCCCGCTGTGATCGCTGAGCTGCCAATTGCAGCGAGCCAACCCGAAGGCGGCAGAGACAAACGAGGAGTCGGAGCTGATCACCAGCTCGTAGAGCTCCAGGGCTCGCTCGTACTCCCCCGCCAGTTCGGCGGCCAGCGCCACCGCCATCTTGGGCGCGGTCTCTCCCGGCAGTTCGGTCCAGACTCGACTGAAGCCCTCGGCTGCCGCGGCAGCCATGCCGCCCTGCAGGTGCATGATCGAGCGATACCAGTGCACCCGCCACTCCCAGGGATTGGAAAGCTCCACCTGGCGCAGGATCTGCTCAGGGTTCTCCACCGGCGCATCGCCGCTCAAGCCACGAAGACCCTGTTCGGCTTCGAGCGAACTGGCCCGTTGGAAGGCTCTGGTGGCCCGGAGCTGAATCAGTTCCCAGGCGAAGCGCAGGAAGACCTCGTCGGATGGGTTGACCTGGCCCGCATCGATGGCGTTCTTGATGGCCTGGGCCGCTCGTGCCGGGTTGGCGTCAGGCAAACCCATGAGCAACGGAGCGTAGGGGTCGGCCTCGTTGACCCTGGCTCCGGGCAGTACCCGCCAGTCGGCTGCGGTGACGTCGTAGCTTTCGGCGCTGGCCACCAACATGTCGGCCAGCCGGTCACCGTCGAACAGAGCCGACGCGGTGGGACGGGGGCGACCTTCGGTCAGGGCCACGATTTCCCGCAGCACCCCGGTCAGTTGCTCGGCCATCTCTTCGGCGGTCTGGAATCGATCGTCGGGGTGGAACGCGGTGGAGCGCAGCAGGAATCGGTAGAGCGATTCCCAACGGGCGAACACCGGCGCCTCTGCCGGATTGGGCAGCGAATAGAGGTAGGTGCCGTCATGAAACACGAATCGGAGAATCAGCACCGCCAGGGTGCGTCCCACCGTGTACAGGTCGGAGGCGACCGATGGGCCAACGGTGGCCACTTCGGGGGCCTGGAAACCCTGGGTGCCGAAAATCGCCGCCTGACGGTCGTCGATACGCATCACCGCCCCGACGTCGATCAGTTTGACCTCGTCTGCCACCGCCATGATGTTGGCTGGCTTGAGGTCGTTGTAGACAAGACCCTTGGCGTGCAGGTACCCAAGTGCCGGCAGGATGCCCATGATGTAAGCGATGGCATCGGTGACCGGAAGCGGGTCGTGCACGCCGCCGTTGGCCTTGCGCCTGGCTTTGAGTTTGCCGTTTAGCGACTCGCCGCCGACCATTTCCATAACGATGTAGCCAGCACCACGGTGGGTCACAAAGTTGTAGATGTTGACGATGTTGGCGTGNNGCCAGGAACTGCCGCTCGGCCACCGCGGCGGCCACCGCGTCTGGGTCGTCCTCGTTCAGCAGGCCCTTGAGAACCACCCAGCGATTTGAGACCGCTCGATCTCGACCGAGATAGATCCAGCCCATGCCGCCGTGGGCCAGGGCTCCCAGAATCTCGTACTGGCCTGCGACGATCTCGCCGCGGCCCAGGTTGGGTTCGTTGGTTACAAAGTCGAAGGCGGTGCGACAGCTGCCACAGAAACCCTTGACCCGGCCCGGCTTCTCGGGAGTCCCACGCCCGACCGGCTTGCCACAGGTGGCGCAGTTGCGATCATCCTCGGGCACGATGCCCATCTCGGCGGCGATCGCCTCGTCTGACATGACAGCGGCCGCCGGGTCACCAACCGTTGTCGGGGTGATCGATACCAGCCCGAGGCCAATGCCGGTCCGGGCCGAACCGGTGCGACGCGATGCGCTCGTCGTGGTTCGACTTCTGGCCGTCGCCGTGCCTGCACCGGGGATTCTGGTCGAGGTGTCCGGCGGGATCGGCATGGCGATCGACGGAATGGCGTCACTGTCTGGATCGACGCGAGCCAGAACCGGCGCCGTTCGAACCGGCCCTCCGGTACTTTCTGCAGCCAAGCCGCAGGTGTCGCAGTAGCCGTCGGAGGCCATCGACCCGACACAGCCATCGCGCCCGCACAGCGAGCCAGCGGGTCGACTCGTCTGCTGGGAGACCGGCTCCTCGGCCAGTTCGTGCTGTGCATGCTCGTCATGTGAGGACCCCGGCGGGGTCTCACGCTGGGCCAGCTCCTGCGGCGGAGCGGCCTCGGGATGTGGCGCCGCTGGTGGTTGGCTGGCGGCGGGCGATGGTTTGGCCCCGCAGGTGTCGCAGTAGCCGTCGGAGGCGATCGTTCCCCCACATGCGATCTCTGTACAGGCGCTCATGCTCGTAGTCTCGTGGCCAATTCGGTAATTGCCGCCTCCGCTGCGGGGATATTGGTCGGCGCGGTATAAAGCTCGGACCGGGCCTTGTCGACCAGATCGGCCAGGATGAGGTCTTCGGCTCGCCCCATGGCGGCGATTTTGGCCGAGTATGCCTGCAGTCGGCCTCGTAGCTCCTCGCGGGCATCGAGCGGAACCCGATTGGCCTCGCCTGCCCGAATCAGCTGAGCTTCGAGCTTACGAGCCGAATTAAGCCAGGCATCGAGCAGGCTGCGCTTCTGAGTCCAGGCCCTCGATGAGGCGTTGGCGAACAGATCATCGAGCCGCTGTGCCAGACCATCGGGGCCGTCGAGCACGGTTGCGGCAGGCAAGCGAACCAGCCCCACTGGATCGGTGATCTTGGTCATCGACTCCATCCGGGCTGCCTCGGCACGAGCCAATAGCACCCGTAACGAAGCCAACAACTCCTCTGTGGCGCTGAAGTCGGCGTCGAGGTTGTCGTGTCCCGATCGAAGCGACGACATCTGCTTTGCGGCATTCGCCACCTGCAGGTCGAGGTTGGAGCCGTCCTGGACCGAAACGCTGGCCGGATCGGATACCAACCGTTCTGCTAGGTCTTCGGCCAGGGCCTTTGCTCGACCGATGAGCGGCTCGAGCACGCCGAGATCGCGGGCCTCTCCTTCGAGTCGGACCAGGGTTGCTCTGGCGGCTTCGACTCGCGGCAACACCGAGAGCCAAAGTTGATCAATGTCGGCGACCCCGGCCCTGATGGCCTCATAACGCCGACGAATCTCGGCCATCGTCTGGGTGATCGAGTAGTTGCGAGGTGGGCCGCCTGCGGTGGTGATGGCGTACCACGGCTCCTGCAGCAGGCGCCGCAGCTCAACTCCGTGCGGGCCAACCGCGCCCTTGGTGTTCATGTGAGCTCGGGCCGCGGTGAGCTGCGCCCCAGCGGCGTCGATATAGCTCCACAGGTCTTTGGCTTCTCGCGCCGCACTGCCGTACTTGCGGGCGGTCTCGCCTGAGCCACTGACATCGATCAACATCAGGTACGACGGCGAGGCTTCGATATCGGCCAGTCCACTGGTGAAGCCGGCCAGAGAAGCCTCGAAACGTTCGAGGGCGGCCACGATGTCGGTCCCGACCGGCTGATTCCCGGCTCGCTGGTTCATAGCGCTCGCAATCTCAGTACCAGCGCGCTCGCTATTGGCGCGCTAAGCCCAATACATGCCTTAAGCCGAATAGATGGGGTGCAGGCCGAGTCGGCTAGCACCGCGTTCGAACTGACCGGGTGTTGGAGCAGGGATGACGCCACTGCTCATGGAGCTTACTGGCAGCTGCCGCCGCTCACAGGGCGCCTGCCGAGCGACTAATTTGCCCCTCCTGTCGTCTCGTTGACCAAGGTTCCGGCCTAGGGTGGATTCGTTATGAGCGCGGTCCAACAGCCTCCACTTCCTCCTCCGGAGATCGTCGCCCCGGCAGCCGCGGCAACCGAACTCAAAGCCCGAGGTTTTCAACGGGCCGCTCCGTCGACGAGAAACACCAGCACGCCGGGCTTCCTACGCCGCTGGAACGTCATTCTTTTGGCCCTCGTGGCGGCGTTTGCCGTCGTCGGGTCGATCTCCAGCCTGGTTATGCGGTCGGCGTCACAAACCACGGCCAACAATACTGCGCCGGCGCTGATCGGAGTTCAGGATCTGTTCGCCAGCGTGGCCGAGGCCAACACCGCAGCCACTGCGGCCTATCTGTCGACCAGCACCAGCGGCACCGAAGACCGAGTCAACCGCAACCTTTACCAAGATGCCATTCGTCGGGCCACGTCTCAGGCCGAGGAAGTGTCGGCCATCATCGGGGCCGACGAAACCACCCACGATGCTCTGAAGCAGATCGGCGTCTCACTCAACGAGTACTCGGGGCGCATCGAGGCCGCCAGGGTAGCAAACGAGAACGATCTGCCCGATGCCAACAGTCGCCTGCGAGAAGCGCTGCGAGTGGTCCAAGAAGATGTCGGCCAGTCGGTGAACACGGTTAACGCTAGAGGCCAGACTCAGCTGGCAACCGAGCGCGACGACGGCCGAATTCTCACCTGGGTGGCCATCGCACTGGGTATCGCAACCCTGCTGGCGCTGCTCAACGTGCAGTCTGGCTTGCTGCGGCGGACCAACCGTATTTTCAATCCGCTGTTGGTCGCGGCCACGCTTCTGATTGCCACGGTCGTCGGCTACCTCATCATCGGGCCGGTAGTCCGAGGCGCGACCCTCGACAACGCGTCCACCGGCGGTTACGACGCCATCGTCGCCACCTCAGAGATTCAGACCACGGCATTCGATCTGCAGTCCAAGCTCAGCCTTCAACTGCTCGAAGGAGCAGACGAAGACCTCGAGCCGCTGTTCGCCGAGGTAACCGACAAGATCGCAGTGCTGGGCAGTGGCGCAGACTCGGTCCGCGAACGTGAGGCAGCCACCGCTCTCGAGGTGCGCTGGAACCGCTATCAAGACTCAGCCCGCCGGATCAGCTCCCTCTCTACTGGCGGCAACACCGCAGCGGCAGTCGAGGCCTTCCAGGGCGAGGGCCTGTCGACATTCAACGGACTGAACACCGCCATTGAGAGTGCGTTGTCCGACAACCGAACTCAGTTCCTCGATGGGTCGATCGAGGCTTCAAACGCCGTCGGCAGCACGCCGTTTCTCACCATCATCCTGCCGGTGCTAGCTGCCTTAGCCATCATGCTGGCCATCCAGCGTCGACTCGGAGAGTATCGATGACCCGCCGACGACCACCTCTACTTGGCCGACGTGAATTTCTGCTCGGGATGGGCGCCGTTGGCCTCACCGCTTGCGCTGCCGGTGGCCAGGCCGCCACGTTCGACCTCGGCGACAATCTAAACCTGTCGATCTTGAATTGGAACGGCTATATCGACGCCGTGCTCGACGCCAACGGCGAGGACGACCCGTACTACAGCGGCGGCACACTCGATCGTTTCCTCAGCCGCAATGCCCAAAACTCGGCGCGAAATGTGCGCTACGACGCAATCTACGCCGACAACTATTCCGGCTTCGACATCATCCTCGACACCTCGATCAACACTAAGCCGCCGCTCTATGACATTGTGATTCCCACCAACTGGCGGGCCGCACAGCTCATCGCATCCGACCTGGTCGAACCGCTGCCGATCGAGATCATCCAGAATCACGTCAACATCGACCCGGCCTTTCTCACCAACGCTTGGGACCGCGGCTGTCGTTACCAGATGCCATGGCAGGCCGGCATCACCGGCATCGCCTACGACCCGGCAGCGACCGGCGGCCCGCTCAACTCGATTAACGACCTGTTCTCACCATCGCTCGCCGGTCGTGTCGGCTTCATCGGCGAGATGCGTGAGGCCGTCGGGCTGGCCATGCTGGCCAACGGCGACGATCCGAGCCGCCCCACAAAAGCCACCGCCGAAGCGGGCTTGGACAAGATCGAAGCCGCCGCGGCGTCGGGCCAGGTTGGCGCCTTCACCTTCGAAGACTTCGCAGACAAACTGGCATCCGGCGAACTGGCAGCGGCGATGGCCTGGTCTGGCGACGTGGCTCTGCTCCAGGCCACCCGCCCCGACATCGAATTCATCGTGCCAGACGAGGGAGCGATCCAGTGGTTCGACACCATGTTGATCCCCAAGGAGTCCGCCAGCATCAAAGCCGCAGGCGAGTTCATGGACTTCGTGTACGACCCGGTCAACGCGGCCAACATCACCCAGTCGGTGCAGTACGTTTCCCCGGTTATGGGCGTTGAAGAAGAGCTGCTAGGCAGGGGCGGCGAAGCCGCAGATCTCGCTAGAAACCCGGTGCTGTTTCCCGACGCCACAACCCGAGCCCGGCTGTTCACCTGGGGTGGCCTCGACCAGGCCGATGAGGACGAACTCGACGCTCGCTACGAACTTCTCCTGCCGCCTGCGGAATAGGTCGGCGAATGTTGGAATCGGAGCAGAGCAACTCGAACCGGGTTTAAGACCACCAGACGCCCCGCCAGAGGAGTTTCCGCCATGATGCACGACTACACAGACGAGACCGAGGCTCTGGCCGACGAGATCGTCGAGTTCGCACGATGGAGGACTCGGCTCGACCCGATCCCCCTTGGCCACGCCAAGACCGAGGATGAGCTGGCCGCCCTCGTCGGCCAAACCATCTCTGCCGAAGGTATCGGCGGCCATGAGGCGCTCGAGCTATTCCGTGACGTGCTGGCGCCGGCCTGTCTGTCGGTTGACTACACCAAATACCTGTCGTTCGTTCCGGCCGCTCCGACCGAGGCCGCAGTGTTATTCGACCTGGTCGTCGGGGCGTTCTCGATCTATGGCGGTTCGTGGATCGAAGGTTCGGGAGCAGCCCATGCCGAGAACGAGGCGCTGCGGTGGTTGCTCGACCTGTGCGGCCTCGATGAGGCGGCGGGCGGCGTGTTTGTCCCGGGCGGCACGATCGGCAATCTTTCGGCACTGGCTGCCGCCCGCGGCGTTGCCGCCGAGCGCCTCCTCTCCGCCGGTAAGACGCGGCCAGACCGCTGGGCGTTCCTAATCTCCAAAACCGCCCACTCCTCGATTCCATCAGCGGCGGCAGTCATGGATGCCGACATCATCGCCATCGACACCGATGAGAACCGCAGACTCACCGGCGCGGCGGTTGAGGCGGCCATCATCGAACACGGCGACCGGATCGCTGGCGTCGTAGCTACCGCCGGTTCGACCAACCTCGGTGTGGTCGACGACCTCGCCTCAATCGGCGAGGTTTGCCGCCGTCACGGCATGTTCTTCCACGTCGACGCGGCATATGGCGGCGGAGCGATGGCTGCACCGTCCGCCCGCCCTCAGTTCGACGGCATCGAACTGGCCGACTCGGTCATCATCGACCCTCACAAGTGGCTGTTCGCCCCTTTCGACTGCTGCGCCCTGCTGTGGCGAGACCCCGACCAGGCCCGAGCTACCCACGCTCAAGAGGCTGGCTACCTCGAGTTCTTGGATGCATACGGTGACTGGAATCCCAGCGACTTCGCCATCCACCTGACGCGACGGGCGCGGGGCTTGCCATTCTGGTTCTCACTGGCCACCTACGGCACCGACGCATACGCCGACGCGGTTCAGGTCACGTTAGACCTGGCGGCCGAAGCGGCTCGTCGGATCGAGAGCCGTGACTATCTGAGACTGGCGTGGGAACCTCAACTCAGCATCGTGGTGTTCGAGCGCATCGGTTGGGATGCCGCCCAGTGCCAGGCATGGACCGAGAAGATGATGGATGACGGCTCGGCGTTTGTCGTGCCCAGCCGCCACGATGGCGAACCGGTGTTCCGTTTCTGCTTCGTGAACCCGAAGACCACCGTCGAACAAATCGACGAGATCCTCGACGCCCTGTCTTAAGCCCACCACCCTCAACCGGTGAGCTGACGTGCTGGGCGCTGTGTAATAGCGCTGTGTATTAGCGCTGTGTAGTGGCGCGCCCTCTTGCTTTTGGTACTTAGTACGATTAGGGTAATCCACAAGTCGTACTAAGTACGAACCACTACTTGGAGGGTTCCAAATGACAACCACTACAGAACGAACAGACATGCCGACAGCACCGCCAGCGGCGGTGACAGCTTCGAGACCAGAGCGGCCTGGCCCGACGGTTACGCCTCGTAAGGCGGCCAAGATCGCAGGCGTGAGTTACGTCCTGCTCTTCATCGCGGCGATTTTCGCCAACTTCTTTGTCAGAGAGGGGCTGATCGACAGCACCGACGCCGGGGCCACGGCAGCAAACATCACCGAGTCCGAGGGGCTGTTTCGGTTCGGCCTCGTGGTCTTCCTCTTCATTTTCCTGCTCGATGTGTTGATCGCCTGGGCGCTCCACATCGTCCTGCGGGAAAAGAGCCACGACGTATCGCTGCTAGCAGCCTGGCTACGGCTGATGTACACGGTGTTCTTAGGTGTCGCCGCCATCTTCTTCTACCAGGGCCTCAATCTGCTCAGCGGCGCCGACTATCTAAGCGTTACTCCCACCGACCAGCTCCAAGCCCAGGCACTCGCAGCGTTCGAGCTGTTCAACTCGACCTGGCTGATCGGACTAGCGGCATTCGGTCTGCACCTCATGGTCATCGGCTGGCTGTTTGTGACCACCGGGCTCGCCCCTAGGGCCCTCGGGCTGGTGATGATCGCCGCAGGAGCGGCCTACGTCATCGACACGGTGGCCTACTCCCTGCTCGGCAACTACGCCGACCACAAAACGGCGTTCCTGGCCATGGTGGCCATCCCCTCGATCATCGGCGAGGCATGGTTCGGCCTGTGGCTGCTGCTTCGAGCAGGCAAGGTGCCGACCAGAAGCTAGCCAAGCCCTTCGGCGTCGAGCCGAACGATCGTCGTGAGGTGACCCTGAGTGTGACTCAGGGTCATCCCCCATTCCGCGAACCTCAAACCCGTCCTATTTTCTAATCCATGGCTACCGCTCTCCAAGATCGAACAGATCACCTCCCAGACCGCTCAACGCGTCGTGAAGATCTAGTCACGCTCCTCCTAGCGCTGTGGACCCTGATCGGCCTGCTGGTCGATGCGTTCTACCATTCCACCGACCCCGGCCTCGAGTCGTTCTGGACCCCGTGGCATGGCCTGTTCTACTCCGGTTTCACCGCCACCGCGGCCTGGCTGGGGTGGATGGCCCTCAAGCGCAACACCGGAACGGGGCACTGGCTCGACTGGGCTCCCCAGGGTTACCGAACGGCGCTGATCGGCGTTGTGCTATTCGCCATCGGCGGGGTTGGCGATGCCATCTGGCACACGATCTTCGGGGTTGAGACCAGCATCGATGCGCTGCTCAGCCCAACCCACCTGTTTTTGTTCGCCGGCCTATTAATGATCTTGTCCGCTCCCCTACGGTCGGCCTGGCTGCGAGATGATTCACCCCAGCCGAAAATGAGCGAATTCATCGTTCCTTTAGCCTCACTGGTGTTCACCTCGACCCTGGTTGCTTTCATGCTCAGCTACGCATGGGCCCCCGGCATGATCGAGGGCATGCAGATCCCATACTCCCCCGACGATGGCTTCTCAGAACTGATCGCCGAGAAGGTCGTTATGGCGGTCATCATCACAACCCTGGTCATGTTTGTGCCGCTGCTGGCCGTCGGGCTGCGGTGGCGCTTGCCATTTGGCTCGGCCACCTTCTTCCTCACGTTCCTCTCGATCGCCATCGCCCTGGGATTCGACGAAGAAGTGATCGGTGTTCCGGCAGCTATCGCAGCTGGTTTGGTGTTCGACCTGTTGATCTCGGTCGGCGCAGGCCGTAAAGTCGTGACCGCCGTGCCCCCGCTGGTGCTGTGGGGCCTGCTGTTCGCCACAGTCGGCACAACCGAAGAGGGCCTGGGTCTCGCTCCCGAGATCTGGGGTGGCGCAGTGGTTCTGGCCTCCATGGCCCTGCTGACGGTTGAGATGCTCATCGGTCTGGCCGAGTCCAACGGCGGCGCTGGCCCCGACCGCTCCCTTGGCGGTACGGTGACCAGCGATGAACCCCTCGACCTCATCGTCCCCCGACGGGGATAAGCCAGACACTGGCAGCCCAGACACTGGTAACCCAGATTCGGCGCAGACGCTGCTGGAGCTGAACGGCATCGACAGCGCCTGGCTTAGCGGCGAGCTGAACCGCTCAGGTGTCGAAGGTGTCGTCACCGGCATCGATGCGAAGTTGGTTGGCACCGGCCAGGTTGGAGAGAACGTTCGCTGCGAACTCAGCTGGGCGACCCTGCCCGCTGCTGGCGACGGTCTCCCGGAGCGGCCCGACTCGGTAGTGATCAAGTTGGCGTCGAGTAACGCCACCAGCCGAGCGGCGGCCGAGGCCACCCGAACCTACATTCGAGAAGTTGGTTTCTACCGTGACCTGGCCGACTCGGTGTCAATCCGAGTACCGAGGGTTCATCACGTCTCCGAAGACCGGGCGGCCAATAGTTTCATCCTGGTCATGGAGGACATCGCCCCGGCCGCCGCTGGCAACCAGCTGG
Source organism: Acidimicrobiales bacterium (assembly GCA_050633745.1). Classification (GTDB taxonomy): domain Bacteria; phylum Actinomycetota; class Acidimicrobiia; order Acidimicrobiales; family SZUA-35; genus JAHELU01. The sequence continues at coordinate 27,362 of JBOEHD010000046.1, forward strand.
CCGGGTCGACCCTGGCCCAGGCCGAGTTGGCGGTCGCCGCTGCGGCCGACCTGCACGGCTCGACATGGAACCGACCCGAGTTAGCCGAGCTCGACTGGCTCGATAAGCCTGATGAGCAGAGCAATGCCGAACGAGTCGAGCTTTTCGGCATGCTCCATACCGGCTTTGTCGAGCGTTACCGGGAGATGTTAGGCCCCGAGGAGCTGCAGTTTGGCCAGTGGCTGGCCGCCAATTTCGAAGAGTGGCTCGACTCCCGTTCAGAGCCGCAGTGTCTAGTCCATGGCGACTTTCGGCTCGACAACATGCTGTTCGGCACCGACGATCCGGCGCCGCCGTTGGCCACCGTCGATTGGCAGACCCCCAGCCTCGGCCGAGCTTTGAGCGACGTGGCCTATTTCCTGAGCGGCAGCTTCGACCGCGCAACTCGCCAGTCGAACGAAACCGCCCTGCTCGATCTGTATCGAAATCGACTGACCGAGTACGGCATCGAACTTTCGCCGGAGGAGACCATGCGGGAGTACCGGCTGGCCGCCCCTGCCGGTTACGTTATGGCCGCGATCGCTTCCCAATTGGTGGGCCAAACCGATCGTGGCGACCAGATGTTCATGGTGATGGCCTCAGGCTCAGCGGCCCAGGCCATCGATATCGATACCGTCGGGATGCTTAGCTAGTTTGCAGCCGGTGTCTTGGGTCCCAGCTATCGACGGGTGGCTGGTCAGGAGCCGGGCGTTGGCTCTCGCCGTCATGCGAGACCCCGTTCGATTCACCGTTGACGATCCTCGATTCACCACCGGACAGGTGGTGGGCCCCAGCATGCTGTCGCTCGACGGGGAGCAACAGCGCAGGCATCGCCGCCCGTTCATCGGCCCGTTTCGTGCCGGACAGGTTGTGGCAAACTACCAGGCCTCGGTGGAGCGGCGAGCCACAGAGCTGGTCGCCGGCCTCAAGGCCCAGGGGCGAGCCGAGCTGCGAACCGAACTAGCGGGGCCGTTGGCCACATCGGTCATCACCGACGCTCTGGGGTTGGTCGATGCCAACACGGCAGACATTCTCGGTTGGTACCGCCACATCGTCGCTGGGGTGCTGGCGCTCAGCGACGGCGAAGACATCCCGACCTCAACCCTTGCCGCGGTCGAGTCGCTCAGGGAGCGGGTGATCAGAACGATCTCCGAGCTCGACCCTTCAAAGCCAGGCGCTTCCGGCATCGGGGCTCTGCTTCGCACGGTACAGTCTTCGGCCGATCTGTCGACCGAGGAGTTGTTCTCCAATACCGCGGTGCTGATGTTCGGGGCAATCGAGACCTCCGAAGGAATGACCGCCAACGCGCTGTTTCACCTGCTCACCCACCCAGAACAGATGGCGGAAGTCCAAGCCAGGCCGGAGCTGCTCGATCAGGCGATCGACGAATCGCTGCGGCTTGAGCCTGCTGCCGCGGTCATCGACCGCTACGCAACCGTCGATGCCACCCTCGGCCCAGATGAGGTGCAGATACACGCTGGCGATCTGGTCAGGGTCTCGCTGTCGGATGCCAACCGAGATTCCGCCCACTTTGAGTCACCTGCTCGGTTCGATGTTCATCGCCACAACGCCGCCGACCACCTGTCGTTTGTACAGGGGCCCCATGCCTGCATCGGGTCGCACCTGGCCCGGCTTGAAACCAAGGCCGCGCTCTCAGCGGTGTTCGACCTGTTGCCGGGCATAGCCATCGATGCCGCCGAAACCACTGCGCCAAGCGGGCTGATCTTCCGCAAACCAGACCGACTCACCGCAGCCTGGCCACCTGGCTAGTCTGGACTGGTGCAAAGCTGGAGACCAACAAAAGCTGTCGTCATAGCGATGCTGGCCATCGGCGTGCTAGCGGGCTCCACGGCCTGCGGAAGCTCTTCCCAATCGGCCACCGATGCTGACACCGACACAAACTCTGCCAGCAACGCCGAAATCGTGGCCGGAGACGATGCTGGAAGCGAAACGCCTGCAGCCGACGGTGCTCAGACTGACGGTACTCAGACCGACGGTGACGACTCGGGCCAGGCTGACTCGAACAGCAGCAGCAGCACCAACGGCGGCGATGGTGACTCAGCCGGGCAGGGCACAGCTGACGGCCCGCTCGTCGGCTTCGAAGAGGTACTGATGCCGACCTGGTTGCCCGACGGTTGGCAAGAGCACTCCCGGAGGCCGATCGGCACCCAGTTGAGCATTTCATACGGCGAGATCGACGGCGACGAAACGCCGCTCACCCTTTCGATCGGCCCGGTCGATGATCGCACGCTCAACCTCGAAGCCATCTACGAGCGTGACCTAACCGAAGGTACGTGGCTCGATGTTCGGGGCGGAACAGACAATGGTGTACTTGTCACCTCGTTCGAGGACGGATCGGACACCATTGCCTTCATTGAGGGTGACCTTCTCTACCAGGTCATCTCCGAGGACAACGCTCTACCGGACCAGGGTCGCCGCTTCGTCGAGGCTCTGGAAGTACCGCCACCACCCCCGCCACCGGCAGCTGAGCCTGCCGACCCGGCCATAACGCTCGAACCGGCCGATCCCGCCGACTCAGGTCAGAAGGTCGATCCAAACCTTCCAACCGAATCGCCGGGCGGGCCCGGCAACATCGACAACTAACCGGGTCATTTCATTCCGTCTAACCGGGTCATTTCATTCCGTCCAGCCGGGTCACTTCATTCCGTCCAACCGGGTCATTTCATTCCGTCTAACCGGGTCACTTCATTCCGGTTTTGCTGACGTTGCGTTGGCTGACTTCGACGAGCTTGCCCTTCTTGATGACGTAGGAGAACACCTTGTCTACGGCGTGCTGTCCGCTGCGGGCCTTGCCGCAGACGTAGTCGATCGTCATGCCCTCAAGCGTTGGCAGCAGCCCCACGGCCCGGAAACCGTCCTTGACTCCGGGGGTTGAGCGTTTGTCCTCGCGGATCAGTTCGTAGCTGTCCCAGATCCAGGTGTCGTTGACGCTGACAAACCGACAGACGTGATTGTTTCGACCGGAGTAGATCAAGCCACCGGGGCACACAACCACGGTGCCTTCAACCCACGGCTGAATGGCCAGACCGTCTGTGCCAAAGCCCGACTCGAAGGCGTGAGCGATGATCTCATCGAGATCGCCGCGGGCCACGGCCCGCTTGGATTGATCGTGGCTGACGACGCTGGCCAGGTTTGTCAGCTCCTGATCGTCGAGCTTGGCGATAACACGCTTCAACTCATCCGGCTCCGCTAACAACTTCGCCGCCGCGTTGATGCGACGGGTCGAGACAGGACCCTCTTCTGTCACTTAGCGGGGTTGAGTAAATGATCGAGCAGTTTTGAGCTGGCTGCGGTCGGCGACATCGCTGTGTCTTCGACCATGGCCACGAGTTCGGATCCCATATCTGAATTCATAGCGTCGGCGATGCGATGCGCCAACGTCTGTTCCATTCTGGCCCGCATCTCGGTGCGGATTCGATGGCGGCGACGCAGTGTGCGACGGCCGGTGTCATCGAGCAGCTTCAGGTGAGCCTCTACCGCGTTCCACACGTCGTCGGCTCCAGTGCCGTTGAGCGCTGAGCTCATAACGATGGGCGGCCGGTAGCCATCTTCGTCTTCCTGGCCAGTCATGTGGCTGAGGTCAAGCATCAAATCGAGATCGCGGCGTACGTCGTTGGCTCCCGGCCGATCGGCCTTGTTGACAACGAACACGTCGGCAACCTCAAGCAGCCCGGCCTTGTTGGCCTGAACCGCGTCGCCCATGCCTGGAGTCATGACCACCACCGCGGTGTCGGCCGCGCCGACAACATCCACTTCGACCTGGCCAACGCCGACCGTTTCGATGATCACCGGGTCGTAGCCCATGGCGTCGAACAGTCGAACCGCCAGCGGCACCGCCAACGACAGACCACCCGAGTGTCCTCTGGTAGCCATCGACCGGATAAATGCCTTCGATGGGTCGCCGCCGTAGTCGACGATGTCGTCCATACGGATGCGGTCACCGAGGATCGCTCCCCCGGTAAGCGGCGATGAAGGATCGACGGCCAAGACCGCCGGTTGCCGACCGGATGCTGCCAGCTGGGAAACCAACTGACCGGTGAGCGTCGACTTGCCGGCGCCGGGGGCACCGGTGATGCCGACGATGTGGGCATTGCCTGCGTCGGGATTGGCCAGCTCGCTGATGGCTTCCGCATCGGAGCCACCCCGCTCAACCATAGTCAGCAGCCGACCGAGAGCCTGGCGGCTTCCCTGGCGGGCCTTGTTGTAGAGCTCGTCTACCGGTACTTGTTTTCGGGGCATCGTAGAGCTACGGGTCAGACCGCAGCGGCGACGGCTCGGCGGACGGTGTTGGCGACCTCTTCCGCTGAGGCGCCCGGTCCGATCACTGCCGCCACACCAGCATCGAGCAGAGGCTGAACATCCTCGTCGGGAACGATGCCTCCGACGACGACGGGGATGGCCATCTCGGAATCCTTGAGCGCCTTCACCATGTTCGGGGCCAGGGTCATGTGCCCGGCGTTGTGCATCGAAAGGCCAATCGCATCGGCGTCTTCCTGCTCGGCGGCGGAAACGATGCTGTCTGTCGTCTGGCGAAGGCCGAGGTAGATCACTTCGAAGCCTGCGTCGCGAAGAATCCTGGCCACGACTTTGATGCCGCGGTCGTGGCCGTCGAGCCCGAGCTTGGCCAGTATCACTCGATGCGTGGCGGAGCCGGTCTCGGCGTCGGGCTGATCGCTCATATGATCGCCTTCTCGACGTAGGTGCCGAACTCGCGTTCCATGGCCATCGAGATCTCCTCCAGGGTGGCGTACACCTTGACGGCGTCGAGGATGACCGGCATGACGTTGCGGGTCGGGTCGGCGGCGACGGCGGTCACCGCGTCGAGCGCGTCGCGCACGGCGTCGTCGTTCCTGGCCAGCTTGACGTCGGCCAGGCGTTTGAGCTGGTACTCCTCGGTTTCGGCGTCGATACGCAGCAGGTCTTTTTGGCCGTCGTCGCCGTCGGTGAAGTCGTTTACGCCGACGATGATGCGGCGTCCAGCGTTGACCTCACGCTCGAAGCGGTAGGAAGCATCGGCGATCTCGCCGACGAAGTAGCCGTTCTCGATACCGGCGTAGACGCCCTCGAGGATTGAACCGTTACCGAGATCGTCGAGGTGAGCGAAGATCGCTTCGGCCTGACGTTCCATCTCGTCGGTCATCCACTCCACATATGGAGCACCGCCGAGAGGATCGGCCACGTTTGTCGCTCCGGTCTCGTGAGCCACGATCTGCTGAGTCCGCAGCGCGATACGAGCGGCCTTTTCGGTCGGCAGGGCCAGCGCCTCGTCGTAGGAGTCGGTGTGCAGGCTCTGCGTACCGCCAAGGGCCCCGGCCAGAGCCTGAAGCGCCACCCTGGCGATGTTGTTCTCCGGCTGTTGAGCGGTCAGTGAAACACCGGCGGTCTGGGTGTGGAAACGGCACAGCAGCGAACGTTCGCTCTTGGCCCCGTAACGCTCCTTCATCCAGCGGGCCCAGATGCGACGAGCTGCTCGGAACTTGCCGATCTCTTCGAAGAAGTCGATGTGACTGTTGAAGAAGAAGCTGAGCCGCCCGGCGAACTCGTCGACGTCGACGCCAGCGGCAACGGCTGCCTCGACGTAGGCGAACCCGTTTGCCAGCGTGAACGCTAACTCCTGGGCAGCAGTGCTGCCGGCCTCGCGGATGTGGTAGCCGGAGATCGAGACCGGATGCCACTTCGGCATTTCGGCCGAGGTGAACTTGATCATGTCGGTAACGATGCGTACCGACGGCCGAGGGGGATAGATGTACTCCTTCTGGGCCTGATACTCCTTGAAGATGTCGTTCT
>JBOEHD010000047.1:0-25416 GCA_050633745.1 Acidimicrobiales bacterium
CAGATCGAGGTCACCTTCGACATCGACGCAAACGGCATCGTGCACGTATCGGCCAAGGATCGAGGCACCGACAAGGAGCAGTCGATCACCATCACCGGTCAGTCGACCCTCAGCGACGAAGACATCGAGCAGATGATCAAAGACGCCGAGACCCACGCTGAGGAAGATCGTCAGCGCAAAGAGGAAGCCGATATTCGCAACTCGGCCGACTCGCTGGTCTACCAAACCGAGAAACTGATGACCGACCAGGGCGACAAGATCCCCGACGACGAAAAGCAAGCTGTCGACGAAGCTCTGGCCAAGGTCAAGACCGCCCTTGAAGGCACCGACATCGAGGCCATGAAGGACTCGACCGAGGAGCTGATGAAGGCCAGTCAGACCGTCTCGACCAAGCTCTATGAGCAGGCCGCGGCGTCCGATGAGTCTGCCGGTTCTGCCGGATCGAGCGAAGCCCCAGACGACGACGATGTCGTCGACGCTGAAATCGTCGAGGACGACGAAGAGCAAGACGGCGACGCAGCGTGATCAGTAACTCCTTGAGTTGCTCTAGGTCTGCCCGGAGGGGTGTCCATGACCTCATCTGACGCCCCGAACGCGGAGGCGGCGGACAACCACGGCGAGGCACAAGCTGCCTCCGGCACCGATAAGTGGGCCAAGGCGGTGGTGGAAGGGCTTCGGTCCGACCCCACCGACCCGGCCGATTCTGAGTCGGCTGGTGGCCCTGATGGTTCCGATGGCTCCGGGTGGTTTACCGAGCCGGACGAAAACGCCACCGAAGATCCGCTGCCGGTTGACCCTCCGGTCGCAGACTCGCAGCCGGCCGAAACGCCAGCTGTCGAAACCGAAGTCGTCGAGATAGTTGAAGTCGTCGATGAAGCTACAGCCGATGAAGCTATAACCCAGCCGGGCTCGGCCGATGAGGAGAGCCCTGGCGGCGACATTTCCGTGGAGGACTTGGTGATTGATCTTGAGCGTGTAACCACAGAGCGCGATCAGTACCTCGATGCCTCGCGCCGTCTGCAGGCTGAGTTTGAGAACTACAAGAAGCAGGTCGCCAAGCGAGAGATCGAGGCTCGGGAACGAGCAAACGACTCGCTAGTCGGCGAACTGCTTCCAGTACTCGATGCTTTTGATGGTGCGGTTGCCAATGGCGCTGAAGACGTGGCCCCGATGCGAACCTCGTTCCTCGATGCCATGGCCAAGCAGGGTCTGGAGCGGATCGATCCGGCCGACGCGCCATTCGATCCAACACTGCACGAAGCGGTGATGCACGAAGATGCAAGCGACACCGACGGCCCGGTCGTGGCCGAGGTGATGCGAGCGGGATATGTCTGGAAGGGCCGGGTTCTACGGCCAGCAATGGTCCGGACCCGGGGTTAAGGAAACGGCGGGCTGCCATGTCTCAACATGATTGGTTAGAAAAGGACTTCTACAAGACGCTTGGCGTCTCCGATGGAGTCGATGAAAAAGAGCTGACCAAGGCCTATCGCAAGCTGGCTCGGAAATACCATCCCGACGCCAATCCGAACGATTCGTCGGCCGAGGAGAAGTTCAAAGAAGTCTCCGAGGCCTACGACGTTCTTAGCAACACCGAGACTCGCGCCGAATACGACCAGCTCCGCAAGTATGGAGCGCCGGGCGGATTCGGCGGCAGCCCCTTCGGTAGCGGCGGCGGGTCGGGCGCTGGCGCTGGCGGCTTTTCATTCGATACCGGCAACCTGTCCGACATGCTCGGCGATCTCTTCGGCAACAGCCGTCGAGGAGGTCCCGGCCCTGGCACCGGTCCCCGCCGGGGCGATGATCTCGAAACGGAGCTGAACCTCAGCTTCGATGAAGCGGTCAAAGGCGTTACCACCTCGGTTCACCTAACATCCGATGCGGCCTGCGGTACCTGCAAAGGCTCCGGCTCGGCCCCCGGGTCGGTACCCGAGCGCTGCACCCAATGCGAAGGCCGTGGAGTGCTCGACGACGACCAGGGCTTCTTTTCTCTAAGCCAGCCCTGCCCCCGTTGTTCCGGACGCGGTCGAGTTGTGACCAACCCCTGCCCCACCTGTCGGGCCAGTGGTATCGAACGCAAACCTCGACAGGTCAAAGTTCGTATCCCGGCCGGTGTCAAAGACGGCCAACGTATTCGTCTGAAGGGCCGAGGCTCTCCGGGTCGAAATAATGGACCTACCGGCGACCTCTATGTCATCGTGAAGGTGGGAGCTCATCACTTGTTCACTCGTTCTGGAAACAACCTGACCATCGATGTTCCGATCACCTTCGCCGAGGCCGCCCTCGGCGCCAACGTGAAGGTGCCAACGCTCGACGGCCCCATGGTCACTCTGAAAATTGCCGCCGCAACGCCGACCGGCAAAACGTTCAGGGTTAAAGGTAAGGGTGTGCAGACAGCTAAGAAACCCGGCGATCTGCTGGTCACCGTGGTCGTCGATGTGCCAACCGAACTGAGCGATGAACAGCGCAGCGCCCTCGAGGCGCTGGCTGCTGCCACCGCGGCCTCCCCTCGAGAACACCTCATGGGTGCTCCGACCGGTGGATAGTTGATTCTGGATAATCGCTAGTGGCAAGTCAGAACTAAATCTGGCTAGCCAGAAGTACTGGGTGAGAGGTAGTGCGCGGTGAGCGACCATGACCGGATACGCGACATAGGCAGAGCGGTTTATGTGATTTCTGTGGCCGCGGAGCTGGCAGGCTGTCACCCTCAGACACTTCGTATCTATGAACGTAAGGGTCTGGTCATGCCCGCCAGAACCGACGGTGGCAGTCGCCGCTACTCAGACGAAGACATCGCCCACCTCCAGCGCATTCAGGCGCTGACCGAGGACGGCCTGAATCTGGCCGGGGTTAAGCGGGTGCTGCAGCTCGAAGCCGAATTGGCCGACGTGAAGCGCCAACTCCAGGCGGCCGAAGCAGAGGGCAAGGCCGCGGTGGCCGACGCTCACCGGCAGTACCGCAGCGAACTCGTCCCCGTGCAGCAAAGCATGACGGTGTATCGCCGCCGTCGCTGATCCGGCGATACCACTGCCTTCTGCGAGTGCAGGCGGCCCGCTCTGAGAAACGGATCCTCGAACCTCCAGGCATCGGGATCGTTTGTTACCAAATGAATTGACTGGTACCTTTCACCTGGGGTAAACCACAGCGACCTGCGGCTGACTTAGCCCATGAGCAAAACGATCTGATCCAAGAGTGAGAGCGGTTTGCGATCACCAGCTTCCTGTGGAGGGGACAACGTGAAACTTCGTAACTTACTAGGCCTATTACTGGCTCTAGCCATGACTGCAGCGGCGTGCGGGAGTGACTCTGAGGCAACTGCCGATGATCCGGCAGAGTCGGCAGGAGAAGATGAGATAGAGGCAAGCGCACCTGGTGCGGGGCTAGATATCGATGCGATCGTCGCGGCAGACCTCGCTGACTGTGCAGAGGCACCAACGGGCGAGCCGATCAAGGTCGGAATGGTCATGGACTTCGGCGAGGCCGCAGGCTTTGTTGATGTTCCTGGCTCGAAGCTGGTTCCCCACGTTGCTGAGCTCGCGAACTGCACCGGCGGCATCAACGGCCAGCCGGTCGAGGTGCGCGTAGCCGAGGCTGGCAGTGACGCAGCGTTGGCGACACAGGAGCTGATCGACTGGGGTGCCCACTTCTTCATCGGCCCACCGTTTGCTGACGCAACGTTGCCTATGCAGCAAACCGGCGGCGGCGAATACGCCATCTTTGCTGCAGCTTCCACCGAACCAACACTCGCTGACGCCGCGAACAACACCTTCCTTGTGACGTTCGACGACTTCGGTCAGTCAGAGGCCTCGGCCGAATACGCACTTTCGCAGGGCCTGACACGAGCGATCGTGTTGACCGAGGGAAGCGGCGTGCCGTACTCAGGTGTGAACCCAGATGCCTTCGCTGCCAAGTTCACCGAGGGCGGGGGCGAAATCGTCAGCACCCAGAGCTACGCCTGGTTTGTCGACACAGACTTCTCCTCCCAGGTCAACGACATAGCCGGCGTGGCTGACGGCACCGAGGTCGTCTTCTCGGCAGCGGCGGCGTTCCAGGTAACGGCGTTGCGGGCCCAGCTCGAGGGCCAGGGTCTTGATGGACTTACCTACATGGGTACCGACGCCTTGGACGCCACCGGCGTTCAGTTCGAAGACGGTGGCGATGGCATGATCCACACACCGCACACCATCATCGAGCCCGGCGGAGCCAACGAAGGTTTGTTTGCGAGCTACGAAGCAGCAAACGGCGAAGCGCTCGAGAGCCTCGGCTTCATGCCGCTCTATGTGGACTCGATGTTCCTCGGGATCCAGGGCATCCTCGACTGTGGATGCACCGATCCAGCCGGAATCTCCGAAGCGGTCAAGAACATTTCTGGCTTCGAGGGAACCTCAGGAACGATCACCTATGCCGGTACAAACGGCATCCCTGACAAGGCTGTTCCAATCGCCCAGGTACAGGACGGCCAACACGTCCTACTCACGACAATCGGCGAGTAAGACGTAACATGCTCGAAGTTTCGGGATTGACCACGAAGTATGGCGCAATCTCGGCGCTTCGAGACGCAAGCCTGTCCGTGGGGGCCGGTGAGGTTGTTGGCCTCATCGGGCCCAACGGGGCGGGAAAGACCACACTGCTGGGTTCGATCGCCGGTCTACTTCGTCCCGATTCGGGCACGATCACGTTCGACGACAACAACATCACTAACGCGTCTCCGGAGAAGATTCTCAAGGCTGGCCTAGCGTTAGTGCCCGAACACCGCCGAATCTTCAACGACATGACGGTCGAGGAGAATCTGAAGATCGGCGGCGTCACCCGGAAGGCAGCCGAACGAGCCGAGCTGCTCGACGAAATGGCCGAGCTGTTCCCGGTTCTCAGAGAGAAATGGAACGTAGCGGCCGGCTACATGTCCGGCGGAGAGGCTCAACAGCTGGCAATCGCCAGGGCGCTCATGTCAAGGCCAAAGCTACTGATGATGGACGAACCATCCCTCGGACTCGCTCCGATTCTCGTTGACCAGGTGTTTGATCTGATAGCAAGACTGCGGGACCAAGGGCGAACCATTCTCGTGGTCGAACAGAACGCCACCCGCATGCTCGAGGCCGCCGACCGGGCCTACGTCCTTCGAAGTGGCGCAGTCGTAGCGTCCGGCACCGGAGTTGAGCTGCTCGCCCGAACGGATCTTTTCGACACCTTTGTGGGGGGCTGAGATGGCAGAACTACTCCAGAACATCATTGACGGGCTCGGCCGCGGAAGTATCTATGCGCTTCTAGCCCTTGGGGTGGCGGTGGTGTTCGGCATAATGCACCTGCTGAACTTCGCTCACGGCGAGCTCCTCACCATTCCTGGCTACCTCACATACTGGGCCTTCAACAGCGGATGGAACTGGTGGGCTGTCGTGCCACTGATCCTCGTTTCCGCGGTCGGCAGCTCCCTTCTTATCGAACGCATCGCATTCAGCAGGGTCAGGGGAGCAAAAGACTTCACGATGCTCCTGACCTCGTTCGGTGTGCACTTCATCGTCTCTGCGCTGTTTCTTCTCTACGTGTCTGCCTCGGTCAAGTCAATCGCTCGACCCGGCTGGTTCGCAGACACGATCTCGGTCGGGTCATTAAAGATCGAAGTCTTTGATCTCGTCGTAATAGCGGTCACGGTTGTGGTCCTGCTGGCGACTACATGGCTGCTGCAACGCACGATGTTCGGACTTTCGCTGCGCGCCGCTGCATCGGACTTCGACACCGCTCGCCTGATGGGGGTCAACTCCGATTCGGTGATTCGCGGCGCATTTGCACTCTCTGGTCTACTGGCCGGCATCGCTGGGATCTTCTGGTTGATGCGAGCCGGTTCGGTAACTCCAACCGCAGGCATCGATCCGATGCTGAAGGGTGTGCTTGCAGCGCTGATCGGTGGTCTTGGCAGCTTGCGTGGCGCGGTGATCGGCGGGCTGGTGCTCGGACTTGCTGAGGTCTTGCTGCGGTCCTGGCTGCCCGACGGCATTCAGAACCTAACCACCGGCTTTGTGTTCGTGATGATCGCCCTGTTGTTCATCTTCCGGCCTGGTGGACTTCTCGCCGTGCCCCAGGTGGAGCGCGTGTGAATTCCGTGGGCTCACTGTTTCCTAAGCCAAAGCGCGACGTAGCGTTCCCGCTTGTCGGAGCCCTACTGTTGTTCGGGGCACTGCTGGGTGGCGGACTGATCTACCAGACCATCTTGGGCAGCGGATCCGCTGAGCGTCTCGTCACGACGATGTTGATCGATGCCATCATCGTGATTGGTATCCAGATCTACATCGGAAACACCGGGATCCTGTCGTTTGGTCATATCGGCTTCGGCGCTATCGCCGGATACGTGTTCGCCGTATCGGCGATTGCGCCAGAAGAGAAGCTAAAACGCATTCCCAACGCACCTTTTGGCCTCACCGACGTGCAGGTCAGCCCGGGGATCGCCATCGGCCTGGCGGTTGCGCTGACACTGGTCGCGGCAGTAGTCGTCGGCATCGGGTTGGCCCGATCGGGCGCTGAGTCCGGGGCTGTTGCGGCAACGATCATCACCCTGGCGCTGCTCTTCGTTACTCATGAGGTCGCCAAGAGCTGGCCCGATCTCACCGGTGGGAATCGAGGAGGCCTTTCGTTCGGCATCGGTGATTCTCTCGATGGCCGGTTGGTCATTGTGGTCGTGCTGTTCCTCGCTCTGGTGGTAGCGCGGCTATATGGCCAATCACGCAGCGGTCGCCTCGCTGTAGCTGCTCGAGAAGACAACCTCGCGGCACGAGCCATCGGCATCAACCCCCTGGTGCAGCAGATGACCGCCCTGGTGATCTCGGTCATGGTCGTTTCTGTGGGATCTGCGCTGCGAGTCTGGGAGATCGGATCGATCCTCCCAGATCGGTTCTTCTTCGACTACACGGTCCTGACGCTCGTGATGCTGATTGTCGGTGGCAGAAACAGCGTGACTGGAGCGGTTCTCGGGGTCGTGCTCATGACCGCCAGCCGAGAGCTCACCCGCCGACTGGGCCAGGATGGTTTCGAGGTGTTCGGGGTCGGACTCGATGATGCCCCTCTCGATTGGATCTTCCGGGAGAACCTCAACAACGTGGTGCTCGGGTTCGCCATGGTTGCCTTTATGATTTGGCGACCTAGCGGCATCCTTGGCGATTGGGAACTGGATCAATGGCTCTACCGCTCTTTCGGCCGCGGAGCCGAACCTCGGCCTGACAGCCTCCCCGAGCTCGATGTCATCCCAGACACGCGACTCGTCGCGTCGGACATTGCGGTGTCCTTTGGTGGCTTCCAAGCGCTGCGCAAAGCGGGCTTGAGCGCGGCGAGTGGCGAAGTCGTCGGCATCATCGGTCCGAACGGTGCGGGCAAGACCACCTTCGTCAACGTCATCACCGGCATGGTCGAATCGGACGAAGGTTTGTTCTCGATCGACGGTGAGGACCTGTCCGCGGCACCATCCCATGTTCTGGCACGAACCGGACTGGTTCGCACCTTCCAGAATCTGCGGTTGTTTGGTGCCCTGACGGTCAGCGAAAACGTTGAGACCGCTGCCCTCGTCGCTAGGGAGCATCGATCTGACCGTGTGTTGCGGGACCCTGAAGCATTGATAGCCGAGGCCGGTCTATGGGAGCATCGGGATCGTCGGGCGAGCGAGCTCGACTACGGTAACTCCCGCCGACTCGAACTGGCACGGGCGGCCGCGATGGCCCCATCGTTCCTGCTTCTCGACGAACCCACAAGTGGCATGAGCGATAGCGAATCCCTTGAGATGATCGAACAGGTCCGCCATATGGCGGCAACGGTTGGCGCCGGTGTGATTGTCATCGATCATGACCTCGGATTCATCACCGGAATTTCCGACCGCATCTATGTATTCGATCAGGGCGCGGTCATCGCTGAGGGAACACCAGACGAGGTGCAGGCCGATCCGCGGGTGCAGATCGCCTACCTAGGTTCAGCCGCTGATGCATGACGGTCCTGGGGGCGGAAGCGCTACTCGGCGTCAGTTCCTTCAGCGATGACGAGGCGAAGTAGCCGCGCAAGCTCTCGCTTTTCGGCAGGCGATAGCCTGCTAGACATCTGACCCTCGAACCGATTGAACTTTGGGAAGAGCTCGTCGATCGTTTCTGTGCCACGTGGTGTCAGGCTTACCAGCACCCGTCGCATGTCGGTTGCAACCCGGGTGCGCTCTACCAGTCCCTGCTTCTCAAGGGTTGTGAGCATTCCGGTAAGCGTGCCTTTGGCCAGACCGCATTCATCGGCGAGCCTCGCTGTTTCCATCGCGCCCCAGACCCAGAGAACCCAGAGAATGGTGAACCCGCCAAACGTGAGCTTGTACTCGCTCAGAACCTCTCGTTCGGCTCGTCGGCGCACGCTTGCCGCCGCACGGTAGATATTTGAGATTGCGTCCAGAGAATCAAAGTCGAGCTGACGGCTGCCTAGGCGCGCCTGGACGTCACGCTCAGCATTAAGAATTCCATCGGTCGGGGGCGAGACATCTTGGGGAGTCATGGTCGACAGTCCGTGTAGGGCGAAGGTGCAGTCCACACCTTCGGTTCAAAGTCGTTTGGTACCAAAATACCCTATTGGTCAACGTAGGAGAGATCCAGTTGATGCCCGCCGTGTTCAGATGCTTTGTAACCGTCGAGGTGGACGGTGTCTGGCTGGGTCAGGCGATGACTGCGGTTGCCTTTACCTCGGCGCGAGCGCCGGGGATCGCAAGCTCGGTGCAGCCGATCGCTGTCCAGGCCGGATAGGGCTCGGCGACCGCAGCGTTCTTAGCCGACATGAACGCGCCGAGCGTCTCACCCATGTTCACATGGAACGAGGTCAGCTCCACGATGTCGGACACCGAGGCGCCTGCTGCTTCGAGCGTGGCGGCGAGCTGGGAGAAGGCGTTGGTGAATTCGTCGGCTGCGTTTTCCGGCACGCTGCCGTCGGCGCCGCTGCCGATTACCCCCGACACATATATTGTGGTGCCCGTTGCGCTGCCACCGACTTTGACTGCGGGGGCGAAACGGAACCGTTCGTAGGTCTTCTCGCTGCCCGGGGGAATCACTGGTTCGTGGCTTGCCATGATGGTTCTGCTTTCTGGTTCTGTACTTGCGGTCGAACTGTACCTTCCGATCGAGCTGCGCTCGTCTGTGCAACAACATCTTGCGGCCGAACTAGTCGACCGTTACCCTTCGCCCTCTACTGCGCTTAGTGCGAAAGGGGGCGGTGTAGTGAACACCACCACACACCCACCGGCGTCGCCGATCGATCTGAACGATGCTGCCACGTTTTCGACCGGGATACCTCATGAGGGTTTCGCCGAGATGCGGGCCAACGCCGGCCTGACCTGGAGTCCCCCTGCTGGTGGCGACAATACCGGTTTTTGGGCGGTCTCCCGTCATGCTGACTTAGTCACCGTTTCACGCGACCCCGAGACTTACTCATCGGCTGTCGGCCACATCCAAATCTATGACATCGACGAAGACGCCCTCTCCGCCCGAGCGTCGATGATCGACCTTGATCCACCGGTTCACACCAGACTGCGCCGGCTGATCAGCGCCGCATTTACTCCTCGCCATGTCGAGGACTACCGGGCCGCGGTGCGGAGCCGGGTAAGCACCTGCCTCGACGGACTGCAGGCCGCCGGTGGTGGCGACTGGGTGTCGACGGTGGCAGCGCCGATTCCCATCGGGGTCATTTGCGATCTTGTCGGGGTGCCCGAGGCCGATCACCGCTACCTGATCGAGTTGTCCGACCACCTTGTGGCCGGAACATCGAACGAACCACTCGACCCCGGGGCCTACGGCAACACCACCGAGCTTCGCCTGCTTCCATTCAACAGCCCCGCGGCGTTTGCCATGGCCCAGTACGCCGCCGACCTGTGCGAAAAACGACGTCGCCAACCGGCCGACGACCTCATCACGAAGCTGATCGAGGCCGAGGTCGAAGGCGAGCGACTGACCGATGCCGAGTTGGCCAACTTCTTCCGGCTGATGATCTTCGCCGGAAACGAAACCACCCGGTCATCGATGGCCCACCTGGCGTTGCACTTCCATCAGTTTCCCGATGCTTTCGCTGCTGCGCAGCGCGATCGTTCGCTCATCCCTTCGCTGTGCGACGAGGTGATCCGCTACTCCTCTCCGATCCTCTATTTCCGTCGCACTGTCACGACCGAAACCGAGCTGTCTGGCACGGCGCTGGCACCGGGCGACAAGATAGTCATGTGGTACGCCTCGGCCAACTTCGACGAGCGGGTGTTCAGCGATCCGTTGGCATTTCAAGCCGATCGGCCTCAGGTGCCAGCCCACGTGGCATTCGGCGGAGGTGGAGCCCACTTCTGTCTGGGGGCATCGTTGGCCCGGCTGGAAATAGCCGAGCTGCTGAACGAGATGTTGGACCGCCGAATCACCTTCGCTGAGGTGGCAGAACCGGAGTACGTCGAGTCGAATTTCGTCAACGGAATCGAGCACCTCGATGTGATTGTTGACACGTCGCCCTAGTGCACTTTTTGCCGCTGACGGTGCATTTGACGAAAAAACTTTAGAAATTTCTGGCTGAGGCGCGCACGGCGCCATCTAGCCTGCGCCGCTTAAACAAGCTTGTCATGGCATTTCTGCGAGCGATCGGCCCATCGATTTTGCGAGCCTAAGGACTGGTGGTTCCAATACTGGTTCTCGCTGCAGGAACAACTACAACGCTGTGATGAAGCATTCGGTCACATGCATCAACAACAAGATGCACTAACGTTTCTCTGGTAGAGAGACAAACCGGTTTGAAGCAATCGAAATGCCGTTACATACACTGTGCGGCGAACGTGCTAGGTCGTTCGCCGTCGCCCCACCGAACCCAGCAATCAAGTTAGTGACAGGTATGAAACCGTGAGATCCCATGCTAAACGTCAGCGTGAACTCGAAGCCTTCGTACGTAAAGCCGTCGCAAAGGCTCGCGCTCTAGCTGGACCCCAGATTGACACCGAAGATCTAGAGCAGGCCGCCAAGCTGGCCATCCTCGAAGCCGAGTCAAACATGCCTCGACTCGATGTGGCTCACGACATCAAGTACCTGCGCACGCGGGTCGTCCAAGCGTTGAAGACCGAGATCTTGGCCTTCAACAAGCAAGACGCTGTCTCGATGAACCTCGATGATCTGCTCGAGGACGAGACCGAAGAGCCAGCGCTCGTCGTCGCTTCACCGATGCGGCTCGCTTGGGATGGCGAGACCAGCGACGAGGCGGTGAGCAAGAGCGAAATCACCGACCACGTTCGAGAGGTCGTTGAGGGCATGGCCCCGGAGACCGCACAGGTGGTGCGACTCTGCTTCGGCCTCGACGGTGGCGATGCTGTCGCTCCGATCGACGTTGCCGACATCCTCGACGAATCACCCGAGGTGGTGCTCAGCCACCTTTGGGCCGCCGAAAAACTATTCCGCCACTTCTCGGCCGACGGCCATCATCGCCGTCTGACCCGAATGACCGATTTCGAGTTCCAGGCGTTCTACAAGATCGGCGATCTGGCCTGGTACGACCTGCGGGATCTCAACCTCAACAACGCCGATCTGCGGGAATGCGACCTGTCGAACGCCGTGCTTTCGGGCATGAACCTGTGGGGCGTGAAGCTGGCAGGCGGCAACGCTGAGTCGGCGAACCTGTGGGGTGCCCAGCTTGAGGGTGCCGATATGCACGGCGCCAACCTGTCGTCGGCCAACTTCGAACGAGCCGGGCTGCGAGGCGCTGATCTCCGCAAGGCCAACGCTTCGAACGCCATCTTCTGGGGTGCCGACCTTGCCGGTTTGGCCGCCGACCATGCCGACTTCAGCGGCTGCGATCTTCGATCGGCCAACCTTTCCGGCGCCGATCTGACCAGGACCGACCTGAGCGGCGCCGACCTTCGTGGCGCCAACCTGGCGGGGGCAAAGCTGGTCGGAGCCGACCTCGACGGCGCCAACATGCGTGGCGTCGAGCTGGCCGGTGCCGATTTCCGCTGGGCCGATCTGCGCCATAGCGATCTCAGCTGGTCGAACCTTTCGGCTGCCGATACCCGCGGTGCCTCGCTCCAGGGTGCGGTTCGCTCCCCGAAGATGAACGGCATGTTCGCAGGGAAGGCGCCCCGGCCGCAACGGCTTCGCCCCGTCGCCACCTCGGCCTAGGAGTTAGCTGAGGTCTACGACCAGCCGCCATCCTGGCTGAGGATCTGTCCAAAGATAAATGACGACGCATCGTCGTCGGCTAAGAACAGCGCCAGCTTCGCTGTCTCCACCGGCTGACCCAGGCGGGCCGCCGGCACTTCGGTGCGGAGCTTGTTGACGAACTTCTCGTTCTCCATCAGCTCCGGCGGGTAATAGGTGTCGTTGGCAACGAAGTTCTGAGCCACTGCGTTGAGCCTGACCCCATGGCGAGCCAGGTCGTGCCCGGCCGATCGTACGAAAGCGTTCTGGGCTGCTCGGGCGGTTACATACGACACCGCCTGGGGCGACATTCTCCGCAGCGGCGAAGACGACGTGATAGCAACCATCGCCCCCGAACCCCGTTCGATCATCGCCGGGGCCGCGGCTCGCACTACCCGCATGAGCGGGTGAACCATGGCGTCGAAGCCTGCCAGCCACGCCTGGTCTTCAATGTCGACGGTCTTGGCGCCGTAGGCCGCCAGGTCGAGGTTGATGATGATCGCATCGAGATGCCCGGACCGTTCGATCAGCGCGGCCGGAGCTTCCGGGTCGGTCAGCGGATCCAGGTCGGCGATGACCTCGGCGCCCTCGGTTGCCAGCAATTCGGCGATGGCCGGGCCCATGTAAGTGTCGGCGCTTGTTACCAGCACTCGTTTGTCGGTCAATCGTTCACTGGCCATGGTTGCCCCCGGGTCTTGTCGGTCGGACTTATCGTATTTGCCAGCTCGGCGACAACGCGGGTTGCGCGCTAACTTGCCACTCATGGCAGCAAATCTCGATACCCAGCCAGACTCGCCTCAAGAGGTCCGTCAAGAGGTCAACGTAGCAACGGTGGAGACCCTCCACTGTGACGCCGGTTGGCGTAACTATCACTTCTGCAAGATCACCACAGACGAAGGCATCGTTGGCTGGAGCGAGTTCGACGAGGGTTTCGGTTCTCCCGGGGTCAGCACGGTGATCGAGGCGCTGTCCGGCCGGGTCGTTGGCCAGTCGGTGTTCAACCACGAACGCATCTACACCGAGCTGTTCTCGGCCACCCGACCGGGGTCCGGTTCGGTTGTCGGTCAGGGGCTCGGCGCGATCGAGAACGCGCTGCTCGACGCCAAAGCCAAGGCGCTCGGTGTGCCGGTCTACACGCTGCTCGGCGGCAAGCTGCGAGACAAGATTCGGGTCTACTGGTCGCACTGCGGAACCTGGCGAATCGCCTATCCCGGCTTCTACGGAAACCAGATCTCCGACCTAGCCGGGGTTAAGGCCCTTGGCGAAGAGGTCCGTGACTCCGGCTTCACCGCGCTGAAGACCAACATCTTCACCGAATGGAATGGGGCGCTGCGTTCCTGGGCCCCGGGCTTCGGGCGACCCTGGAATCCTGAACTCAACGCCGAGCCGCTGGTGCTGAAGGGCATCTACAACACTCTGGCTGCGTTCCGAGAAGGCGCAGGCGACGACATGGGCATCCTGCTCGACCTGAACTTCAACTTCAGAACCGCCGGAGTGTTGGAGATCCTTCGCATGCTGGCCGACTTTGACCTGTTCTGGTTGGAGTACGACAACGACAGCCCCGANNGCTTCGCTCGAAACGCTGATCGGCCTGCCTCGGTTCGTTCCCTATCTACGGGAGCAGGCGGTCGACGTGGCCATCGTCGACACCATCTGGAACGGTACGTGGCAATCGATGAAGATCGCCGCCTCGGCTAACGCTCACGAGGTCCACGTGGCCCCTCATAACTTCTACGGGCACCTGTCGACGATGATTAGCGCTCACTTCGCCGCCGCGGTGCCGAACCTCCGCATTATGGAGACCGACATCGATCGGCTGCCGTGGGACGATGAGCTGTTCACCAACGTGCCGGTCATCGAGGACGGTCACCTGATTCTGTCCGACGCTCCGGGTTGGGGCATCGAACCGAACGAGGACGCGCTGGCCAAACACCCGGCCAAGGTCGGGCCTGGCTTCCTGGTCAACCGTCGAAGCCCCCAGTAACTCAATAACCAGTAACCGGATCACTAGCGACCGGCAGAAACAGTACGAGCAGCCACCCTGGGTGATCGGGCACGCCAAGCCGGTGCTGTTCAAAGCGCCGCTGCCCGTCGGGGTGGTTGATAACCCGAACATGTGACGCCAGGGGAGCGACGTCGTGCAGTTCCCAGGCCTGGTTGAACACCACGTGGGTTTCACGCAGTTCGCCGATCAGCTCTTCGAGAAAGCGGCTGGGGTGATCGGCGATGTGAGCCCGCAGCTGCCGGGTCAACCGTTCGATCTCCAGCGGCCAGTCGTCGATGTAGTCCTGCAGTTCAACCTGTTCCAGGAACAGGCGCAGCAGGTTGGGATGTGGCTCAAGCTCCGGGTCGGCCAGTAGTGGGAACAGCGCCTGCTCCGAACTGTTCCACACCACAAGATTCCAGTGGTGGTCGAGCACATAGGCAGGGTTGGGGTTGAGGCCTTCGACCAGCCTGCGATGGGTTGCCGACGAAGCTTCGCCATCTTCGGCCGGCTGGAGTTGCAGATGCACCCCGGCCAGGCTGAACAGGTGGGCTCGCTCGACGGCACTCATCCGCAGAGCCGAAGCCAGCCCGTGCAAAACCTCGGCCGACACGCGGTTGGCTCGTCCCTGCTCCAGCCTCGTCAACCACGAAACGCCGACGCCAGCCAGTACCGCCAGCTCCTCGCGCCGGAGCCCGGCTGTGCGGCGGTTGCCTCCCGCGGGAAAGCCGACGGTCGCTGGATCCAGCCGTTGCCGGCGTGTCCTCAGGAAGTCCCCAAGCTCATCAGGCTTCATCGCCAATCGATCCTAGAGCGGATGTGATCCCAAGGCCGGTTCTGGTCCTAGCACTGCTGGTACCACTATCAGTAGCCCCATGACCGGCAGGGGCTTCTCACGGATGTCGATAGGGCTCAGTGTCCGAGCCATGGTTTCAGTCATCGCTAGCAACTCGACAGCAGTTAATTCGACCGGTGCCTCTGCACGCACCGCGGCGGGGTCGTCGGCGGTACGTGACCTGCTAGCTCAGGCGGCCAGGCCCGGCATGATCTCGCTGGCCGGCGGTCTGCCCGACGCCGAGCTGTTCCCAACCGATGAGCTCGCTGAATTGACCCGCGAGCTCATCGCCACCGATGGACGCCAGCTGCTGCAGTATGGCAAAACCGAGGGAGCCGACGAGTCGCGCCAGGCGTTAGCTAAACACTTCGACCTGGGAGACCCCGGCCGGGTGCTTATCACGTCGGGGTCGCAACAGGGCCTCGATCTATTGGTCCAGGCGCTGGCCGATCCTGGTGAGCAAATTGTGGTCAGCGATCCGGAATACCTGGGCATGCTTCAGGTTCTGCGGTCGCGGGGCGTCGAGCCGGTTCCGGTGCCAACCGATGCTGATGGTCTCGATATCGACTCGCTGACCGCGCGGCTCAGGGAAGGGCTGCGGCCAAAGGCCTGCTATCTCGTGCCGCACTTTCACAATCCATCGGGGGCTTCGATCTCCGCTGACCGCCGGGCTGAGCTCCACCGTTTGTCGACCAAATACGGGTTCGTGGTGATAGACGATGACCCGTACCGTGATCTTTATCGACCGGGCGGCCGTACTCCCGGTGGCTCGGCTGGGATCGACGCTGCATGCGATCCGGATTGGACTGTCCGCCTGCGCACTGCTTCCAAGAGCCTGGCTCCTGGTTTGCGGGTGGCGGTGATCGAAGCTCCGCCCCGGCTACTTGATGCGATGGTCATCGCCAAGCAGTCGGCCGATCTGCATACCAGCTCCCTGACCCAGGCCGTCGTGGCAAAAGCGGTGCAAGCCCCGTGGTTTCCCGAGCATCTCAACGGACTCCGGCAGAGCTACGACCGGAAATGCACCGTGCTCTTCGACGCGTTGCAGAACCGCTTCGGCAGTCGAATCAGCGTAACCAGGCCCCAGGGTGGCATGTTTCTCTGGGCTCGCTTCGAGCAGATGGATGCCGCACGGTCGACGGGTAGCGCTGAGCCCATGGACTGTGGGCAATGGCTAGACCGAGCGCTGCAGGCTGGCGTCTGTTTCGTTCCGGGAAGCGCCTTTGCCGTCGCTGCCGATCTCAGCGATTACGCCCGATTCAGCTTCGCTACGGCCTCTGCGGGGCAATTGGAGGAAGCCGTCGACCGTCTGGCCAACTCGATAGATCCCGCCTGAACACCACGCGGGAGCGCCTGCTAAATCGGACAACCGGCCGAGGGTACTAACCCAACGAACAGAAAAGTTGATAGTGCTTGTATCAACTTTGCATGGACCCTGTACAATGGGGTCATGGCTGTTGACCCCAATAAGTGGACCATCAAGACTCAGGAGGCTGTGGCCAGCGCGCTCGAGCGAGCAGGCGCAGATTCCCACCCTGAGGTAACCCCCGACCACATTCTTCTCGCCCTGCTTAGCCAGCCCGAAGGCGTAGTTCTTCCGCTGCTGTCAAAAGTCGAGCGCCAACCCGCCCAGCTGCGAGCCGACACCGAGAAGGCACTCGCCGCGCTGTCCAAGGCTTACGGCACCGAGCCCCGCCTGTCGCGTCAAACCAATCGGGTTATAAACGACGCCGACTCGGTTCGCGCCGAACTTGGAGACGACTATTTGTCGACCGAGCATCTGCTGCTTGGCCTCGCCAATCCCGATCCCGGAGGCGCAACCGCGGCCAGGATCGACCTGACTCGCGACCAGCTCATGGCTGCCCTGGAAGAGGTTCGTGGCTCTCACCGAGTCACCAGTCAGAACCCCGAAGACCAGTTCCAAGCCCTGGAAAAGTATGGGCTCGATCTCACCGAGGCTGCCCGCCAGGGCAAGCTCGACCCGGTCATCGGTCGCGATGACGAGATCCGTCGCGTGGTTCAGGTGCTAAGCCGCCGGACCAAGAACAACCCGGTCCTCATCGGCGAACCCGGGGTTGGAAAGACCGCCATCGTCGAAGGTCTGGCCCAGCGGGTGATCGAAGGCGATGTGCCGGAGAGCCTGCGTAATCGCCGAGTCATCTCGCTCGACATTTCGGCCATGCTGGCCGGCGCCAAGTTCCGAGGCGAGTTCGAAGAGCGGCTCAAGGCCGTGCTCAAGGAAATCACCGATGCCGAAGGTGAAGTCATCACCTTTATCGACGAGATGCACACCGTTGTCGGCACCGGCGCCGGCGGCGATTCGGCGATGGATGCATCGAACATGCTCAAGCCGATGCTGGCCCGGGGCGAACTCCGTATGGTCGGCGCCACCACCCTCGATGAGTTCCGCAAGTACATAGAAAAGGACGCAGCCCTGGAGCGCCGCTTCCAGCAGGTGTTCGTTGGCGAGCCGACGGTCGAAGATTCCATCGCCATCCTGCGAGGGCTGAAAGAGCGCTACGAGGTTCATCACGGCGTTCGTATCCAAGACTCCGCGCTGGTCGCCGCGGCGAGCCTTTCCGATCGTTATGTCACCGGTCGGTTCCTGCCAGACAAAGCCATCGACCTGATGGACGAGGCCGCCTCCAAGCTCCGTATCGAGATCGACTCCCTCCCGACCGAAATCGACGTGGTAGAGCGGCGCATTCGCCAGCTCGAAATGGAACAGGTCGCGCTTGGTAAGGAGTCGGACACCCAGTCGCTGACCCGACTCTCCGAGCTCGAAGCCGAGTTGGCCGACCTTTCCGAGCAACGCAACGGTATGCGGGCCCACTGGCAGAACGAAAAAGACGCCATCGAAGGCATCCGCACGCTCAAGGAGCGCGAAGATATCCTCCGCCGCGAGCTGGAACGCGAAAGCGACCTGGAGCGGGCAGCAGAGATCCGTTACGGGCAGCTGCCGGAGATCGAAAAGCAGGTCGAAACGGCCTCAGCAGCGTTGGCCGAACTGCAGGCCGAAAAGACCATGCTCAAAGAAGAGGTCGATGAGGAAGACATCGCCGCCGTGATCAGCCGCTGGACCGGTGTCCCGGTCAGCCGGCTCGTAGAAGGCGAAGCTCGAAAGTTGCTGCGGCTCGAAGGAGAGCTGCACCAACGGGTCATCGGCCAGGACGAAGCGGTGTCGTCGGTCTCGTCGGCCATCCGCCGCAGCCGAGCCGGGCTGTCTGATCAGAACCGGCCCATCGGTACGTTCCTGTTCCTCGGCCCTACCGGGGTCGGCAAGACCGAGTTGGCCCGCACGCTGGCCGACTTCCTGTTCGACGACGAGCGGGCCATGGTCCGTCTCGACATGTCTGAATATATGGAGAAGCACACGGTTAGTCGGCTGATCGGCGCCCCTCCGGGTTACGTCGGCTACGACCAGGGTGGCCAGCTGACCGAGGCGGTCCGCCGTCGACCGTACGCGGTGGTGCTGCTCGATGAGGTCGAGAAGGCGCACCCCGATGTGTTCAACGTACTGTTGCAGCTGATGGATGATGGGCGTCTCACCGACGGCCAGGGTCGCACCGTTGACTTCACAAATGTGGTGCTGATCATGACCTCCAACCTGTCTGGCGATCCCAAGGATTTCTTCCGCCCCGAGTTCATCAACCGAGTCGACGACATCGTTCGATTCGCCGAACTCACAGAGGAAGATCTGGTCTCGATCGTCGATATCCAGCTCGATTCGCTGGCTCAGCGAGTGGTCGATCGCCGAATCACCGTCGATGTCGACGGCGAAGCCAAGCAGTTGCTGGCCAAAATCGGTTATGACCCCAGTTTCGGCGCCCGCCCACTCAAGCGGGTGATCCAGAAGGAGATCGCCGACGAGTTAGCGATGCTCATTCTCGACGGCAAGCTCGACGACGGTGCCAAGGTGCTCGTTGGCACTGAAGGTGATGCCTTCACCTTCACCGTCGCAGCGAATTGAACCGAGCCTTTACGAAACCGAGCTGAACTGATTCAACTGAACGGCCACAGTGGGCGCCCGATAACATCGGTGTAATGCCAGCAACGATCGTGGTCGGAACGCAGTGGGGTGACGAGGGCAAGGGGAAGTTCACCGACCTCCTGTCGAAAGAAATGTCCATGGTGGTGCGCTACCAGGGAGGCCATAACGCTGGCCATACCCTTGTAGTCGATGGTGAGCGGTTCGCTCTGCAGCTAGTGCCGAGCGGCGCCCTCTACGATCACATCATCCCGGTCATCGGTAACGGCGTCGTCGTTGATCCGTTTGTGCTTCTGGCCGAGATAGACATGCTGACCAGGCGAGGGATCGACTGCAGCCAGCTACGGGTCTCGGGTAATGCTCACCTGATCATGCCCTACCACCAGCAGCTCGATGCGCTGCATGAACGCCATCTCGGCAAGTCCAAGCTCGGCACCACAAAACGAGGCATCGGCCCGGCCTACGCCGACAAGTCGATGCGACTCGGAGTACGAGTCCAGGACATGCTCGACGAGCTGATTTTCCGGGAGAAACTTCGGGCCAGCCTGGTTCACACCAACAAAGTGCTGACCAAAATCTTCAATCGGCTGCCCGTCGATCCCGACATGCTGGCCGACAAGGTGCTTTCCGAATGCCTGGAGCCCCTGAAGCCTCATATCGCTGACACCACCGACCTGATCCACGATTCGCTCGAAGCTGGTCACCACGTTCTGTTCGAGGGAGCGCAAGCCACCTTCCTCGACCTCGATCACGGCACCTACCCCTTTGTTACCTCCAGCAATCCAACCGCTGGTGGCGCCTGTACCGGCGCCGGCGTTGGCCCTCGGCACATCGATCGTGTGCTCGGTATCGCCAAGGCTTACGTCACCCGAGTTGGCGCTGGGCCATTCCCGAGCGAACTTTTCGACGAAGATGGCGACCGTATGGTCGATATCGGCCGAGAGTTTGGAACCAATACCGGTCGGCGTCGCCGCCCGGGCTGGTTCGATGCGGTCATGCTTCGCCAGGCGGTTCGCCTCAACAGCCTGACCGAGCTAGCGATCACCAAGCTCGACGTGCTCGACACCTTTGAGACGGTCAAGATCTGCGTGGCCTACGAGATCGACGGGAAACGCACTGAAAAACTGCCGTATCACCAGTCGGACGTGCACAAAGCGGTGCCGATCTACGAAGAGATGCCGTGCTGGAAGACCGATCTCACCGCGGCAACCGAACGTAAACATCTCCCAGCCGAAGCTATGGCCTACCTCGAGAAGATCGAGGAGCAGGTTGGAGTGCCGGTCACCCTGGCCTCAACCGGGCCTGGCCGAAACCAGTATCTGCACTTCACCTCGATCTAGGTTGGCCCAACGCCCGAAGTTGTGATGCGCCGACCTAGCGGTCGCTGCGTCCAGGCCGGTGGTTCATACTGCTCCGACTCGACTTCGGTAATCGGCTGACCTGCCGGTGCAGGTGTCGCTGCAGGTTCGGGGGCCTTCGCCCTTTCGGGCTCGGGTTCTTCGATCGGCTTCGTCGCGGGCGTCGGCGCAGAGACCACCGGGTTTGCCGGAGGCATCGGAGGCGCTGAGTTGATCGCAGGTGCAGGTGCAGGTGTAGGCGCTGGCGCTGGTGTTATTGGTGCAGGAAGCGCCGATGCGATCGAAGGCGCCGGAGGTGCCGAGGCGATTGGTTGCGGCGGTGCCGTTGGGGACTCCTGCGGCACGGGGGCTTCGAGGGTCGGAACGACTAGGGGCGCTGGTTCTATTGGCGCGGCTTTTTGAGGTGGTGCAGGTGCCGGATTGGTGGTCGCTTGAGGTTCTGGCAACGGCGGATTAGCTGTGGCCTTGGCAGCAGCCGCTTTGGCTGCTCGTCGCGACGGCAGTGGCGCAGGTTCGGCGCTGGGAACTGGGCGTGTAGATGTCGCCGGAGTCGGCGGTTCTTTCGGTGGTCGAGCTAGAGCGGCCGGCACCGGCACCAGATTTTCCGGAACCGGTGATTTTGCTGGAGACGCGGCTGGAGTCGGGGCTGAAGCCGGAGATTCGGTCGCTGATGGAGCTGGAGCTGGAGCTGGAGCTGGCCGCGGCGCCGAGAGAGCAGCGGGCACCGGCGCTGGCATCGGTGCTGGCGCCGGAACAGGTGCAGGCATCGCGGTATATGCCGGTGCGGGCGGGGGTGAAAGTGGCGCAGGCGTCGGGGCCGGCGCCGCTGAAACCGGCGCCGGTGGGACGGGGGTCGGTTCGGTTGATGGCGACACCGCTGGTGGCTGGGGCTTTGGCCCCGCCAGGGCTGGCGGAGGTGTATCAGGTCGCGGCGCGACTGGAGCCGATGGCTCTGGCTCGACCAGTCGCGCCGAGTCGATCATCGGCTTAAAGTCATCAACCGTTTCGGAATCATCAGCCGGGTGAATGTCTTCCGCCGGTTTAAGCTCATCAGCCGGTTCAAGCTCTTCAGCTGGTTCAAGCTCTTCAGCTGGTGCAGATTCATCAGCCAGCGCAGATTCACCAGCCAGCGCAGATTCATAGTTCGATTCGGTGTCATGACCGGGCTGGTTGTCATCACCCAGCGGTGTCGGCTCATCGGGAGCATCATCGAAGCTCACGCTTGCCTCGGTCTTGACGAGCTCTTCGGAGTCGAAGGGCGACAGCTGATCGCCAGCAACCTCGATGTCGAGATCTGAGGTCGTGGCGAAAGGCGGAGGCACGGCGATGGATACCGGTTCGTCGTCTACCGGCTGGTTCTCATCGGGTCGGGTCAGCGTGAAGATATCGAACGGCTCGGATGCATCGAAGGGCTGTTCCGGGGTGAACGGTGGCGGCGAATCGAGCGACATCTCTGGCTCAGCTGAGAACTCGACCGGCTCAGAGCTCGCTGTGAACTCGACCGGCTCAGAGCTCGCTGTGAACTCGACCAGTTCAGGTTCAGCGGCGAACGCGGCTTGTTCAGGCTCGGCTGTGAATTGGGACGGCTCTGGCGCAGCGGTGAAATCGGGCGTGTCGTCAGCCGTTTCAGCACTCGGTACGAAGATATCTGACGTGTCGGCATCGAATTCCGACGATGGGCTGACCGGTTCCGGGCCACTAGCGAAGGATTCGGTCTCGGTGCTGGTGGTCGACTCGGACGAAGGTTCAACGGCGGGGCTCGGAGCCGGAACCAATCCAGTCTCTCTTATGGAGTCGAGTTGATCGACCGCTGTGGGTTTCGAGCGTTGAGCACCGGGTGTTGCCGACTTCTCGTCGGCTGTTGGCCCATCCAGCTCTTCGTCGGAATTGTCTGACGAAGAGTCCGACGGCGCGGACTTGCTGTTCTTCTTGCCGCCCGCCTTGCGACCCTTGCGCAGCCGACCAGATGTTTCAGGCTCGGGTGCAGCCTCAGGCTCGGGTGCCGTCAAAGCATCGGTATCGAAGGTGCTTAGGCCTTCGGTATCGAAGTACTTGAACGATCTTTCTTCCTTCGGCGCTGCTTTGAGCGCGTCGCGCCGTTTCTTGGCGGTTTTCCGTGAACCTCTGTTCTGCGGCTTGGCTCCCGCTCGGACACCCGAAGCAATCACCGCGCAGTCTCGACAGAGAGGATGGCGGCGTCCCTTGGTCTCGACCAGGCAACCTTCGCAGAACTCTCCGAAACAAACAGGGCAGACATTCACCGCTTGATCGAAAGGATCTGTTTCGCAACGACCGTTCATAGGGCACTTTCAGGCAGAATACGCAGTAGCCAGTTTCATCGACTGGACGCTAGGACGGCTTTAGGAACCGGCTGGTCCTCCGGCCTCGCAATCGCTGCCTCGAGCTACACGAGGAGCTGCGGGCAAACCACGAGTGGAGCAACTCCAATGTCTATTCGAAACGTATTGGCCGATCGCTACGCCAGCGCCGAGATGACCGAGATCTTCGATCAGCGCAATCGGGTGGTGGTCGAAAGGCGGTTCTGGGTAGCAGTACTCAAGGCCCAGATCGAGCTTGGACTGGCAATCGATCCAGCGGCCGTCGCCGACTATGAAAAGGTCATCGAAGATGTCGACCTGGCATCGATCGAAGCCCGTGATCGCCTAGTGAAACACGATGTGAAGGCCAGACTCGACGAGTTCAGCGACCTGGCAGGCCATCAAGATGTCCACAAAGGGCTTACCAGCCGCGATCTCACCGAAAACGTGGAGCAGCTACTTACCTGGCGAGCTCTTGAACTGGTCGAGTCGAGAACCGTAGCGTTGCTGTCGGCGCTGGCTGAACTGGCCGCCGAGCATGCGTCAGTAGCGATCGTCGGTCGAACTCACAACGTTCCGGCTCAACCGACAACAATCGGTAAACGAATGGCCCAGATAGGCGAAGAATTGTTGGCAGCCCACCGGCATTTGGTGAGTGTGCAACAGGGTTTTGCAATTCGTGGCATCAAGGGGCCGGTTGGCTCTCAACAGGACCAACTCGATCTGCTGGGTTCAATCGACAAGGTCGATGAGTTGGAGAGTCGAGTTGCCGATTATCTCGGAATCCCCGCTGTGCTTGGAGCAGTGGGGCAGGTTTATCCTCGGTCCCGTGATTTCGAAGTAGTGTCTTCGCTCCTGCAGCTGGGCTCTGCCCCCTCGAACCTGGCGATTTCAGTTCGGCTAATGGCCGGTCATGATCTAGCGACGGAGGGTTTCAAACCGGGGCAGGTCGGTTCCTCGGCAATGCCCCACAAGATGAATACACGATCTTGTGAGCGGGTCAATGGTCTATTCACCATATTGCGCGGATACCTGACGATGGCATCGAGCCTGGCTGGGGACCAGTGGAATGAAGGCGATGTGTCATGCTCGGTTGTCCGTCGGGTGGTGATGCCGGACTCGTTCTTCGCCATTGACGGCCTTTACGAAACCACATTCGCTGTTCTGCGCGACTTTGGTGTCTTCCCCGAGGTGATCACCAATGAGCTGCGTCAGTACTTGCCCTTCCTAGCCACAACAAAGCTCTTGATACATGCGGTTCGAGATGGGCTCGGTCGCGAAGAAGCGCACGAGGTAATAAAGACCCATGCGGTGGCCGCCGCGTTGGAGATGCGCGAGGGCGAAGACGGCGGGGCTGTGCTGCTAAAGAAGCTCGCTGAAGACAAAAAATTTCCAGGTCAGATGTCTGACCTGGAGAAGATGGTTGCCGATCCCACTTCGCTGCTGGGAACGATCGATTCGCAAATAGAGCGCTTTTGTAGTCAGGTGGCGGTGCTTACAGCTAACCGCCCTGATTCCGCCTACCGGGGTTCAGAGATTCTCTGAAACCCCGGTAGGGGCTGTCAGTTCAGAAATGAGCCAGGCAGGCTCAGGCGGCCCGGCTGATGCCGGCCTTCTTCAGTACCGCTGCGGGAACGCCAATTTGGCGGAAGGCTGCGTAGGTGATGCCCTTGCGCTCGGCGTAACCCTTGGCGACGCGGGCGAAGTCAGCTTCGAGGCGACCGAGGTCTACGCCACCGTCCATCTGCTCTAGTTCTTCAGATAGATCGAGTCGTTCCTGGGTCAATTGCAGCCGCTTTAGTGGATCAGCTGCTTCTAGCTCGACATCAATTCGCTCCAAACGGCGAGAGATGGAGTCCTTTGTGCGCTTACGTCCACGCTTAGGGCGGCTCGACTCGAGTGCTTCGAGGTATGCCCTAACAAGGCGACCTTCGGCGCGACCTACGGCCAGGGCCTGTTTGTGATTATCGGTCATCTGCGATTTCTTTGCCGCCATGGCTGCGGTCCATCCTAACGTTCAAAATATTACGGAGATTCTTACTCCGTAAAGGTACGGGCTTTGCTGTGAACATTGACATATTTCAGGTACTTATACCCAGTGATGCTACTTCAGTTTCATCACGAGTGACTGTGATGCCAGTCAATTCGATTTCCGAGACTCGAAAGCTTGTCGTATATCCCGCTATCGGGAATGGCTCGCCTTCACAATGAATAAAATATCTATGCTGAATTTTCTCGGTACAGGAAGTATGTCTTTCATCATATTAGCATCAACAAGTGTTTGTCTCAATCGGCCACGAGACCTATTGGGTGAGCATGTTTGCCTCAGCCTCTTGGCTCATAGTCTGAATTCGACTTCCTAGATTATTTCCACACTGACTTTATTTGCGGTCTTATATCGAACCTCTGCTTGTCGCTTCTTCTACGGTGTCTTCTGTCTTGCTTTGTCTTTCCTGATGTTGATCGGAAGAAACCTGTGTAAATGGAGGGCCAGCGCACGAAGTAGTCCCAGTGACCTGCACCACTGCGGGGGAGTATCGGCGATTTTGGGCGGCACAATTAGGTCATGCAAGCAAAGACCTTCCGTCATGTGGCGCTAGTTGCATGGGTGATGCAGGGGCTGATCGTTTTCTCAGGGGCTGCTGTCCGCCTCACCGAGGCAGGCCTCGGGTGTGAAGACTGGCCGACATGCAATGACGATCAATTTCTTCCCGAAAGGCAGATTCACGGGCTAATCGAGTTTGGAAATCGAGTCATCTCCGGCTTCGTCGCCGTCTCCGCCATCGT
>JBOEHD010000048.1:0-138 GCA_050633745.1 Acidimicrobiales bacterium
CTCCCGATGAGATCGCTTGCCCCAGCTGCGGCGAGGTAGACGATCTGGTCGGTGAACGAGACGGCGAACTCATTCGGATCCGCTGCGGGCCCTGTGGGACCGACTGGCACCGGGATCCCGAGCGACGCTGCCCCCGCT
>JBOEHD010000048.1:249-95092 GCA_050633745.1 Acidimicrobiales bacterium
AGCGGCACGGCGCTCATGCCGGACCAGCTTCCTACCCTTTGATCCCCGCCCAATCGAGAAATCCCCCGCTCTGGGAGGCCAGAACAGCAGCTCCGATTGCTGCTGGTTCGACAATGAACTCCAGACCCGTACAATCATTGCTTCCGACAGGCCTTTGCTTTCCGAATCAGTTGTCGGCCCTGCTGCGTTCAGCGCCCGTATCCGAGGTACCCGTCTAATGACAAATCCGGTTGACCCCAAGGTGCCGACCACAGCGGACGACGGCCTCGAAGGCCTCGCTGACGACATCAGTGATGCAGCAGACAAGATCGGCAATGACTCCGTTGACACCGCCGTTGAAGACACCGCCGTTGAAGAAACCGCCGTTGAAGACGCAGGTGGTGACAGCACGGCCGCAGACGCTGAAAATGGCGCCGACGGCGACACTGAAATCGACGAGTCGAAGGCCAGCAGCGAGTCCGCCGATGACACTGACACTGAGATCGAAGATGACGGTGGCGAAACAACGCCCGAAGACGAGCCTACGACCGCAGCTGACGATGATGCCGTGTCCGTGGATGGCGTCGACGATGCTGACGTCATAGAAGGCACCGCTGAAGCTGACGAAGCCGTCACGAGCGACGAACAAGATGCCGTGGACGTAGGCAATACCGACGATACGCCGCCGGTCGAAGAAGAGTTCGTCGATGACGGTCTCGATGAAAATCTAACTGTCGAAGATCCGGCTCTCGAAGATCCGGCTTTCGAGGATCTAGTTGAAGACTCGGCTGGTGCCGAGCTCGCTGCTCAAGATCTCATCGACGAGGAGCTGACCGACGGCGAAGACACAGCGCCAATAGACGGCGACGATAACCAGCTGGCGGCTTACGACGGAGCAGACGACCCGACCCCGGAGAAACCTACGATCCTCGAGATGCGCCAGGTGGCCGGCCTCACGGCAGGCTCGGTCATGGGCCTTCACAAGGGTTCATTCCAATTCCGAGAGTCGGACAAGGAAGTCGGGTTCGCCCTGACGGTCGAGAGCCCTGACGACGTGGTGGTCTCTCCCGGCTCGGCGACAACCATGATCGACGAGATCGTGGTCGACGAGCCAACCCCCCTTGGCCGTGGCGTGCTCAACGTTGGCACCGCCTGCTTCACCGTGCGAAGGCTTCGCTCCAAGCCAGACAACGCCAGCCGGTTGGCCGCGGTGATGGCTGGACGCACCCCGCCAAAGGCCATTTCGGTACCGCAGTTCGAAACCGACCAGCCAGCCGTGGAACAGCAGTCAAGCTCCCGCTTCGGATCGCTCTTTTCTCGCAACAGCGAGGAACCAGAGTCAGAGCTCGACGCTCAGTCGTGGCAGTTTCTCGAATCGATACGAGATATTCGCAGCATGGTCGCTGAGCGTCACCGCAACCTGCATCCCAGCCCCGAAGAGCTGAAGAGTCGCCTCGATCGGCTCGACCCTGGGTTGTGGGATCGATCGATCGAACATCCGCTCTTCGGCCGATTCGCCGTGGCCTACTCCACCATCCCCTGGGAACCGCGCTTCGACGCCCCCGAACGGATTCCAACTCAACTGCACCGGCCCATCCAAGAGATGAGCTGCCTGCCGTGGGTGCCGATTACCGCCAATCTGCTGGTCGGCCCGTTGGGAATCGTCGGCGGACGGTCGGCGGTGCTGGCCTGCGCCAGGAACGCCGTGCTGTCGTTGGCCTGCCTAAGCGCACCAAGCGATATCGAGTTCTCTATCGTCACCGCCGAAACCCTTGTCTCCGACTGGGACTGGACCTCCGCACTCCCGAACTCGCTGTTCCCCAGCGGGAGCGACAACTACTGCGTTGCCGTGGCCGACGGGATGACTCACTTCGATGGGGCGGGTCTCGACGCCGAAGCGGTCAAGAACAACGAGATGGGACTGGTCGTCCTCGCCGACACCGTTGAAGACCTCCCCGACTACTGCGGAACCGTGCTCCAGCTAACGCCGGAGGGCCAGTGCCAGGTCACGAACCATCTCGGCGAACAGATCGTCGGCACCCCGATCGGCGTAGCTGCCAGCTTCGCCTCGATGACCGGGGCGGCCCTGCGAGAGGCCATCGGCGACGGCCCGGACTACGAAGATGACGGCGAATACGAGTACGACGGCAGATACGGCAGCGAAGACCAAGCCGAAACCCTGGCCTAGACCCGGGCACCCCCAAGTCAGCCCGTAGCACTCGGCTCTTACGCCGACCGAGGCCCAATGGACAGCGGCGCCAACCGCCGACTAGCAATGAACCCATGTCTTCAGTCGATACAACCCGACTCCAACGTCTCGCCCGCGCCTACACCGAGTCAGCGGTTTTCTACGCTGCCATCGATCTCGAACTGTTCACCCACGTGTCGGCAGGCGCCGACTCGGTAGAGAGCATCGCTGCGGCCACCGGAGCCAGCGAGCTGAACATTGAACGCCTGGTTGCGGTGGCACTGGCGATCGGCCTGCTGGAGAAGTCCGAAGACGGCCGCATTGTCAACGCCGCCGACTGTGAAAAGTTCATGGTCAAAGGCGGCGAGCGCTACGCCGGCCCATGGATGACCTTCACCCGCCACGAAGTTCCGAAGTGGTTCGACCTGACCGAAAAACTGCTCGACCCCACTCCCCCGTCGGAGCTTGGCATGTACGACGATCTGACCGTCGAACGGGCCCGCAAATACCACTCAGCGACCTACAGCATCGGTATGGGAGCGGGCCGCCGGTTCTGTCGCCAGGTGGACCTCAATGGCAAACACAAGATGATGGATCTTGGCGGCGGCTCCGGGGCATACTCCATCAACGCGGTCAAAACATTCGATGGACTGGAGGCTGTGGTCTTCGATCTACCACCGGTCACCGTAGTGACCCAGGAGTACCTGGAGCAGAACGGAGTCAGCGATCGCGTCTCAACCATGGGTGGCGACTTCATCAACGATCCGCTCCCAAGTCACTGCGACGTGGCGGTCATGGCCTCAAACCTTCCGATCTACAACGCCAAGAACATCCAGAAGGTCGTACAGAAGACGTTTGACGCTCTTGAGCCAGGGGGCGAGATGCACCTGGTTGGCGAAACCTTGAACAGCGACGGCATCGGACCTCTCGACGCCGCACTGTGGGGTTTGACCGAGATCCACTACGGCAGCGCCGGACGCTCCCATTCCGATGCTGAATGCATCGAGTACTTCCGCAATGCGGGCTTCGTCGACGTCGAGAATCTTGAGTTCGTGCCGAACACTCTGACCCGGACCTTCGGCCGCAAACCGGCCTAGCGCTCAGATGGACTTCCCGGGTACCGCGGCCCGGGTTACTGGATACCAGACGTGATGTTGCCAGCCAGCAACGTAACCGTGACCTGCTGCTCCTCTACCGCTCCGGCGATCCCGGTCTGATAGGCGCTGATCTGATCCATCTGTTGCCCCATATTGTCCAACTCGGATCGGAGCAGACCGATCGCATCGCCGTTGGATTTCAGCTTCGATCCGATCTCGGCAGTGACCCGAGCCGTCTCGGTCGCCAGCTCCTTGACCTCGTTGGCCACGACGGCGAAGCCCTTGCCAGCCTCGCCTGCACGAGCGGCTTCGATGGTGGCGTTGAGGGCCAGCAGATTGGTCTGGGCCGCGATCGCGTCGATCGAACCGATGGCTTGATCGATCTCTGCTCGGCGTGAATCGAGTTCGGCGGCATCGCTTGAGATACGCGAGGTATCGATTGCGGCAACGCTGGCCAGTTCGGCGGCCTGCGAGGCATTGACCGAGATCTCGGTGATCGAAAGGTTCAGTTGCTCGATGGCTGTGCCGGCAGTTGTGAGTTCCGTGCGGAACTCTTCGGCCCGCTGAGCTGCGAGTCGGACCTCGCTGATGTCCTCGAACGTCACGATGTAACCAAGATGGTGATCGTCGCTCGTCAAGCGGTCGATATTGGTGCCGAGCGTGACCCGGCCGAAGTCGAACTCGGCCTTATGAGGGAGGGTGAAGCCGTCCTCCTGGGCGAGAATCTGTTCGACTCTCTGGGGATCGCGATGGAAACGATGGATCGACCCGCCAACGATTTCATCGAACGCAAGTCCGAATGCCGCCTGGAGTTCCGGCTCAATCCGACGGAGCACAGCTTCTGCCGCATTGTTGATCCAGCGGAGTGTCAGCTCCCGATCGGCGATCAGAATACATGCCGATAGAACGTCGAGGGTCGGCGTGATTTCAGCCATCAACGACTCGATCGAGGCAACGGCCACCGGCAACGGCGTCGGCTCGACTTCAACTTCTGGTCGACCTCGCCTAAAGAGCAGCATCCTCTTATCGTCGGTGGAATATCAGCTGTCTTGAGCAGCTAACGGCCACTTCAAATCCGGACAGTTACTTGCCGGTTTAGAGCTTGGGTCTAACGACTCAGACCTTGAACCTCGATCGACCGAATCAGGCCTTCGCCTTGCGTTTCGGATCGGGCAGGCTAACGGCGGCTTCGCTGTTGGCCCAGTCCGGCCAGCGCTTGCGGCTCTTCTCCGCCAGCTTGTGCATCAGCGCTATGGCACCGGGATCATCGTCGCCGGGCCGGGTTTCGATGGCGCCGTCCTTGATCATCGCCTCGATGATGGCTCGACCGAGGTCGGTGCGAACNNTGCGCATCCACACCTGGAACACCCCCTTGATGTTCATCTTGACGATGTCTTCCTTTTTGAGCCCGTACTTCATCTCGAAGAGCTCATCGAACAACGAATCGTCGAAGCTCTTTGAGCACAGCAGACCGATGTTGAGTTTGATCGGCTTCGAGACCTTGCCGACCTTGCGGTGCCACATGACCGGGCCGATCGAGGTCTGGCAGCTCATGCCGACCAGCGCCAAGTTTTCGAGCCCTCGTTCGCGGGCCTCGTCGTAGGCCATGGTGTTTGCCGAGTAGGTGTAGCGACTACCGGCGCCGGCTAAAACCTCTTCGGCGTTTGTGGCAACGCCCGGTGTGGCTTTCCAGCCCGATGCTCCACCTTCGAGCATCGAAACGAGGGCTCCGTCGATGATGTTGTTGTCGAGGCACCAAATCAGGATGGCCGAGACCAAACCGCCGTCCTGGCCTGCGTCATAGACCTTGTCCTCTTTAGCCCTGACCAGGAGGATGTCTTTGTAGATGCCAGACATTTCGTCGGCCTCACGGGTCCGGCCAAAGAGGTGCTCATCGGCTTCGGTCTCCCAGGATCGGAATCGTGGGCAGGCCCTGGTGCAGGAGGTGCACCCCTTCTCACCGTGCGTGCAGTTCGCCAGCCCCAGCTCCTCTTCGAGGTGGAACGGCTTGTAGGCTCCCGGCTTGTGTTCGTAGCCGATGACATCGTGAGGGCAGGCGATTACGCAGCCGGCACAACCGGTGCAGAGCCCAGAGGTGATGACCTCGTCGTAGAGTTCCTTCCACTGGAAGGTCCAGCGGGCCTTGGCCGGCGGCTTCGGGGCTTCAGTCGTGTCAGTCATCGTTACAAACAATAGCCGCCTCTCGCCCGATCAGCCTCTTCGGAAGCTGCCTGTAGCCAGCTCGCCTTGAAAGAGCGGTTCGGGGCTTACAGGTCGGCCGTGGAGATAACGCAGTCAGCCACGAATTGGGTGACCTCGCTCGACAGCGGGCTGTCCGGATTCTCGACCAGTTGCTGATCGATGGTCGCGAACTGGGTGAAGACCATCTCTTCCTGGGTCGACTCGAAGACACACTCACAAACATCGCCGATTACTTCGGAATCGGTGACCTGGTCGCTACAGGCGGCCATAAAGCCGCTTTTGGTGTCATCGGTGAACTCGGTCGCTTCCGGTTCAGAACACCCGGACAGGCCGATCCCAAGCACGATCATGGCCACAATGACAGGCCACAGAAAGCGAGGCCGGGAGCGGTGAGCGGATTGTGCCCCCTGAGCGGCTTGTGCCGCTTGAGTCCCCTGAGTCGACCGTGTATGCATCACCATTGAAGCTAGCGCAATCAGCCGCTGGCCAGCTCACGGGCTCGGTTGAATACCGAATCGAGCATGTCCTCGGTCAGCCTGCCGGTAAAAGTGTTCTGTTGGCTGACGTGATAGCTGCACAGGATGGTGCGTTCGGCACCTGTTCCCGATTCGCTGGCCGGAACCGGCACCTCGACCCCGTGTCCGAACTTTGGCCGAGGTTTTACCCCCAGGTGGGTGCAGAGCGCCTGGTAGGCAAAGCCTCCAAGGGCGATGAAGACCACGGGCTTTACCAGCGCCAGTTCCCGGGTAAAAAACGGTTTGCAGTTATCACGCTCGGCTGGCGTTGGCTTGTTGGCTGGCGGCGCGCACTTGACCGGCGATGTAACGATGGCTCCGGTCAAGGTCAGGCCGTCGTCGATATCGATGCTCTCGGGCTGATTGGCGAAACCGGCCCGATACATGGCCCGATAGAGCCAGTCTCCCGAGCGATCGCCGGTAAACATCCGGCCGGTGCGGTTGGCCCCGTGAGCGGCTGGAGCCAGGCCGATGACCGCAACCGAGGCCTCGGGATCACCAAAGGGCGGAACCCCTCGACCCCAATAGTCCCAATCGGCGTATGCAGCACGCTTTTCGACCGCCACCTGCTCACGCCACTCAACGAGCCGTGGGCAGGCCCGACAATCAGCAACGTCGCTCGCTACCAGTCTCAGATCATCAGCCACATCATCACCATCATCCCTATTGGCCGACCCTATCTGAAAGCCCTGATAGCACGGGAACGGGCAACGGTCGATAGGGTTTCGGGGATGCCTAGATCCACCCAAAAGAAGCCAACCGTGGTCCTATTCGTACGCCACGGTCGTACCCCGACCACGGGCCAGGTTCTTCCCGGACGGGCCAAAGGTTTACATCTCGGTGACGAGGGCATCGCCCAAGCCGAAAGGGCCGCGGAACGCATCGCGGCGCTCGGCAAACGGCGGGTCAAGGCGGTCTACGCATCGCCAATGGAACGCACAAAGGAAACAGCGGCTCCAATCGCCGCAGCGCTCGGCCACAAGGTAAAGGTCGAACGGGGCCTCATCGAGGCTGACTTCGGCTCCTGGACCGGCAAAAAGCTCACCGATCTCTACAAACGCCCCGAATGGGAACAGGTTCAGAAATACCCGAGCGGGTTTCGATTTCCCGACGGCGAGTCGTTCCTGGAGATGCAACAGCGCATGGTTGGGGCGACTCAGAAATTGGTGGCCGCCCACCCCGGTCAGACCATCGTCGCCGTGTCCCACGCCGATACCATCAAAGCGGCCATCGGCCATGCCATGGGCGCCCACCTCGACCTGTTCCAAAGAATAGTCGTGGGACCGTGCTCGATATCGGCTGTCATATACGGATTTGGCGGCCCAACGGTGCTTGCGGTCAACTCTATGGGTGACGATCTGAAGGCCTTGGTGCCCAGCTAGGAGCTGCGAACCACTATGAGCGAATCGTTCGAATTCAGACAGGTAACCCATTTCACCGCCGGCGCCCTCGGTGAGCCCGGCGACAGGACCTTCTACCTCCAGGTCGGCGACGAGTCGACGATGGTCACCGTCAAGCTCGAAAAGCAACAGGTCAAGGCGCTGGCGCAGTTTCTGCGGGGCGTACTCGACGATCTACCGTCGGCCGCCACACCGGTAACGGCACCGCAGCTCGTTAGCCCGACCGTCCCAGAGTGGACCGTTGGCCAGATCGCCGTCGGCGTCGATGAAGCCGATGCCGAAGTTGTGCTGGTCATCGAAGAGCTCATGCCAGAAGAGGACAACGAGTTCGAAGAAGAACTCGGCCTCCTGAGTGACGAGCCCGATGGCGGCAAGATTCGTGCCCACATCGATGTAAGCCATGCGGTCGGGTTCATCACGATGTCCGATGAACTGATGACAAAGGGCCGCCCGCCATGCAAGCTTTGCGGTCAGCCGCTCGACCCAGCGGGACATGCCTGCCCCCGGCTGAACTAATGACCGAGGACGGCGGTTCCGAATCGAGTTCTCCCGCCGACGCGGGAAACCCCTCGGCTTTCGACCTGCCAACAGACGAGCTGATCGACCTCTTCCAGACCGGGGAGATGGAAGTCGAAGGCCGTATGCCTTACAGCTCTAACGCCACGCTGCTGGTCACCGTGTTCGATGCCCCCGAAGGGGAGTCTGGCAGCGGTGGGTCTGACGGCGGGGAAGCTGCGACCGAGCGGCGGTCTCACAAAGCGATCTACAAGCCGGGGCGGGGTGAGCGTCCGCTGTGGGACTTTCCGCCCGACCTCTACAAGCGCGAGGTCGCCATGTACCGCCTAGCCGAGGCGCTTGGCTGGACCGTCATTCCACCGACCACGATCGCCGAGGGTCCCCATGGCGAAGGGTCGGTGCAAGCCTTCGTCGATGCCGACTTCGAGCAGCACTACTTTACGCTCCACGAAAACGGTGTCGGCCGACCCGACCTCGAACGACTCTGCGCCCTGGATGTGATCGGCAACAACACCGATCGCAAGTCTGGCCACTGCCTCCTGGCCCGAGATGGCCACATCTACGGGATCGACCACGGGCTGTCGTTCCACGCCCAGTACAAGCTGCGGACCGTTATGTGGGACTACATCGATGAGCCCATCCCGGCCGAGATCCTGGCCGACATCGAACGCTTTACTATCGAAGGCCTCCCACCCGGGCTGACCTGCCTGCTCGACTCGTTCGAGGCCGACGCAGTGCTCAGCAGAGCGAAGGCGCTGCTCGAAGCCGGCGTCTATCCCGACGACGAGACCGACGGCCATCGCTGGCCCTGGCCTCTCGTCTAAGAAGCGTTCGGTCGAGCCCGGGCGCTCGGCCCAGAGCCGGCCGATCGAGGTCCATAGACGCGAAACAAAGCGGTTCGACTTTGAATAGAAGTCGAAATACGGAAGAGTCATTCCCCACATAAAGGGTGTCGTTGACGTTGGTTTTGCACTGGATTAGGTTAATGACACAGTCATAGGCCGCGGCTTCTCCGTCTATAACCAGAGAGCGGCGGCAGCGGAAGGTGGGTCATGACAATGAATAGAAGGTGCCGTCGTCGAACGCGGATTGTGGTGGTAGTCGGATGCTTGATCGCATCACTGGTTACCCCCTTGAGTAGACCGACTGCCGCTCAGGTGGCTCAGCCATCGCTGTCATCGTCGGTCAGCCGGACCCTGACTTCGAGCACCGCGAACTTCACGATCACGCTTACTAACAACGCCGACACCGCGGGCGCAAACCTCGTAATGGAGTCAGGCATCATCGCTGCCAGCGCGGTCGCATCGGCCGGGAGTGGCTGCACACTTGTCGTTGCTGGCGGAGGAGAACAGCGCCGCATCCGATGCCAATTCGGGATAGGTACACGAGGTGCGACGGCACAATTTACCCCAAGCCTGAATCGACCCACATCGGGAAATCTGACCGTTGCTTTTACCCTTAGCGCCGCTGACGGTTCGAGCGTTGGCCAATCATTCTCCATCACCGCTCCCGCACCCACTCCGCCACCGAGACCATCGCTGTCGTCATCGGTCAACCGGACCCTGACTTCGGATACGGCCAACTTCGCTATCACCCTTACAAACAACGCCGACACCGCCGGCGCAAACCTCGTAATGGAATCGGGCATCATCGCCGCCAGCGCCGTCGCGTCAGCCGGAAACGGCTGCACGCTCGTCGTAGCTGGCGGAGGAGAACAGCGCCGCATCCGATGCCAATTCGGGATAGGCACACGAGGCGCCACCGCACAATTCAACCCGAGCCTCAACCGGCCCGCATCCGGCAACCTCACCGTCTCGTTCACCCTCAGCGCCGCTGACGGCTCGAGCGTTGGCCAGTCATTCTCCGTCACCGCACCTGCGGTCGCACCACCATCGGGACCATCGCTGTCGTCATCGGTCAACCGGACCCTGACTTCGGATACGGCCAACTTCGCTATCACCCTTACAAACAACGCCGACACAGCGGGCGCGAACTTGGTGATGGAGTCAGGCATCATCGCCGCCAGCGCGGTCGCATCGGCCGGAAACGGCTGCACGCTTGTCGTTGCTGGCGGAGGAGAGCAACGCCGCATCCGATGTGAATTCGGGATCGGCACACGAGGTGCCACCGCACAATTCGCCCCAAGCCTCAACCGACCGGCATCTGGCAACCTCACCGTCTCCTTCACCCTCAGCGCCGCTGACGGCTCGAGCATCGGCCAATCGTTCTCCGTCACCGCACCGCCAACTACCCCGCCAGCGGGACCATCACTCTCGGCATCGGTCAACCGAACCCTGACTTCGACCACCGCCAACTTCACGATCACGCTGACTAACAACGCAGACATCGCCGGAGCAAACCTTGTGATGGAGTCAGGCGTCGTCGCCGCCAGCGCCGTCGCCTCTGTCGGAAACGGCTGCACCCTTGTCGCTGCAGGCGGAGGAGAACAGCGCCGCATCCGATGTGAATTCGGGATCGGCACACGAGGTGCCACTGCCCAATTCACCCCAAGCCTCAACCGACCACCGACCGGCGACCTCACCCTCGCATTCACGCTGCAATCGGCCGCCGGAGATTCGGTTGGCGATACGTTCTCCATCACCGCACCCTCGCTCGGGTTGACTGGCCCATCGCTGGCCGGCAACGCCGAAATTGCCTTCTCTGGAAGCCGAGCGTCGGTCCTGCTGTTCGTCACGAACACCAGTGATTTCGCTGGCTCCGGACTGCTGCTGACATCAAACCCGGTGCCGGTGCGCTCAGTGATTCAGGCTCCCGAGTGTGACCTGATCGACGAGGCGGGCAACGTCCTACCTCCCGACACCCAGGTGGTCGAGGCCCGGTTGCGCTGCGGATTCGTGCTAGGGGCGGGCAGCACCCGGCAGTTCAGCCTCGTCTTCCAACGACCGGCAGCAGGAGGGGGTCGCCTCCCGATCAGCTTCACTCCGACCGACGCTGATGGCGACCCGTTGGGGGTTTCTTTCGGCACCGTCATCACGCCGGTGCCGACCACCCCGGTCGACAACGAAGCCTCGAACCTGATCAACAACCCGAACACCATCTCGGTGGCCGATCCGGTCCAGGTGGCCACCGGCAATCTGACCGACGCCAAGCTGGATCTGAGGTTGGGGCGCAATCTCTATGCCATGGACTTGGTCCGTTCCTACAACTCGCTGACCATCGGCTACCCCGGCCTCGACGACCCGCCGCTTGGTGATGGCTGGCGGCTGAGCCATCAGATAAACACCAGCACCGACGCTGATGGTGTGGTCGGGGTATTGCTGGGGTCTGGGCGACAAGTTCGTTTCGAGCCCCTCGAAGGGGGCGGCTACACCCGGCCCGACGGCTTCTCCGGTCGCTTGATCGACGCCGCTGAGGGCAACGAAGTGATCGAGTTCTTCGATGGCTCGCGCTGGACGTTCACCGACGGGCGTATTAGCGAGATGAGTTCGCTCCATCACGGCACCGTCGAGATTTTGTACAACGATGACAACTCGATCGTCTCGATCCGCTCATCCATCGGTCCGGAATACCGCATCGACTACAACGAGCAAAAGCTGATCTCGAAGATCACCGGGACCAGCACAGGGGCAGACACTCGCGAGGTCTCCTACGGCTATGACGACGACGGTCATCTGCGCACGGTGACGAACGCCAACGGCGAAACCTCGACCTATGAAACCGATGGCATCGGACGCATCACCAAGATGATCGACGCCACCGGAGTGGAGACCGTCACCAACACCTACGACGACGAGGGTCGGGTCGCCAACCAGACAACAGCTGCCGGCGAGTTCAGCGAGTTCGACTACCAGGCCGATGCGACGGTATTAACCGTCACCGGCGCTCCCCGTCCGGGCGGAGCCACCCGCGTCGACGTCTATACCTACGCTCGCGGCGACAAGGGCTATCTCGCCACCCTGGTTGACCCGCTGGGGCAACGCGTCACCTTCGAACGCAACAGCTTCGGCGAACCAACCGGCGTGTTGGACCGCCGGGCCAACAGCTCGGACGATGCCCAAGACGGTGAGGTCGAGCGCGAGTTCGACGAGTTCGGAAACGTCACAAGCGTCACGAGCGCGGGAATCGGGACGTGGCGCTACGAGTACTCCTACACCGCCACGAGCGCCAACGGTCAAACGCTGCCCCTCCATCGGTTGACCACGGTCACCGCCCCCAACGGGGGTGTCACCACCTACCGCTATGACGGCATAAACGCCACCCCGACCGAGATCGCTGGACCGGAGGGGCACTCGATAACCAACGTGATCGAAGACGGCCTGATCGTCGCCACCACCGACGCCGACGGCGTTACCAACCGCATGACCTACGACGAGACGAAGCGGTTGTCATCGGTAACAGACGGAGTCGGCAACACCACCTCGTTCCGGTACGACGCCATCGGCCGTATGACCGAGATGGTGGACCCGACGGGGAACACCACGACGATGAGTTATGACGGTGTTGGTCGTTTGCTGTCGAGCACCGATCGGTCGAACGCCACCCGGTCACGCATCTACGATGACGCCGGCCGATTGACCACCTTCGTCGATGCCCTCGACGCCCTCCCCGGGGTCACCAGCAGGGTGGAAATGAACCACGGTCCGGACGGGCAATTGAGTTCGGTCGTGGACCAGCGGTCGAATGAAACCAGCTTCGATCACAACGACTTCGGTCAACGCACCAGCCTGACCCGTCCCGGCGGAGCGACATGGCAATACGACTTCGCTGAACTGGGCCAGCTGGTGTCCACCACCGACCCGGTTCGGGCCGCGGCGACGTTCAACCTCGGCTATGACGTCGAAGGGCTGGTCGATGAAATCACCGACCCCGACCAGGCATCGATCAGCACCGTCTACGACGACGCCGAACGCCCGGTCACCACCACCGACCGCAACGGCATCATCACCTCGTTCACCTACGCCGAGAACAGCGGTGGACAACTTCTCAGCCAAACCGTGGCCGATGGCACTCCCGATGAGATCACCATCTCCTACGACTATGACGACGCGTTTCGCGTCACCGCGGTGCGAGGGCCCCGGGAGGGTGACGCCAACAGCTTCGCCTACACCGATGCTGGCCGTCTTCATTCGGTGACCGATGCCAAGGGCAACGCTGTCACCTACCACTACGATGCCGCTGGCCGGGTCGG
The DNA here is from genome assembly GCA_050633745.1 of Acidimicrobiales bacterium. GTDB lineage: Bacteria > Actinomycetota > Acidimicrobiia > Acidimicrobiales > SZUA-35 > JAHELU01. Next base: position 13,296 of record JBOEHD010000048.1, read on the forward strand.
CTCGGTGATACTTCCCGGGGACCGGGCGGTCCGCTACGAGTACGACGCCGACAGTCGTGTGATCGCGGTGACCTCACCGGAGGGTCTGCGCTACCGCACGGCCTATGACAACTCCGGCCGCATAACCAAGCTGACCTCCCCAGCCGGCGTGAGCACCGCGTTGAACTACGACCTGAACGGTGGAGTGAGCGCGACCCGACTGGGCGAGGACCCCGCTGCCACCTTCTCGTTCGACGCCATGGTGCTGAACGACGCAATCGATCCGAACGGTGGAGGCGAACTCTACGAATACGACGGCCGTACCAACCTGGTCCGCTGGGTGGACCAAAACGGCAACCCCACCGCTTTTGAGTACAACCTCGCCGACGAGCAAACCAGAAGCGTCGATCCTCTGGGGCGAGCAACGTCGATGACCTACGATGCCCACGGCCGTCTGGAAACGGTGGCCGACGCGTCACAGCGTTCGTCGACTCGGTCCTTCGACTCCGGCGGACGGGTCACCGCACTGAGCTTCGCCGACGGATCGCAACAACGGTTCGCCTACGACGCTCTAGGACGGATCGTTGCCATTCAGGATGTCGATGCCGCTGGCAAGATCGTCGGCACCGTGTCCAGCGAGTACGACAAGGCCGGCAACCTTCTCAAGTTCACCGAAGCGGACGGCGACACCGTCAGCTACGAGTGGGATCAGGTCGGGAACCGGACAAAGCTGATCTACCCCGACGGCACCAGCGTGGTCTACGCCTACGACGAGCTAAACCGTCTGACATCGGCCGAACATTCCGTGCACGGGAAGACCAGGTATCGCTGGGATGACGACTCTCGTCTTACCCAGATCAAGTTCCCCAACGGCTCGCGTCGGGTCCTTCGCTACGAGGGAGAGCAGCTCACCCGCTTCATCGACGGTCACAGAATGTGGAAGCTTGACTATGACCAGTCCGGCCGCCTGATCGATATCAGCGGCGCCGAAGATTGGGAGTTCGACTACGACGGGGCCGGCCAACTGACAGAGGCCTCGCGCGGTAAACGGTTCTGGAACTACCGCTATGACGCCGTCGGCAATGTTGTCGAAGCGGCCCGAGGTTGGTTCCGATCCCGAGGCTACGACCACCGGGCCCACAGCAGCACGAAACCGAAGACCCCTACCCGCAGCCTCAAGAAGCAATGGGAGGCAACATTCACGGTGGACGCCGCCAACCAGGTTGAGAGTTCCACGGTGGCCGACGAGGGTAGGCACTACAGCTCAACGTTCTCGTTTGATAACGCGGGCCGTCTGACCGGAGAATCCCGGTCCAACGGCCAGGAACTGAGCTACGTCTATGACATACGGGGTCGGCTTGGCTCTGTCACCCTGACATCCCCGGGCAAGAACAGCAAGAAAGGCCCGGAGGTCATCACCTGGGCTCGGACCTACAGCCCCGATGGCCTGTTGGCGGCCGTCACCCGAACCTCAGAGAGCCAAACTGGCCGCAGACACGGCGGCAAGCATGGCGACAAGGGTGGCCCGAAGACGACCGAACAAACCTGGCTATTGACCTGGGATCGAACGCAATTCAACCCGCAGCCGCTTGGTTGGACGGACGCTGACTCCGGCCGGTCGGTGGCACTTGTCCACGGCGTCGGCCCAGCTCTAAGTATCACTCAGCAAAACAAGAACAAAGGCCGGGACTATCAAACCGACTACGAATATGGCTATGACCACAGGGGTCGGAACAGGGCCAAGGTTTCGGTCATCCGACGCAATGCGTTTGGCGACATCATCGGCTCGCCTGTGTCTGTGGCCCGCAGTTTCGATCCGCACGGCCGATACAACGGCGACGGCGATGACTTCGGGCTCGGCTATCGAGGCGAGCTCCATGTTGGACCGACGATTTACCTGAAGTCCCGGGATCTCGATCCCGATCAGTTGCGATTCCTAACCCCTGATCCACTGTCTGCGCCCCCGGGGTCGGCGGTGACAAGCAGGTACGCCTACGCCGCCAACGATCCAATCAATTTCGAGGACCCCCGCGGTCTATCTCCGTCGAACGCCGACGTCACCGATAGCGAGGATCTCGGCCTCGATCTCCGTCACGCCTTCAATCTGGCCCAAGCCCGCGGTCGCCTCGAAGGCAATTACGCCTATGTAACCGTGCCGTTCGAGGTCTTCTTCGCTAATCCCGAAGGGCGCTACTCCGTCTCTTACGCCATGGAGATGCAGACTTCGGGTCACCAGGCCGCTACGGGCAACTTCGGTGATCTCATGGCCCAGGAGTTGATCACTCTCAAACTCGCTGACGGGACATTGGTCCCTGTGAACGACCCGGACTACGCCAACATCCTGGTGGCGTCCAGCTGCCTCTCCGCCGCCGAGGATCACAAGGGCGTGTCAGGGTGCGTAGCTTACAGCACCGGCATTCTGGAGGAGACGATTGGCGATCCGCACTCTCCCCGTTGGGAGATCATCGTCACCGAAGGAGTGACCGGCTACGCCGACCGAATCTTCGGCCAGATAGCCGATGCTCCCGGAGCGGCCCGACCCTCCACCCGCGGCGCCGCCGACCTCCCGCCCACCCCCGGCACCTCAAACGGGACACTTGACGATTTGGGCAGGTTGTCATGCCGCTCGTTCTCGGCCGACACGACAGTCTTGATGGCTGACGGTACGACAAAGCCGATAAGTGAGATAGCCGTTGGTGATCTTGTTTATGCCGCAGATCCGCAAAGTGGGGAGACGGCGCCTCAGGCTGTTCTTCGCACGCTTCCACACGTCGACCAGCTTCTTGTGCTTGAGACGAGTGCTGGCGGTGTCTGGACCACTGAGGACCATTTGTACTGGAATGCCACTGATGGGAAATGGCAGGAGAGCCAACATCTTTCTCCCGGTGATGCGCTCCTGTCAGCGACGGGTGCCACGGTTTTGGCCCAAGGTCTTGACTGGCAAACGGCTCGTGTTGATCTGGCCTACGATCTCGATGTTGCGGGCTTCGACACGTTCTTTGTCTCCGTTGGAGACGACAGCGCGCTGGTTCACAACATCGAATGTCCGTGGCAGCTGAAGACAGATGCCAACTTTGGCAACCAGGTGCTTGACGGGCAGCTCCCACAGACTGGCCAGCTCTCGCAACTGAAGCCGGGGCAGCTGCGAGACCTGCGAAGTGACCTGGCCACGAGCATCGCCAACCGTCAACGGAACCTATGGGATGGTACGTTCCCAGTGGGAACTGAGCAGTTTCGCAGACATGCCGCCAGGGTCGATCTGGAGGTTGGTTTGTTGGATCGGGTTGATGACTTACTGGGGTGATCAGGGATGGATCTTGAGTACGGGTTTGTGCTCGGAGACGATGATAAGCGGTGCGCACTGGTAGGCGAGACGCTCTATCGCGCCACGTCGTTGAGTCCGCTCTTGATCTGGGATGGTCTCCGTCAGCTGCATGAGACCGACCTGATGTACTCGGCTGAGAAGCGCACAAGAGCCGATGGGCCTGGCTGCATAGCTGTCGCGGTGTTGGCGCCATTCGAGGTCACATCGGCTGATGTGGGCACGCTTTGCCGAGCTCCCTCGCCACACGTCACCCAAGTTCTCGGCTACTTTCAGGCCCGCTTGCCAACGAGTCATATCTTTGTCATTCGTGACGAGGCCGTGAGCGACTATTGGCTCGATCCGGAAATCCAGGTCACTTCACTCCAGGATCCGACCTGGCGGCAGGTTCTCGTCCGCGGCGTGGCTGAGATCGGTGTTGACGTTGATCTCGACAAGGTCGCGGATCTCGATGTGTGAAGTTCGGGAGCGCGAGGTCGCCTCCGTGTCGGGGCGGGTCCCCAGTCGTCACAGCTACGCTATCACCGGCATGGCAACGCCGACGCTTTCGGCGGTGATGGTGAGATCGCTCCATGTGCCCTCGGCTAGGTCGATGCCGTTTTTCTGCTGCTCTTCTGCGGTAGCCCGCTCGATGTCGCCCGGCACCTTCACCGGCTGGCTTGGGTCGGCAGGTGCGGCCGAGCGAACGTAGTCAGCAAATTCTGTGGCCTGGGCAGCGAACCCGGTGGCGGCGAAATGTTCGGGCGACAGGTAGATAGAGAGCATGCCGTTTGAGAACGGCTCGGAACCGCTGGTCGCTGAGCCGGTCAGCACACCGGCCAACAGCTCGCAGGCCAGGGCCAACGCCGAACCCTTCTGCTCCCCCATCGTGCGCAGCGCACCTGGACCCTTACGAGGGTCGGGGTTCTTACCCTCAGGCACATCGCCGTAGAGCACCGAGGTGTCGCCGCTGATCGCCCCATCGGGACCAACCATGGCGTTGTCGGGGACCGGCTTGCCACCGTTCAGCGCAACCTTGGCTTTACCCTCGGCGACCACCGAGGTGGCGAAGTCGATCAGAATCGGCGGCCGATCCTGTTGCGGAATACCGATGGCGATCGGGTCGGTACCGAAGCGCCGTTCCTTGCCCCCGTAGGGAGCGACCAGACCCTGACCTGCCACGTTGACGAAGTGAATAGACACATAACCGGCATCAGCTGCCGCTTCGGCCCAGTCGGCGATGCGGCCCAGGTGGCCCGAGTTGCGGAGCGCCACCACCGAAACCCCGGTGGCCTCGGCCTTTGCCAGCCCAATACGAACCGCTTCTTCGCCGAGCGTCTGACCGAAACCGTAGCCCCCGTCGAGCACCACCAACGTCTCGTTTTCGGAGATCACCGAGATCTCCTGATCAGCGACGACAGCGCCTGCGCCCAGCCAACCGACGTAGTTCCGGACCCGCACCACACCATGACTTGGATGCCCGGCAAGATCGGAAGCCAAGAGGTGCCTGGCAATACGATCTGCCTCTGCCGAGCTACAGCCTGCGGCGGAGAAGATATCGATGATCAGGGATTGGAGCTGCGAAACGGGAACTCTCATAGGCACCACTCTGGTTCACGCCGGTTTGCGGATCAATCCGAGCGAGCTTCGAGGGAAATAACCGTAGTTTGGCGAACCATGCGTTACTGTTCGCCGGATGGAGAATCAGGCGCCTGCCCCCATCAAGACGGCATCGGAACCCGCCTCGGGAACGGCCTTAGAAACCGCATCACAGACCAATGTCAGCGATGGTTACGGGGCGATTCGCGATGCCTATCCGCCGATGCTGAACACTAGCCAAGTCGCCGAGTTACTCGACTTGAACGCCAGGACAGTACTGAATATGGCCGGTGATGGCCGCCTACCGGCCAGCAGGTTGCCAGGGTCTCGCAAGTTCCACTTCCTATTAGAAGACGTCATCTCCACCCTCAAAGCCAATCGGATTTCCACCTAACAAGAGGGGTCCGAATACCCAAGTCCCCGCTGAAATTGGGCCCGAACCGCACTCAAAATCGGCCTCGGACGGCGCCCTCAGCCCCCAAACAGCCAGAACCAGAGACACCGAGGTCACCGAGGTGCTGTAGGCTTTACGACGGCTGGACGGGTTATGCCGCTGAGCGAAGTATCTACAGTCTTCGCTGCTCGTCAACAGTAAAAACGGGAGTAGGAGTATCTCAATGGGTGAGCTTGAAGAACTACCGAGTTGGGCTGGCCGGAGCACGGACGCAGAGCAGGTAAGCCAGCCGAGTCCGCTGCAGCAAGAGGCGGCAGTGCAGCCGCCGCTGGAACCCACCCAACCGCAGGGTCGTAGGCCATGGAAGATCGCCATGCTGGCGCTGTTCGGCATAGCCGCCCTGCTCGGTATGGGAGTGCTCGGCTACGTGCTAGCCGATCAGGGCAACTCGACCGAAACCGCCACCGACGATACGGACGCCCAGTCCGGACAGCTTGGCAGCGAAGAGCTGACCAGCAACGACGCTTTGACCTCTACCGACGGCGCCGAAGCCGAAGGCACTGACGCAGATGAGGCCATCACCGTGGACGTCGATGGCTCCGACGACGACGCCGCGATGGCCGATGAAGACGATGCGGCGACAGACGACGATGCCGCCGCCGCCGAGGCGGCAACCGATGATGACGCTGCCGCCGATGAGACCGAAGCCAGCGATGAAGACGACGCAACGGGCGACTCGACCGACTCGGGCCGTCTGGCGATCTTCAAGGGCGGCAAGGTCTACCTCAGCGGTCCGGTCCCAAGCGAGGAAGTTGGGCAGTTCATCGAGCAGAAGGCCGCCGCAGTGGTCGGCCCAGACAACGTGGTCAACGAATACACGATTGATCCGACCGAGGTCATCGTTCCGGGTTCCAGCGCTCCGCTCTACGTCGAAGATGTCGTGCTGTTCGGCTTCAACAGTATTGAAGTAGCGACGCCGTTCTTCCCCATCCTCGATCTTGGCACGCTGCTGTTGCGCCAAAACCCGCAGGCTTCAATCACCGTGATCACCCGCACTGACGCCGTCGGTAGCGCCGAGGTCAACCTCGATGTGTCGAGGAAGCGGGCCCAGGCCATCATCGATTATTGGGTCAAGAGCGGGGTCGACCCGGCCCAGATCAACGCCGACCCTCGAGGCGAAGAAGAGGCCTCGGAAGACGACGACGAGCAGACCGCCAGCTTGAACCGCCGGGCCGAGTTCATCATCATCGGCCTGCTCGACTAAATCCCCAGCCCGTAAGACGCCGGCCGCTCTGAGCCGAGCGACGGACTCACGGCAGATTGGCTGTCACAGGCGCTGACTAGGTTGAGTCGCGCCATGTCTGCAGATCCCGTTTCACGCGCCGCCGTAACAATCGACAACAGTCTGGATCGCCCACCCGACCCTCCCCCCAACTGGGCCGCCGGCCTCAACCCACAGCAATTCGAAGCCGCTAGCCACACCGGAACACCGCTGCTGATCGTTGCCGGCGCCGGCACCGGCAAGACAAAGACTCTGGTCGCCCGAGTGGCCCGCCTGCTCGAAGAGGGGGCTGCCCCTGACCGGGTGCTGCTGCTTACCTTCACACGCCGGGCGGCAGCTGAAATGGTGGGGCGGGTCTCTGCCAGTTGCCCCGGCCGGTCAGCAAACCAGATCTGGGGCGGAACGTTCCACTCGGTGGCCAACCGTTTGCTGCGCCGCTACGGATCAGCAGCCGGGCTTCCCGAGGGTTTCACCGTGCTCGACCACGGCGACAGCACCGATCTGTTCGCCCTTGTCCGCACCGATGAGGGTTTCGGGCAGCGAGGGAAACGTTTCCCCCGAGCAGAGACGATCGCTTCGATCTATTCGAGGATGGTCAACAGCCAAGCCAAGCTAAACGAAGTACTGCAGATCGACTACCCGTGGTGCGCAGAACACGCCGATGATCTTCGAACCCTGTTCGGGGCTTACACCGACACCAAAAGAAAGAACCAGGTCCTCGACTACGACGATCTGCTGTTGTTCTGGCGAGGGCTTACCGCTAGTCCGGTTGGCGAAGCCCTGCGCTGCCTGTTCGACCACATCCTGATCGACGAATACCAAGATACAAATGCGATCCAGGCCGACATCCTCACCGGCATGTACGGCCACGACACTCAGATCTGTGCTGTTGGCGATGATGCTCAGGCCATCTACGGGTTCCGGGCCGCCACCGTGGCCAATATGTGGACCTTCCCCACCACATACCCAGACGCTGAGGTGGTGGTGCTGGAGCAGAACTACCGCTCGACCACTCAGATCCTCAACGTGGCAAACGCGGTGTTGGCCCAGCAGCCATCCGAAGAAACAGAGAACGCTGCCGATCTCATCAACCCCACCGACCGGGTCTCCACTTATTCTCGCAAGCTCTGGTCGACGAAGGGCAACGGCGCTAGCCCCAATCTGTTGTCATGCGTTGACGAAGGCGAACAGTCCCGGCTGGTGACAGACAACATTCTCGATGCCAGAGAGCGGGGCATAGATCTACGGGAACAGGCGGTGCTGTTCCGGGCCGGGCATCACGCCGACGGTCTCGAATTGGAGTTGGTCCGACGCGACATCCCCTACGTGAAATACGGCGGCCTCAAATACCTGGAAACGGCGCACGTTAAAGATCTACTCTCCCTTCTGCGGGTAATGGAGAACCCAGACGATCAACTGGCCTGGCACCGGGTGTTGCGATCGATGGACGGCGTCGGGCCGGCAACCGTAAAGCGCCTGGTCGATGAGCTGCGCATTACCAAGCCAAACGCCAACGCGTTGAGCCGCTTCATCGACGGGATCGGGCGGGTCCCGAACGCCGCCACCGAACAGGCAGACGAGCTGCGAACCGCCCTGGCCGACTGCACCAGCGGCGATCTCGATCCGGCCACCCAGATCGACAGACTCAAACAGTTCTGCGTTCTGGTGTTCCCAAACCGCTACGAGAACAGCGATGCCCGGCTGGCCGATATCGACCAGTTAGCGGTGGGTGCCAGAGGCTATGGATCTCGCAGCCGGTTTCTCACCGAGCTAACGCTCGACCCGCCAAGAAAGACCGGCGACTTCGCCGGTCCGCCTCATCTCGACGATGACTGGCTGACGCTCAGCACCATCCATTCAGCGAAGGGCTGCGAGTGGAAGGCGGTCTATCTACTCCATGCCGCCGATGGAAACATCCCCTCGGAGATGGCTCTGGGAGACAGCCAGGGTTTGGCAGAGGAACTTCGACTGCTTTACGTGGCGGTCACCAGAGCAAAGGCTGAACTAACCGTCAGCTTTCCGCTGCGGTTCCATGTGAATCGTTTCGCCTCAGACGACCGCCACGTCTATGCCCAACTCAGCCGCTTTTTGGAGCCGCTGCGGGAACACTTCGTCGAGTCGGTCACCGTGCCTGAGGATGAGTCCGCGGCTCTAGCCCTCGACAATGTCGGTGTGGCAGATGAAGTCGATGCGATGCTCAGCTCCCTATGGAGCTGAGCTCGTTCAGCCCCAGCCGCTAGCCTTGGCCTCGCCCGCTAGCCTTAGCACTGTGGCGACCAGGACGATCACCATCGCAGCGACCCTAAACGTGAAGGACACCGTGCGAGGGGCCAAGGATCCGGTGCTGGTCGGGCCTACGGAACTGTCGTGGAATACCAGAACCCCCGATGGCATCGGTTCGCTCAGCCTGCAACGCACCACCGACACCACAATGGAAGCCGAGGCCTGGGGGCCGGGAGCCGAGTGGCTGTTGAATCAGGCGCCACTGCTGCTGGGCCAGGACGACGATCTCAGCGGCTTCCAACCGACGGGAAAGATCGCCGAGTTCTGGCGTCGCAAGCCGTTCCTCCTCGGCCGCACCGACCGGCCGTGGGATGCCATCGTCGGCGGAATATTCGGCCAGAAGGTTCAGGTGCAAAACGCCGCGAAGGCCAGACGGCTCCTGGCCCGCAAGTTCGGCGAGGCCGCACCGGGCCCGAACAAGGGTTGGATCCTGCCGAGCCCCGAGCAGGTGGCCGAGATGGGCTATCACCAATTCCACCCGCTGGGAGTCGAACGTAAGCGGGCAGAAATCTTGATCCGGACCGCCAGAGAACTCACCCGGATCGGCGATCTAACCGCCAGAACCCCGGAGAGCGCAGCGGCCCGGCTGCAACGTATCCGAGGCATCGGCCCGTGGACGACAGCGATGGTGACCGCTACGTCGATGGGCCACGCCGACGCGGTACCGGTTGGCGACTACCACATCCCAAACACCATCGCCTGGACGTTGGCAGGCGAAGCCCGCGGCACCGACGAGCGCATGTTGGAGTTACTGGAACCCTACGCCGGGCATCGGTGGCGGGTAATCAGGCTGGCCAAGTCGAACAGTAGCGCCCCGAAGTACGGGCCGAGACTCTCACTTACCGGTGATGGTCTCCACATGGGCCGCTAGGAACCAGCAAGCGGGCCAAGCGCGGTCACCAATGACGGAGGTCGACCGGCCAGCGATCGACCACCGGCCGACCGGCTAGTGCTGAGCTATCGTCGCCACCCATGACCCAGAATTGCTGATGTTTCGCCACCGTCGGGTCGACGTGGGCCGGCAGAAGCTGAATGCGATCCCCCACCGCGGGCATGCCATCGTCGTCCGGCTTGAGGGTGGTGTGTTCGTCGGAGCAGAACATGACCTCGCCGGTTAACGAGGTGGGGTTTCCGTGATCCATGCCAAGGGCCTTTAGCCCCGCGTCGACCACAAAGAACCCGCGGGAGTTGACCGAGATGACCGACGTGACAACCGACAGAGCAATCTCGAACGGAAACCCGAGGGTGTCGTACTGGGTATCCATAAGGCAGTACGAGCCGGCCTGAATTTCGTTGGCCCAGGTGTTCACCGCGTAGGTTCCGGTACCGCCAGCGGAGACGATTTCACCACCGACGGCATCGTGAGCCTCGAGCAGTCGAGTCATGGATTTCTCGACCTTGGCCTGCTTCTCGGCCGGGTCCATCACCATCATCAGATGACCCTCGTAGCCCATGACCCCTCGGACCTCAAGCCCTTTCGAGCGGGCCAACTCGGCAAGCGTCCCTGCGTCCTCGACTGCGCAGCCGCATCGAGGCAGACCGACATCAACGTCGATGAGTACCTGCTTAACGCCACCAGCAGCAACCGCTTCAACACACGTCGTCGAGTCGACGGCGGCGGTAATCGATGCCCCATCTTCGGCCAACCGACCGAGGCGGCGGTAGTCGATCGTCTCATTGGCCAGGAGCAGGTCGTGACCTAAGCCGGCGGCCGCCATACCCTCTAGCTCGCGAGTCGTGGCGGCACAGAAGTTCTGGTGGCCGGCGGCAGCCAGCCGAGCGGCCAGTGCGGTGGACTTGAACGCCTTAACGTGCGGCCGAAGCTTCGCTCCCGGCAGGACTGCGCCCATCGTGGCCACGTTGCGATCGAAGCGCTCCAGGTCGACCACCAAAGCTGGCGTCACCAGATTCTCGATGATTGCGGGGTCCGACCCACCTGCCGGGCTCGAACTCACTGGTTCTGTCATAGCGCTAGCTCCTCGATTCGGCGTCGCAGGAACCGGCGTTCCGGCTCGCTCTCGGTCAAGTCCAGCGCTCGTTCGTACGCCGCGAGCGCTGCCGGAGCACCGAGCCGCCGCAGCAGATCGGCTCTGGCCGCGTGATAGTACCGGTAGTCGTGCAACGAGGCCGCGAGCTCTGGCTCATCGAGTATTTCTAGCCCGACAGCAGGACCCTCGGCCAATGCCACCGCAACCGCGTGATTCAGCAACGTGACCGGGGTCGGGCGATGGCGACGTAGCGCGGTGTACAGCATGGCGATCTGAGGCCAGTCTGTGTCGTCTTCGGAATTGGACTCGGCGTGAAGCGCATTAACTGCAGCTTCGAGCTGGTAGGGCCCGGGGGTTTCGAGGGCCAGCGCTCGATCGAGCGTCGCCGTAGCATCGGCGATCAGCGATTGATCCCACAGGCTCCGGTCCTGGTCTGGCAACAAGATGAGGTCGCCGCGACCATCGGCTCTAGCCGACCGACGAGACTCGATGAACAGAAACAGCGCCAACTGGCCATGGGTCTCGGCATCGTCGTTGAGCAGTTCCACCAGCAGCCGACTGAGTCGGATGGCTTCGGCGGTTAGTTGCGAGCGATGCAGGTCATCCCCGTGCGAGGCGAGGTAACCCTCATTGAAGATCAGGTAGAGCACGTGATGGACCACCCGCACCCGAGCCAGCAGCTCAGCATCTTCAGGAACCCGAAACGGAATAGCCGCGGTGGCGATCTTTCGTTTCGCCCGAACCAGTCGCTGAGCCATTGTCGATTCAGGAACGAGGAAACCCCGAGCGATCTCAGCTGTGGTCAAGCCACCGACCGAGCGAAGGGTCAGGGCGATCTGTGCTTCGACGGAGAGGGCCGGGTGGCAGCAGCCGAATATTAGGCCGAGCTGCTCGTCCCGCAGCATGTTGGCGCTCTTGCTGGGCGGAGTGTCCACCAGCCTGGCCTCGAGTTGGGCCAGCTGGAGTATTTTTTCCTGGCCCCGTTTTTCCCGCCTGATGCGGTCGAGGGCTCGCCTACGAGCGACCGTGGTGATCCACGCCCCCGGGCGATCGGGGATGCCGTCGTCGAGCCATCGCCGCAGTGCCACCTCGGCCGCGTCTTGGGCCGCATCTTCGGCGAGGCTCAGATCACCCAGTTCGCTCATCAACGTGGCGACCAACCGCGGCCACTCGTCACGCACCAGCCGTTCAATTCTTTGATTGACTCGGTCGGTCACGATTCGAGTTGGCACGCAGTTGTTGTCACGGATATCTATGTCGCCGGGGCGGTCATCAACAGATCTGCTGTTGATGACGGCGATCGACTACTGGTCGAAGTCCGGGACCGGGCGAACTTCAATGGTACCGGTGGCGGCGTGGGGGATCTTGGCTGCCCACTTCACCGCCTCGTCGAGCGTCTCACAGTCGAGAATGTAGAAGCCGCCAAGCTGCTCCTTGGTTTCGGCAAAGGGCCCGTCGGTTGTGATGACATCGCCATCACGAACCTGCACCGACGTAGCTGAGGAGGTCGACTCTAAGGCTTCACCGGCGACGAGTACGCCTGCCGCCCCCGCCTCCTCGCCAAAGCCCATGTAGCCGGCAATGATCGGGCCGAACGCCTCGCTGCTCGGATCGGGATTGATCGCCGGGTCGCTCTCGTCGGAGTAGATCAGACATGCATACTTCATTGTTTGTTCCTTTGGTTACCACGGCAGACCGCCCCTACGGAGGAGGGTCATATGTCACCCTGCCACCCAGATGTGGCACGGTTGTAGCAGGACGACGAACGGCCGAGCGGTTTCTCGACAACCCTTGCGAAATTTTAGTCATAACGTTGACCGATAGCGCTCATTGCTGGCCTTGGCTTAGCGGCCTTGGGCCGACAGAGTTCATACAGACAGCCGTGATCCCAGCAACGATCGCAATTGACTGCTTATCAACAACGAAAGGGAACGGAGCCGCAGGTGCCTGAGCTTCCAGAGGTGGAAACAGTAAGAAGACAGCTCGCTCCCCGGCTGCTGGGACGAGCCGTCATTGAGGCTGGCTCACACAACTCAGCCAAGTTCACGCCTGCCAGGGCCATGACCGGCGCCCGTTTCGAGCGTGACGACCGGAGAGGCAAGTTTCTGATCTTCGGAACCGATGACGGCCGCGAGCTCATCATCCACCTTGGAATGACCGGCAAGCTGCAGGTCACGGAAAAAGCCGACACCATCGACGAGGAATCAGGCGCCGAAGAATCCCGCTATCTCCGAGCATGGTGGCGCTTGGACAGCCAACAGCGGTTGGATTTTGTAGACGTACGGCGCTTTGGTCGCATCAGGATGGTCCCCGCCGGCGACTATCGCTCCATACCCACCTTGCATCATGCCGGCCCAGAGCCCTTTGACGAGTCCCTCGATGGCAAAACGTTCTGGCTCAACCTCTCAAAGGGTCGGAGAAAGTTAAAGACAAAACTATTGTCGCAACGCCCGATCGCTGGAGTCGGCAATATCTACGCCGACGAGGCGCTCTGGCTGGCCAGAATAAACCCTCGAGTGACCAGAATCTCCCAAGCCCGAGCAACCGAACTATTACAAGCAATCCGCATCGTCCTTACACAAGGAATCGACAACGGGGGGACAACGTTGAGAGATTACGTAGATGCCGAGGGTCGCTCGGGGGAGAACCAGAATGCCCTCGAGGCATACGGCCGAGCCGGCCACCCATGCAGTCGATGCGATGCAGAACTTACATCAGCCGTCATCGATGCCAGGACGAGCACTTGGTGCCCCTCATGCCAGAGACGCTGACAAAATTGCACCGACAACTCGCCGGGTTAGCGCGACTTTACAGTACGTAAAGTAACAGCGCTATATGCGTTTAAAAGGAACCCCATGAGGACAGACAGAGCGTTAGCGTTCGACAATAGGCCCGTAAATCTCACTCTGACAGCCTCGCCGCAGTCCAGCATTTTCGACCGACTAAGTTTTATTACTAAGATGATATCGAAGTCATGTAGCAGTCTCGATAAGTGTAGTGAAGAATTGAAATTTGATTCCTGGAAAGATCAGCACCGAGAGCCCACAACTATCGTAGGATTCATATTGTGAACGACGATGAACTGACCTCAAGAGAGCGGGACACCTGGCGGACGTTTTTGTCGGCCAACGTCCAGCTCATGGAGCGGCTCGATCAGGAACTTCAACAGAGATCTAGTATCAGCTTAACTGACTACGAAATTCTGTCCGCACTCGCTGCAACACCTGAACGCAGGTTGCGAATGAGTGACTTGGCCAGAGAGGTGCTGGTTTCACGAAGTCGGTTGACGTACAGAGTCGACCGTCTGACCGAAGTCGAGTTCGTCGTGCGCGAAGAATGTGAAGACGACCGAAGAGGCCTTTGGGCGATTCTGACCGACACCGGCGAGCAGGCGTTGCAAGATGCCAGCGCCGCTCACATGACCGACGTCAGGAACTGGTTCTTCGACCTCATGACCGAGGAAGAACTCACGGTTGTGCACTCGGTGATGACCAGGATCGACGACAAACTCAGCAGGAACAGCTAACCAAACGCCAAGCCAATTGGCATACTCAGCCAAACTGAGTTTCGATGCTAGGTATGCGGTTTCGAGTGGTGGGTCCAGGTCGAGCTGGCGAGTCCTTTAGACAGGCGCTGGTTGGCCAAGGTTGGCACTGTGTCGGCATCATCTCCCGTAACGATTCTCCGGCCGACGCAGCCCGCGGTGCAGACGTTGTCTTGGTGACGGTCCCCGACGACACGATCGCCTCGGTAGCCGCCGCCATAGCACCAGCCGACGCGGTGCTGATCCACACATCGGGAGCGAAGACGCTCGATGTCTTGGCTCCCCATGACCGCACAGGTTCGGTGCATCCGCTCATCTCGCTGCCCGGTGCCACGGTCGGGAGCGAACGGCTGCTCGCTGGCGCCACCTTCGCCGTCGCGGGCCACCCAACGGCTACCGACATCGTCGCAGCCCTCGGTGGCCATCCCATCGCGGTCCCAGACGAACTACGGGCGACATACCACGCCGCGGCTTCGGTGGCCGCCAACCATCTGGTGGCCATCTGCGGCCAGGTCGAGCGGTTGGCATCGAAAGCCGGCGTTCCGGCTGCGGCCTACTGGGAGATGATGGCGTTGACGCTGGAGAACGTCAGAGCCTCCGGCGCTAAACCGGCCCTAACCGGCCCCGCCTCAAGAGGCGACCTAGAAACCATCGCTGCCCATCTCCAGGCAATCGGCGAGCCAGAGGAAGACCTCTACCTCACCCTCGCCGACGCCGCAGCAGCACTAGCGGGACAAGACACCCCAATTTCGCAACAGTTGCCGGGCCGAAACGCTCATTAGAATGCCCAGGGCATGAAACCCGAAGTTATAACAACTGTCGAACAGATGCGGGAAGTTCTCGACGAACGGCGGGCCGACGGTCAGCTCGTCGGCTTCACCCCAACCATGGGCTATCTCCACGACGGCCACGGTTCCCTGATGCGAGCTGCCAGTACTCAGTGCGACGTTGTGCTGGCAAGCATCTTCGTCAACCCTCTGCAGTTCGCCGCCGATGAGGACCTCGACGACTACCCCCGAGACCTAGAGCGAGACAGCGACCTGGCAGCGGCCAACGGCGTGCGCTATCTCTTCGTCCCTTCGGTCGATGAGATGTATCCCTTCGGACCGGTCCTGACGTCGGTTTCGGTTTCCGGCTTGTCGGCTCTGTGGGACGGCGAGTCCCGGCCGACTCACTTTGTTGGTGTGGCCACCGTCGTTAGCAAGTTGTTCAACATCGTCGGGCCTTGCCGTGCCTACTTCGGAGAGAAGGACTTCCAGCAGTTGGCAATCATTCGACGGATGGCGGCCGACTTGTCGATGCCGGTCGAAGTGGTCGGATGTGCGATCGTTCGTGAGCCAGACGGGCTGGCGATGTCGAGCCGAAACATATTTCTCTCGCCAGACGACAGAGCAGCGGCGGTAATCTTGCGTCGCACGCTCGACCTCGGTCAGGAAATGATCACCGCGGGGGAAACCGACCCTTCTCGAGTCGCGGCCGCCATGACCAGAAATATCGAAGGCGAACCGAGAGCAGACCTCGACTACTTGGCCATTGTCGACGCGTCAACCCTTGAGGTCCCAGAGAAGATCGACCCGGCGACGACCCGACTGCTAATCGCCGCAAAGTTGGGGTCGACTCGACTCATCGACAACTGCCCTGCCTTGGCCAGCGACACCTAGACCTCGTTATCTTCTGTCGAGACATACCGAAGAAGAAGCAAACGAATAAACGAACATGCCGGGAGACCACAGATGACCATCACCCGTTCAGTACCGGGAATCAGAGCGGCAAAGCGTCGCAACGGCGCTGACCCGTTGGTCATGGTTACGGCCTACGATGCGCCATCAGCCAGGGTGGCCACCGAGGCCGACGTCGACCTGATTCTGGTTGGCGACTCGGTAGCCATGGTGGTGTTGGGATACGACAACACGCTGCAAGTGACCATCGACGACATGGCGTATCACACCGCGGCTGTGGCCCGGGCGAAGCCCACCGCTTTGATCGTCGGCGATATGCCGTGGATGAGCTTTCACGTCTCGATCGAACAGACGGTCACAAACGCAGCCAAACTCATCCGGGCCGGGGCCAGCTGTGTGAAGGTGGAGGGCGGGGCTAAGCGGATTCCGATGATCGAAAAGATCATCGCCGCCGAGATCCCGGTCATGGCCCACATCGGCCTGACGCCTCAGTCGGCCCATGTCATGGGCGGCTTCAAGATTCAGGGCCGCCAAGCAGAAGCGGTGCAGACAATGATCGAGGACGCCAAGGCGCTCCAAGATGCCGGCTGCTTCTCGGTAGTGATCGAGGGTGTGCCAGACGTCGCAGGCCGGCTGGTCACCGAAGCGATCGACATCCCGACCATCGGAATCGGCGCCGGGGCCGACACCGACGGGCAGGTGCTTGTGTACCACGATGTGATCGGCCTTGAGAACCGTTTCAAACCCAAGTTCGTCCGCCGCTACGACAACGCATTTGAGACGCAAACCGCGGCGCTGGCCCGGTACGCCGCCGACGTCCGCAGCGGAGCATTCCCATCCGAAGACGAGACCTACCATGCCTCCGAAGGGCTTACCGATGCACTCGGTCTCTACGGTAGTAACAACGAGAGCTGAGACATGCCAAGAATCGTTATACGTGCCCCAAAGACCTTCGAGCGAGCCTTTGATCAGATCCGGGGTGAGCTCGATGTGCCGTCGGGTTTTTCCGACGCGGTTCTGGCCGAAGCTCAAACCGCTGCACCACCAGAGGCCGAACGCCTCGACGCCCGCCACCTGCCATTCGTTGCGGTCGACCCGCCAGGAGCGACCGACCTCGACCAGGCGTTCATGGCCGAACGCCGGGGTGATGGTTATCGGGTTTTCTATGCCATTGCCGACGTCGGCGCCTTCCTAGTCCCCGGCGGAGCGATCGACACCGAGGCCCGCAAACGGGGAGCGACGCTCTACAGCCCCGACACCAGGACGCCGCTTCACCCGGAGATCATCAGCGAAGACCGGGCCAGTCTGCTGGCGGGCACCGAGAAACCTGCGCTGCTTTGGACCATCGACCTCGATGACGCTGGAGAACCGATCGAGTGGGGCTTGCAGCGAGCGACGGTCACCGTCGACGAGGCAATCACATACACCGAAGCGCAGCGGAGAATCGACGGCCGATCTGACGACCGAATGCTGCTACTGGCCGAAATCGGATCGCTTCGCCAGGATCGCGAAGCCGAGCGTGGCGGAGTCAGCCTGAACCTGCCTGCTCAGGAGATCGTCGAGCGCGACGGGAACTACTCCCTCGAATTCGACCAATCGCTCCCCGTGGAGGGCTGGAACGCCCAGATTTCGCTGCTGACCGGCATCGTGGCTGGCCGTACCATGTTCGACGCCAAGGTCGGCATACTTCGCACCCTGCCGCCACCGTTCGAAGACGCCGTCACCCAGCTACGCCAGACCGCACGCTTTCTCAAGCTCGACTGGCAAGACAACGTCTCCTATCCGGACTTTGTGCGCAACCTCGAACCGAACAATGCCAGGTGCAACGCATTCCTGATCCAGGCTGCCAGAAGCTTTCGAGGAGCTGGCTACTACGGCTTCAATGGCGAGGTGCCGAAATACCCCGAGCACGGCGCCATCGCTTCGGTCTACTCACACGTCACCGCCCCGCTGAGGCGCCTAGTCGACAGGTTCGGGAACGAGGTCCTGCTGGCCCTCTACGCCGGATCGCGGCCACCAGCCTGGGCTCTTGAAGCTCTAGAGGAGCTTCCGAAACTGATGGGCCAGTCCAGGCAGCGAGAGTCGGCGCTGGAGCGAGCCATGCTCGACATGACCGAGGCTCTGGTTTTGGAGCACAGTATTGGCGAGGTATTCGACGGGTTCGTCGTGAGCATCGACCAGAAACGCAACCGGGCCGGGATTCAGATCGCCGAACCGGCCATCGTCAGCCACATACCGGCCAAGGGTAGGAAGCTGGCCGAAGACCTGAAGCTGATGGTCGATTCGGTCGACGTCACCGATCGACGGGTCAAGTTCACCGTTCTCGACTCATAACACCAGCCAAAATCGGAAACATCGACCGGAACGACTAGTGGCTAGTTTTGGTGGCTAGCTATTAGTGACTGTGGGGCGGGACCGAGGAACCTTCCGAGGGCTGCACAATAACGATGCCCTCACCTTGGAACACCAGCTGCACCGCTTCGCCCGAGCCTCGACCGATCAGTGCTCCGGCTTTGGCCGTGCGATTCAGCGAGGTTGTGAGCGACGAACTCCATGCCACCGCGGCATCGGTATCAGCGAAGGTCGGCTGGTCGGTTCGCAGCACCACGGGATCACCGTCGGTGGTTATCGCAACCCAACCATGACCTTCAAGTCGAGTGTTGAACAGGCCGCCGGCCATCATGGCGCCACCCTTGATGCGCTCAATATCCCACGACAGCGACGGTTCGAAGGCCAACACGTTTCGGCCGTTGACCGTGAGCCCGGCCCCTTCGAGATGGATGATGTGAACCTGGAAGGCGTTGTCGGCCAGGAAGAGTTCGCCCTGACCGCTACAGCGCATCAGCGGCATACCCTCGCCGGTCATCGCCTTCTTCAGGAACTTCGAGGCGCCGGAACCTTCGTAGTCGAAATCGATCTGGCCCTGGAAAGCCACCATCGAACCCTGTTTCGCCAGCACGTCCTCACCGAGCCGGACCTTTAGCAAGCGACTGTTCTGGCGGATCACTCGCTCGGTTGACTGCACCTCGGCGAATCGTTCATCGCTAAGCAGTTCGGTTGAGATGCCGCCAATTCCGGCCATTCCGGCAGAACTCATGCCTGCTGCTCCCATACCTGGGGAACTCGCCGGTTCGCCGGTCGGAGCGGGTGGCACGTCAGCGGCCGGCGAATCGCTCGGCTGAACCTGCCCCAACGCCGGGTCAAAACCCGGAGCCGAATCGGCGTCAGGGGCCGGGGGCAGATCAGGGCTAGCGCTGATTTCGGAACCGGCACCAAACCCGGTGCTGGCGCTGAAATCGGGATTAGCGCTTGGCGCAGGAGGTAGCGGCTCAACTGCTGGCAGCGACGGCATCCCGCTCTGCGGGCCGGGAGGTGGCGGAATCGCCTGCGCAGGTGCTCCAACCGGAGGGGACCCCGGAGTCGGACCTGGTGGGGGCGGTGGCGGCGGCGGAGTGGCTTCGGCAGCGATCGGCCGGGTCATGCTGGTCCACGCCGTGCCATCCCAATAACGCTCAAGGCCCTGATTGCCTGCGGGATCTGGATACCAACCTTCGACTGGTGACATGCACCGTAGACTAGCGGCCCCAGCCCCGCGGGGCGGGACGGGGCAGCGATCGCCGGGTATTAGGCCCGGGGCTGGTCGGCGACGACGAGGCTGAACTGGCGAGCCTCGATGTTGGCAACTGTCAGACTTACATCGAACAGCTTCTGCGTATGCGGGTCGAGCAGTGCACATAACACGATGTTGTCTTGGCCGATCAAGACCGGGACGTCGCCGCAGTCGATGGCATCATTGTCGAGCCGAGTTCCGGGCACCGCGACGTTCAACGCCTCGACGGCGGCCAGCTCAAAACTTGGCAGGGCCGCGGCGGTGATCAGATTGGTGGTGACCAAGCTGATGTGGCCGGTTTCAACGATCGTGGCGGTCAACGAAACGATGCGCTGCTGCTCGGTCGTGGCGGTGCAATCAAAGGTGGTACCGACCACCGCACCCGTCACGTCTGGACAGATCGCCACCAACTCACCCAGCCCAGCGGCACTGGCCACATCGGTCTGAATCATGCTCTCGGCGGTCTGACGAATGGTCAGCACCGCCGGCTCCTCGGCCGAAGACTGACAGGCAGACAGCACAAAGAGCAGTACCGCCGTCGGAATCAGTAATCCTCGTAGAGCTGCCATTGGACGATGCATAAAGCCTTTGCCGGGAAACCTTTACTGCGTATCTGTTTCGGTATCTGTTTCGGTACCTATTGGTATCGCTATGGGAACCTGCACCCGGAGTAACCGTCGAAGCCGTGCACGAATCCCGTGTATCAGCATCGACATTAGCCACCCGGGTCACCAAGTTGGCGGCAATGACCGATAACGATGGCCCCACCGCCACTCCACCAGCTCAAGCCCCACCACCGCTATGTCCGATTTCCGCTAGCAGATCTGCCTGACCAGGAGTAGAACTGACCATATGGAATCCCCGACCGCCCCAGGAGCTACCGACCGCACCTCGCTCGACCATCTGGCCTGCTACGAGGCGATTCGCCGTCGCGACGCCCGATTTGATGGACATTTCTACACCGCGGTGACCTCGACCGGCATCTTCTGTCGACCATCGTGTCCGGCTAGAACCCCACGATCGGCCAACGTTCGTTTCTACAGCCACGCTGCGGCGGCGAGCACCGCGGGTTTCCGGCCCTGCCGCCGTTGCCGGCCGGAGCTGGCCCCCGGCCACCCGGAGTGGAATCGCCGCACCGACCTGGCGGGCAAGGCACTCACCCTTATTGAGCAGGGGGTGGTCGATGCCGAGGGTGTTACCGGCTTGGCCTCCCGTTTGGGTGTCAGCGAACGACACCTGCGTCGAGAACTGAACGAGGTCGTGGGAACCGGGCCGACACAGTTGGCCCGCTCCCGTCGACTTTGGTTGGCCAGGCTGCTGCTCGACCAAACCAACTTGGCCATCACCGACGTTGCGTTCGCTTCGGGATTCTCCAGCGTGCGGCAATTCAACGATGCGTTCAAACAGACCTTTGATGCCACCCCGACCTCGCTACGTCGTCGGCCGGACACCGCAGCGAGTGGAGCGACCGAGCTCACGCTGACCCTGTCATGCCGAGGGTCGGTGCAGTGGACCGAGCTACATCGTTTTCTGAGCGCCCGAGCGATCGATGGACTTGAGACCGTCACCCCGACCACGTTCCGGCGCGGCGTCCCCGGTGGCTGGCTAGAGCTGGAGGGCACCGAGTCAGCAAACAAACTACTGCTCCGCTGCTCGCTCGACCGACTGGATCGAGTAGCTCAGTTGGTTCCGCTGGTCCGGCGGGTGGCCGATCTCGATACCGACCTGGATCCGATCGCCGAACACCTGCGAACCGACCCTCAGCTGGAACCGCGGCTTCGCACCACCCCGCTCCCCCGTCTCCCCGGCACCTTCGACGCCTTCGAACTGGCCATCAGAGCGGTTGTCGGCCAACAGGTCAGCGTGGCCGGGGCTCGCACAACACTCGGCAACCTGGTCTCACTGGCCGTCGGACAGACAGATTCGCTCCCCGACGGCGAGACCGACTCACTCCTCAGCAGCTTCCCGACGCCGGAACAGATTGTGGCTGCGCCGCTCGATCGACTCGGGATGCCCGGCCGTCGTCGAGAAACGGTCCTGGCTCTGGCTACCGCAGTCGCCGAACAGAAGATCGATCTATCCCCGGCAGGCGATCGCCAACGAACCGTCGCTCAGCTCCTGGAGGTCCCCGGCATCGGGCCGTGGACCGCCGGCTACATCACCATGCGAGCGCTGAACGATCCCGACGGCTGGCCGGTTGGCGATCTCGTCCTTCGTAACTCGCTAGGCGTCGAAGCGAAAGAGCTCGAACAGCGAGCCGAGAGCTGGCGACCGTGGCGGGCATACGCCGCGCTGCTGCTCTGGAACAGCAAGCCAGGCAAGAACTCAAACAAGACCAATACCCAGACCGAAGAAAGGGTCGCTCAATCATGATCAGCGCCTGCAGTTACGAAACCCCCGTCGGTGCGCTCACCGTGCTGGCAACCGGCATCGACGAAGCAACCGGCGACGATTCAGCCGTAGCCACCATCGTGGCCGCCGGCTTCTGTCCCGCTGCCGACCTCTGGGACCGCCTCCCAACGGACGACGGCAGCGAACTACAGACCGTCGACCACCTCGGGGCGCTCCACGAACCAATCGAGCGCTATCTCGACGGTGACCTAGAGGCGCTCGACCAGGTCGCAGTGGCCCAGAAGGGAACCGACCTTCAGCAGCAGGTGTGGGAAGGCCTGCGACAGATCCCCGCCGGCGAGACCAGGACGTACAGCGAACTGGCTGAAACCACCAGCAAACCGAAAGCGGTACGAGCGGTCGGTTCGGCTTGCGGCCGAAACCTCATCGCCCCGTTTGTGCCCTGCCATCGGGCCCTGCGCAGCGACGGAACCCTCGGCGGCTACTACTACGGCCTCGATGTGAAGCGCTGGCTGCTAGCTCACGAGTCCCAGTCCGACCAGCTCTCGCTTGAGCTGCAGTAGCCCCTGCCGCAGTCGCCCAGCGGCTACCTAACGATTGGCTTCGATCCAGGTAACCGCAAAGTCGACCAGGTCGCGTTGTCGTGCAACACGGCCGACGCCGAGACCAACCGGACCGGATAGCTCTCGGCCTGTCCCGGCGAAAGCTTCACCGATCTGAGCGAAGTCGCTTTCGTCGTGATCGACGTCGGAGTACTCGACCCATCGCCGTGAACCATCGACGATCACCGACACCGCTTCGGTGACCATTGGCTTGTCGCCCCACTCGGCCCGATACTCAGCCAGGTGCATCGATGTGTCGTTTCCATGGTCGACGCCGAGTAGTAGAACCTTGGCGTCGAGCTCATACAGGCGGGCAAGCGGAGACGTCTCACCGAGCGCTTCGGTCAAAGGGTGATTCTCGACGATCTGGTCGGCAGCGGCACCATTTGCGGCGAGCGACAAGATCGGATGGGCGCTTCGTTTGCTTCCCGGGTAGGTCCGGAACGCTTCAACGATTTGCCCCATCCCCCTCGTCGGTGAAGTCGCCGGGTCGTAGACCGGGCGTTCCGAGCGGATGATGTCGAACCACTCTTCGGGCACCGGAGGATCACCCCACTTTGCCGGATCGGTCAGCTGGCCAGAGTGAGTTGGCATACAAACAGTTCCAGTCGGTCCGACTGCAGCAAGCAGCGCCTGCACCACTGAAGTCGCTCCGGCAGGGATCCAACCGAGTTTCGACAGCGACGAGTGCACCATAATCACGTCGCCGTCGCCGATATCCAGAGCACGAAGATCGGCTTCCAGCGATGCCGGTGTTGGCGGCAGCTTCCCCGCCGCCGCCGTTCGCTCGATGGCCGCTGCTTCACCGCCTGTATCCATATCGACAATGATAGAGCGCCCGAACTAGCGAGCGAAGCAATCAGATGACCGGCTCCCGGCTCGCTACGCTCGATACGAGGAGCACCAATTGGCTAGGCTTCCCGCCGATGAACGTGGCTCGGCCTTAGGCGATTGCCGAGTTAACACAGCAACAGCTTGAGCGGCTCTCGAACTACCCCTACTTCTATGGCTGTTGCGGCGAGTTCCAAGCAGCTGTCGGAGATGTCGAACAAGCCAGATCCTCATTTGCTCGGGCGATTGATCTCACAAGAAACCGAGCCGAGCGTGATCATCTTTCGGCCCGGCTCGACGAACTCGCTGAGCCACCGGGCAGTTGTTCAGCCTCAGCGGCACGAGGGATCTAAGTTTCGACAAGATTTGTTTCAGCACCTGTCCGATTCGACGCTCAGTATTCGTCTACAAGTCAGTACTCGTCTACAAATCAGTATTCGTCTACAAGTCGAGGATTCAACTACGTAGGAGGAAAGTTGTATGGATTGGGTAGAGGCACTGGGTGACATCAACTATTTGGCCATTCTCGCGGCCGCGGTTGCGAGCTTCGTATTAGGTTCGGCTGGTATCACTGGGCGGTGTTCGGCGAGAGGTGGGTCGGTCTCGTCGGCATGACCCGAGAAGAAGCGGACAATACGGACGGTCTGGGAGAGGTGCTGCTGATGACGATCATCGGGAGCCTCCTTGCGGCAGCCTTTCTTGCGGCCTTGATGTTGGCGACCGGCACAGATGGACTGGTTGACGGGGCAATCTTTGGTGCGATAGCGGGAGTGGCGCTGCGTTACACGTCGTTGGTGTATCACAACGGCTTCGCTAGGAGTCCGAGGATGCTGACGACTATCGATGGCGTTCACGACATTGTCTCGCTTGCTCTGATGGGCGCCATCATCGGCCTCATCGGCTAGCGATCAAGGGCTGGCGCTTGCGTCGACTAGTTCGATGCCCTCGAGGGTCGGGACAACTCCGCTGGCATCGTGTTTTGCCGCCAGCTCGACGTCGAGGGGGAATCCTTTGTCGATCAGCTCCCGACCGGATCCACATTCGCGAAGTCGTTCGGAAAGCTCGGGGGCGGCATCGTTGAACGCCGCCATCGCGGTGCGAGCTTCGGGCGATATCAACCGAGGCGAGGCAGGGTCAGCAGCGGCGGCGATGGCCGCCAGGATGGCGCCCGCTCCGAGCATGTCCTCGATTGCTGGACGCAGCGGCCCGGTGACGCCCCGCCACCGTTCACCTGCGGCGATGACCGCCACCGTTCCCTGCTTCGCAGCAACGGCTCGCCCAACCGCCCCGGCGTTGCGGAGCGAGCCGACCATCACCGCTGTCGCCCCGACGTCGGCCGCGGCGAAAGTCAGGGCTGAACCGTTTGGTGATGGCAAGACCAGTCGAAGTCCCGCAGGCGCTTCGAGTAACGACGATGGCCGCAGGCTTAAGCGACCAGGCTCGGGCCTACGGGTCGCCAGTTCGGCATCGTTGGCCTCGGCGTATGCCTGCTCGGTTCCGTCATGCCAGCGATAGGGCAGCACCACCGCTCCCCTGCCCAGCGCCACATCGACCGCGGTCGAGAACGACAGCACATCGACGATGACTACCGAGTCAGCGCCGGGGGCCAGGCGCCGCAACCCATTCGGCCCCCAACCGAATCGCAGGTCGAATCCACGCTGCTCAAACCAATCTGCAGTGTCGTGCGAACTAGCCGGATTGTCGCTCATACCGCAGTCCATCCCATCCGAAGTTGGTTCGCAACCCCTTCCGGCACTAGCTATCTTCTTGACGGAGCGCAACAACTACGGAGGCCCCAAAGTGTCGGATCAAATGACGCCGTCTGAGCAAGTACGCACATCGAAAGTCGCCGACGGCTCGGTTCTGCTGATCGAGATGGACGACGGCAAGGCCAACGCCCTATCGAGCTCCATGATCAACGATATCTCGGCCGCCTTGGCCGAGGCGGAGGCCGACGATGCGATCGTGGCCGCAGTGTTGGCCGGACGAGAGGGCCGTTTCTCAGCCGGGTTCGACCTGAGTGTCATTCGATCCGGTGACCCGGCGGCAATCGCCAACCTGGTGGCCGACGGAGGCCAGTTGGTGCGCACGATCTACGGGTGCGGCGTGCCCGTAGTGGCCGCCTGCACCGGCCACGCGCTGGCCGCCGGAGCGCTGATGTTGCTCGGCTCCGACGTTCGAGTCGGCGCCGAAGGACCGTTCAAAGTCGGGCTCAACGAGGTGGCCATCGGGCTAACCCTGCCCGATTGGGCCCACACCATCGCCTATGAGCGGCTCAGCAAAAGGCACATCCAGCGGGCCATTGCCAACGCCAGAGTCACCGGCCCCGCCGACGCGATCGATGTCGGCTACCTCGACCGGATGGTCCCCGCCGACCAGGTAGTAGAGGCCGCAATCGAAGAGGCCGCAGCGATGTCCGCTTTGGATCTGCGAGCCTATCGTAGGACGATGTCGGGTTTCCGCAAGCCAACGCTCGACCTGATGGACAGCCAGATCGCCAGCGATCGCCAGGGCTAGCCGACGTCCGGTTTAGAACTGGCGGCTGCCGATAATCAGCGGTCAGCTGTGGTGAGATCGGGTTACGGTGCCACCATGGTTTCCGCGATCATCTTCGACTTCGACGGCACGATCATCGACACCGAGTGGAGTCAATACGCCACCGTGCAGGAGGAGTTTCAGCGTCACGGTCACGATTACGACCTGGAACGGTTCCGGGCCGTGGTCGGCAGAGCCGACGGCAAACACTGGTCGGAAGAACTACAGGACCTGATGGGGCCGCTTGCTGACATCGAGGAAATCCGAGCCCGGCGCCTCAAAGCCCATCACGATCTGATCGAGGCGACCGAGATCCGGCCGGGAGTCGTGGAACTAATGGCCAAAGCCGAGACGCTCAGTCGTACCCTGGCTGTCGCCTCCAGCTCGCCTAGCTCGTGGGTTGAGCGGCATCTGACAAACCGAGGCCTGATCGATCGATTCCGGTTCGTCGCCACCAGGGATCACGTCGAAAATGCCAAGCCGTGGCCTGACGTTTTCCTCGCCGCGGCGAAGGCGATAGCCGTCGACCCCGCCGACTGCCTGGTCATCGAGGATTCTCACAATGGCGTCGTGGCGGCAAAGGCCGCCGGCATGCGCTGCGTTGCGGTGCCGAACCCGGTGACCGCCGATAGCGACTTCTCCGCCGCTGATCTGGTGCTCGAATCGCTGGCCGACCTGCCATACGAGCGCTTCAACCTGCACTAGCCGGAAGCGAGGGCCTTCCACAGCGAGCGGTAGTTGGGGTAGGTGTACTCGTCTGTGACCCAGCCGGAGCGGACCAGCTCGCGGCGCAACTCCGGCAACTTCCAACAGTTGACCCCCATGTCGACATGGTGGGCCAGGTGGTAACCGATGTTGAACGGCACAAGCCAGAATTTGGCCAGCCAGTTCTGGGTCACATCGTGGGTGGTCTGACGGCGATCAGCCGAACGGGTCATGCCGCCGTGCTCGGCGACCGATCGCAACCGGTTGATGACCCGCCACACCGTCAGATGGGGTAGCCACCATAGGAACAGGTACAGCTCGGGCCGACCAACAGCGGTGAACGCGGCCAGAATCGGTAGCTGGCAGGCGAAGATCTTGAGCGCCGTTGGGCGTCCCTTGCGGGCCGCCCTGACCAAGCCTCGAAACAGCTTCCAGCCGGTTCGTCCTGTGGCGTCGCGCCACAGTTTCCTGCGGAAGCTGGACGCCGAGACCGGGTAGTTGGCGTAGAGGGGAATGTCGGGTTCCTTCGGCCCCATCTCATCGCGATGGTGATCGAGGTGAGCTCGCCTGTAGAGCTCAAATGGCACCCAGGACGGGTACGACAGGATCCAACGCCCAACCCAGTCGTTCAAACCCTTGTTGTTGAACAGGGTGCGATGCACCGCTTCGTGACCGAGCGAGGCGAACCTGGCATAGGCCCGACCCATGAGTAGGAACGCCGCCAACCAGGCGACCGGGTGCGATAACCAGATGGCCGCGGCCACAACGGCGATCGGCTCGACCAACACTGCGACCAGAGCGAGCCAGCTTCTCCACTCGGGGATAGTGCGAAGCCCGTTTCGTACTTCAGGCACCGCTTTGCCCCTGGCCAACAGGCGGTCGGTCGGCAAAACATCGGGAAGAGCAGAAGCGGGCGACACCATGCCACCGAGCCGCCGCTCAAACTCCCCTGTAGAACCCCCGGAACCGGTCGATGCGATGGCCATCTGTCCAGCTTAGAACCGGAACCGTTTCGATCTGAATTCCCAGGGTCAACCGTTGGCTGAGACCGCCCGAAACCTCAGACTCTTTGAGCGGCTCGGCGATCCGGTCTGGTTCCTCTTCGATCGCCGGTGATAACGACTTTCACGTCGAGGGCCCCAGCCAATAGGTCAGCCCGTTCCTGAGCCGAGAAGACCTCGAGGGCGATGTCGGCACCGTCGACCGGATTGGCGGCGATGATCAAGCGACCCTTCTCGCTCCCGTCGACAACATCGAGGCTGGACACCAATCCGCGGTGGCTCCGGTCGAGACCGATTCCGACTCGCAGCAACCCGGCCAACACTCGGACCATCAGCTGGTCATCGGCGCCGAGTTCGGCGAACGGTGGGTGCTTGGCGCTGGGGTGACTCCGGCGGTGATATCGAGCGATCTGGGCTAGCAGCTCACGTTCTCGTTCGGTAAAGCCGGTGAGTTGCTCTGAGTGACGCACCACATAGTAGGTGTGCTTGTGATGAGCGGAGTGCGAGATGAACAGCCCTACGTTGTGCACGATGGCCGCCAGTTCGAGCAGGTCTCGCTCCTTTGGCCCAAGCTTGTGTCGGTCGACGGTCTGGTCGAACAGGCTGAGCGCCAACTGAGCTGCGGTTTCGGCGTGCGCCGCGTCTGGGTCGAGCTGGCGGGCCAACCGCAACACGTTCGTGCGGCGAAGATCCTTGAGCCGGTCGTTCGA
Source organism: Acidimicrobiales bacterium (assembly GCA_050633745.1). GTDB lineage: Bacteria > Actinomycetota > Acidimicrobiia > Acidimicrobiales > SZUA-35 > JAHELU01. Next base: position 41,691 of record JBOEHD010000048.1, read on the forward strand.
CTCGTCGACGTTTGAGGCCAACCGGTCGAACAGCACCCCCTCACGAAGGGCGTATCCCGACACCGTCATCGAACCGATCTTGAACGACTCGAAGATCACGTCGAGCAGCAAAGACCCGGCGAGGATGATGTCGGCCCGACGATCGTCGAGACCGGGGATCTTACGCCGTTCCGATGCCGGGGTGTCGATCAGCAACTCAACGAGCTCGGAAAGCTCTTCGACGGTGAACGAAACACCGTTCATGTCGTTCGGAGCTTCACCCCGACCAGCGGCGATCATCGACGCGATGGCGGTGATAGTTCCCGAGCTACCGATGGCGATCTCGTGCCCCTCGGCGCCGAGGTCGTGAACCACCGCGGCCAAAGTGTTTCGCACATGGTTGCGGCATTTCTTGACCGCCTTGGCCGAGACCTGCCCGTCTTCGAAGAAGCGTTCGGTAAGGCGGATCGCGCCAAGCTTGGTGCTGCGAGCTTCCAGAACGGTGGCCCCCTGGCCGACCAGCAATTCGGTGCTGCCACCGCCGATGTCGACCATCAGCAACCGCTTGTCATACACCGGCAACGATTGCAGCACGCCGAGATGGATGAGGCGGGCCTCCTCGTATCCACTGATGACCTCGACCTCGACGCCGGCTTCAGCCAGCGCCCGGTCGATGAAGACCTGGCGATTTTCCGCTTCCCTGGTAGCGCTGGTGGCGACCGCTGCGATGTCGGCGCCGTGGCTGGCGGCCACTGCGGCCATTCTCGACAGCGCAGCCACCCCTCGATCGATGGCCTCATCGGCGAGCTGCTTCATCTCGCCGCTGCCCTGGCCGAGCCTGACCATTTCCTTTTCGGTGGTTATCACTTCGAATCCGCCATCGGCAAGACCCCGCGCCACAACCAGGTGGAATGAGTTCGTGCCGATATCTATCGCCGCGTGAACTGCGGAAAGCCGCTGATCGATTTCTCCACCTACGATTTCTTCTCCGTCAAGGGCCACCCTGGCATTCTCGCCCCTAACATCGAGAATGTGGGTTTATTGGTTCGTTTCTCGACCGATTTTGTGGCGATCGACCTCGACCCAGAGATCGGGACCGAGGTCCTCCTGTCTCAACTCTGGGACCTTGGCAGCACCGGGGTCTTTCGAGAGACCGACGATCGGTTTGTTGCCGGATTCGATGACGAACCAGCGGCGTTGGCGGCGATAACCCACCTTCGACAGGTCGCGGGGCCGCTCGCCGATTCGATATCGCTTGAGGCCGCGCCCGCTGCCGACCACTGGCAGGCTGACGTCGGGGCGGGCGAAGTCGTCGTGGCCGGTGCGCAGGGCCCGATCACCCTGTCGATCACCGCAGGCGGGGCGTTCGGCCACGGAGGACACGCCACCACCCGCCTGGCCCTCGAACTGCTGTGTGCTGAGATCAGTCGGCGAAACAGCAGCGGTGCCAGCTCAGCGAAGCCACGGGTTTTGGACGTCGGTACCGGAACCGGCGTGTTGGCCATCGCGGCAGCGGCCACCGGCGCCGGATCGGTCACGGCGATCGATAACGATGCAGCAGCGGTGACGGTGGCCCAGGAGAACCTGGCGGCCAATCGAGCGCTTGGAGTCGTCGACAACGGTGCGTCGGTGGAGATCAGCGAACGAACGATTGACCAGGTGTTGGCCGCTGGCTCAGGACCGTACGGCTCCGGCCGGTACGAAATCGTTGTCGTCAACGTGTTGCTTCCGGTCCACCGCGCCCTTGCCGCCGAGGTGTGCGCCGCAATGGCCCCAGGCGCAACGCTGATCACCGCCGGGTATCTGATCGAGCAGGAAGCCGAGCTTGTTTCGATCTACGGCAATCTTGCGGTAACCGAGCGCCTCACGTCCGAGGACTGGGCCTCACATTCCTATAGGGCTGGGTCCGAGCTCGAGCGGTAGCCGAACATCGGTGACTCAGCCGCCGGTCTCGGCGCCTGAGTCGGTCTCGGTAGCGGTGCCTGACTCGGTCGACTCTTCGGCCTGCGGTGGCTGATCCGGTTCACAGGTTTCGCCGTCACCATCGGTGTCGAGTCCGTACACATCCTGGCCCATCACCACCGCCGGTTCCGTGGAGTACAGCGGACCATCGCCATCGCCCGGGCAGTCGACATCGCTGACGTCGGGCACACAGCCGCTGTAGTTGGAGTTACAGAGCCGGGGGGCGCCTTCCACTACCGACGCCTGCGTCGGGCCACCATCCAGAGGTTCGACCGAGACATCGGGAGAAACCTCACTACCGGGAGAAGCCTGGCCACCGGTTCCGGCATCGGGACCAGCGTCGACGGTGGCGTCGGACTGGTCGGCCATCGAACCCTGGGGCATCGAACCGCTCGGCCCCAGAGGGACCGCGGCATCGACCGAAGGGTTGAACCGCTGGTGGTCGATGGTGGTGCGCACCGGTATCGACGGACCAGCCAAGCTGGCGTCGGCCGGGTCGGAGGCCTCGGTCGCCGCAACGCTGCGGCGATAGGAAGCGGTAGCGGTTGCGGTGATCAGAACAAAGGTGCTGATCACCACCATCGCTCCGATGATCGATACCGGACTGCCGATCCACGATGGCTGCGTTGCCACCCGGCTATCGACCGCATCCAGAAGGTCTACCTCACCCCGACGACCTGCAGCAGTGGGCCGTATCGCTGGGCTCCCCGCCGCGCTGTCTGAGTCGCTAGCGATGACCGGCAGCTCTAGATCAGTCGTGAGATCGATCTTGCTGGAATCGATCGGTGACTCAGGTTCGGGAGCGGCCCCCAAGTCCGTCGTTTGGTCGGTCGTTCTGTCAGTTCCCTGGTCGGTTACTGACTGGGTTGCCGTATCGGTCGCTCTATCGGCGGGTGGCTTCCCGAAGTGGGCCAGCTGTTCACCCTCGACGAGCGGAGCGACATTGAGCGGCCGGCCGATCATCGTTGTCGTCTTCGTGACTTCAGCCAGCGGCGAGTCGACCGGGGCGGGCGGGTTGGCCGACATCGGACGACGGGGCGGGTCAGGCGAATCCGATGCACTCAGGTTGGTGGGGTCGTCGGCTGCAGTTGGCGCCTGAGGCGACGACGTATCGGCCGAAGGCAGATCGGCTGGAGTGGCAGGGCCGTCGCCGGTCTTCGCCGGCTTGGGGGGCGCAGGCAGATAGTTCGTAACCTCAGCCCCGGTTGGAGAACCCAGCGACTCCGCGGGTTTCGCCGGCATGGTCGGCACCCGGGCCGGCGTCGGGACCGGAGGCGACGGTGGCGTCATGTCGAGCGGTCCGGTCGCATCAGTGTTCTGCATTGGGCCAGGTGCTGGTTGGGGCGCCCCCGGACTCTGCCTGCGCTGTCGCGGTCGGACCGGCTTTGGCACCCCTGTGGTTCCAGGGCGGGCCTTCGCCACGACCGCCCGGTCGGCATCGACCGCATCCGGCGGCATCGAAACCGTCGAGCCGTCTCGACGGAGGCGCTGCTTAGCTTTCCCGGCGTTGTTCTTTCGCCTGCGCTTCGCCGCGACACCATGGTCTCGACGGTCGGGCATCGACTCCATCACCGCGTCTTGCGGCTCAGGCTGTGACGACTCAACCTTGGTTACGACTTCCCAGTCATCCCCCGCCGCAGCGGGGGCATCTCCCTCAGCGACATGTCCCGCAACGACATCTCCGCCAGCAATCTCTTCTCCGGAAGCACTGCCTGGCTGCTGCCGAGCGACATCCTGAGTCGGCTTGAGGTTAAAGCGTTCCGCCTTTTCGCGGCGAGCCAGTCGCTCAGCCTGCATCCGCAGTTGCAGCCAACGGCGAAACACATTGCCGGCCAGCCGTTTGCTGACGGTGAATTTCAGTTCACCGTGGGTCGGCCAGCTGACGGCGAGCACCACAGGATCCTCGCCACGCGGCCTAATAAGTGTGACCTCATCCCACCGAGCCGCAATGGCAAATGAAATCGACGGTCGACAGTAGATAAGACCCATATCAGTGGCGACCAACTGGAAAGAATCATCTCCAATAGCCCGACCGCGACTCTCCGCCTCCCTGAGGAGTGCTTCGTCGAGACCATCTAGCCGAGCCTGACCACAATCGAAGTAAGACCCTGGATCCAGGGGGTCCAGGAACTCTCTCAGTGCGGCGGACGGCTTGTGTCTCCGATAAGGAATACCCTTCTCCTGAGTCACAGCCCTATCGAGACTACTCGACACTCAACCCTACAACCAGGCTCTTATTTACAGTAATTCGACGTCGATGCTTGTTGATGTTTATTGCTAATAGCCTAAGCATGCATGTGAACGGATCGATGCGAGCCCGACAGTTGCCGCTGACCCGACTATCATTGTCGCACCACCAACCATCCAACCCTGCGGGGGCCCCATTGGGACCGGCCAGCAACAACGCAATTCGCAGCAACCCGTTGCCATTCAAGGGCTCAAGCCCCATGAACGCTGCCTCAGCCCCATGAAAGCTGGTCTCGGCCCCATGAAAGCTGGGCTCGGCCCCCTGGTAGCGGTCATCGGCGCCATCATGGCCGCCATCATGGCGGTTACGCCCGGCACAACCCCGGTTGCCGCCCAAACCGCGTCGGGCGACGAGTCGGTTCGCTGTCCGGTGATGACCGATTCGGTGGATCGCCTGTTCCTCGCCTACTTCAATCGAGAGCCAACCGGTTCCGAGTTCCGGAACTGGACCAGCCAGTACCGCTCCGGTGCGGCCGATCTCGAGGCGATCGCCAGTGAGCTCGGAGCATCGGAAGAGTTTCGAACCCGCTATGGGAATCTCGACGATGGACGGTTCGTCGAGTTGGTCTACCGCAACGTACTGCGGCGAGCGCCGTCCGAAGCCGACAAGGACTTCTGGGAAACCAACCTTGCGTCCGGCTACGAACGTGGCCCGATGATGCTGGCCTTCAGCGAGTCAGAGGAGTTCATCAGACGCTCCGGTACCACCACGCCACTCGCTGGCTTCCTTCGTTGGTACCCCGAGGGCAGCCACTGGTACTGCGGCGTCGGACCTCGCAACAGCCTGGGCATCAAGCCCCTCGAAGACCCGACTGTCTACGCTGACTTCATGTTCATCAACACCGGCGACTCCCAGAGCCCGGTCGGTATCACCACCGTGCTCAACGGTTCGCCTCATCTCGAGGTGAGCAGAGGCTCATTGCCGCCGGGCTTCAGCGACTACAAGTGGGGCGGGCAATTCGGAGGAGACGGCAACTACGGTTCGGCACTGTCGATTTCCGCTGGCGCCAGGACATCGTGGGTTGTGGTCTTCTATCCCAGCTCTGTCGGCGATCAGCGGCTCGGCTGGCAGATCGAACCATGACCTCGGCTCCCACTTCACCTTCGATCTCTCGCTAATCATCTGATGAGACTGGCACCGAAACGAGCGGGCCTGCGCGTCGGCACCTACCTCCTGGGAGGGCTTGCCGTCGGCGCGGCGCTGATAGCGCTCCTACCTTCGAACGAGCAACGTGTCGGGCTGAGTTCGATCGCCTCCGAGGCGACCGTCCTGACCCCGGCCGACCCGGCATCGGCTGAAACCACAGCGACATCGGAAACCACGGCCGCTACGTCGGCCACGTCATCCTCAGCGACGCCTTCGGAAAGCACATCGACCTCGGTGGCCGAACCGGATGAGCCAGCCGACCCAAGCCAACTGGCGCTGCCGACAAACGCCGCCGAGTTTTCGCTGGCCATCGAACAAGCCGAACGTATGGTGCGTGACGAGGCGCTTAGCAATCCACAACGTGATGGCTGGGGGCGACGCCAGCAGAGCCTTTATCGCCACCTGACCAGCAACTCCGAGTGGGCCGATGAGATCCTGGCCGGAGTCGACCCGACGCTCACAAACGCCGTCAGCCTCAACTGGGGCGCCCGCCAGAGTCTGTCGTCGCTGGTCAACACCGAGCATCTACAAAGCGAACTTCCGGCGTGGCGGGTAATCCCTCCGCTGCCACCAGAGGAACTCATCGGCTACTACAAACAGGCCGAGGCTGACACCGGCATCCAGTGGGAGTTCCTCGCCGCGATCAACCTGATCGAGACCCGCATGGGCCGGATCCAGGGCATCTCGACCGCCGGAGCCGTAGGGCCGATGCAGTTTCTGCCGACCACCTGGGCTGAGTGTTGCGAAGGTGACCCCGCGGTGCCTGCCGATGCCATCGCCGGTGCGGCCAAATACCTGACCGATCGGGGCGGCCCGGAAAACATGAACCGGGCGATCTTCGGCTACAACAACTCGCAGTATTACGTCGACGCGGTGACCGCATATGCCAACGTGATGATGGAGGACGAGCGGGCCTACTACGGCTACCACGCCTGGGAGATCTACTTTCTCAGCACCGAAGGACTCATCCGGATCCCCGTCGGCTACGAACAGTTGGAACCGATCGCCGCCGCTACATGGTTGGCCGAAAACCCTGAATCATTGTTCACCCCGTAGCGATACCGCTAGCGACTTGGAACTCAGGCCGCCGACGCACCCTGCGACGGTGGTGGCGGCTGGCCAGGGCCCCAGGTAACAAAGTCGCCGGGAGCGACGTTGCGGGGGCTCACCACCTCATCGATGAGCTGGATCCAGACCCCACGTTCGCCGTTGACTCTCCCGGCGAAGGCATAGGCCAATGAGTCCGGAGCCCACCCGGTAACGCTCTGGGCGTACTGGGCGAAGAACGGAAGATACGACTGCCCATAGCGCCGGGTGATCGAGAACCACTGCGATTCCGTCGTGGCTAGCGCGGCATCGCCAGACCAGAAGTGCCAGCGCCCGGCGGGTCGCTGATCGACGAATCGACCTTCGAGCCAGGCCAGCTTCTGGCCGTCCGGGCTCCACTCCCAGGCCAACACGATCTCGCTTGTCACTAAGGTTCGATCCAGCGTCTCCAGGTCGAGCACTACCAGCCCGGTCCGCTGCTGCTGTATGGGCTGAACGATCACCGTCGGGGAACTAGCCTCCGCCAGCCGCTGGAAGGCCAGGCGTTTGCGATCGGGGCTCAGCACGAACCGAACCGGACCGTCGAGCTCGATGATCGCCTCGATCGCTCCGCTCTCCACATCGAGATACCAGAGTCGCTCGTCGCTGGCGATCAGCGCCCGCCGATCATCGACCCATACCGGTGCGCTGAATCCACCGGTCACCGGCGTCACGGTTGTGAAGCCGGAGACCGCTGCGGCCTGGACGTCGTAGCTCTCGATCGATGACTCGTCGACATGACCAAGCAGGCGATCGGGAGCAGGCGACCACGAGATGAAAAACGGCGCCCCGAGACCGACCGGAATGATCGGTAGCCCAGGCTCGATCACCCCTACCTCGACCGATCCTCCATCTGGCGCATTTCTTATGTACGCCAGGCGATCGCCGCCCTCGTTCCACTGAAGATAGAAGACCGGATTTCCCGGAGCGTCTGTTACCTGCGGCTGCTCGGATCGCAGACCGTCTTCGTCGAACCGCTGGACCTGCACCACCTGACGTTCGGCCGAGATCGAACTCCAGGCCAGGTGCTGACCGTCATGAGACCAGGTCGGCTGGCTGGCCAGCACCGTCTCAGAACCGTCGATGACATCGATCCCCGCTCCGTCCGGACGGACAACCGCCAGCTCCGGCCCATTGCCGACGGCCAAACGGCCACCGAGTTCGCTCAATCGTAGGGTGAGCTCGTCGTCCGAGATCGACGGGGCCGGTACTGGAGCGGGCGCGGGAGCGGGAGTTGAAGGTGTGCTCTGACCGGGAGCCTCGCCGGGTCGATCCGGCGTTGCTTCGGTCTCCGGGTCGGCATCTGCCCCATCGTCGGCCTCCGACTCCGGCGCCGACTGGCGCTGCGAGTCCTGCGATGAATCGCTCTCGGTTTCAGCCGGCTCAGCGTTGAACGCATCGTCGAGCGTCGAGCAGCCCGCAGCTATGACCAGGCAGAGGACGACTGGTACTATGCGTCTAACCATGTGGCAGCGGATGCCAAGAGCTTAATCGTCGCCCACGCCGCACTTGGCATCGAGCTGGTCAAGAGGCGGCCTGGATGAAACAGCGAGATAACGATGGCAGAGACAGCGGTCAAGGGAATCAACAACGATGCGGTTTCGCTGTGGTTAGAGGCCAACGTTGCGGGCGCAAGAGGTCCATTCAACTTTGAGTTCCTCACCGGCGGCCACTCCAACCTGACGTTCAAGGTAACCGCGGCCGACGGGCGCAACCTCGTTCTGCGGCGGCCGCCGCTGGGGTCGGTGCTGGCCACCGCGCACGACATGGCTCGCGAGCACAGGATCATTTCCGGGGTTGGCAACACCGCGGTGCCGGTGCCTGCCGCTCTGGCACTGTGCGAAGACGAGTCGGTTAACGACGCTCCGTTCTACATCATGGACTACGTCGATGGCGCGGTGCTCCACGATGCCGAGGTCGCCATTGCCGAAATGCCCGACCACAACGTGCGAGGAGCGCTCTCCCGGTCGGTGGTTGAGGTACTGGCCACGTTGCACCTGGCCAACCCCGACGACATCGGACTCGGGGACCTGGGACGGAAAGAGGCTTACCTCGATCGCCAACTCAAGCGGTGGCGAGGTCAGTGGGAGAACTCAAAGACCCGAGAACTGCCGGATATGGAGCGGGCCTATGACCTGCTGGTCGATGCCAAGCCGGAACAGCGTTACACCGGGGTGGTCCACGGTGACTACCGGCTTGGCAACATGCTGGTCGATGGCTCGTCCGGCGCGGTGCTGGCGGTTCTCGACTGGGAGCTGTGCACCCTGGGCGATCCGATGGCCGATCTGGCGGGCCTCATGGGCTACTGGCACGATCCGGAGAACCCCGACGCCGGTGGCGACAACGAGACCACCGGCCTCGACGGGTTCCTGACCCGCGAAGAGCTGGCCGCTCGCTACGCCGAGGAGATGCAGATCGATCTCGCACTGGTCGACTACTACCGGGGCTTCGCCAGCTGGCGTCTGGCCTGCATCGGCGAGGGGGTCTACGCCCGATACCTCAACGGCCAGCAGGGCACGCAGGACGAAGAACTCGACCTCGACGAGTATCGGGATTCGGTCGCCCGCCGCGTCGATACCGCCGCAGCGTTCCTCGGCATCGCCTAGAAGGCGCGCTCAGCAGCCCGAAGCACCCCAGCTGCAGTTCGGCGTCTCGCCGTTGAGATCGGCCACACTCTCCACGACCCAGGTCTGGCTGACCGCATTGAACGTCGCATATTCCGAACCCTCGATCGGGTAGCTGTCATCGAGGCCGAAGGTCGTCAGCCGTATACCGTCGGCCAACATCGGGTGGACGAGGTTCAAGCTCCGCATCGCCAACACGAGATTGGATCTCGTCAGACCGCCATCGAGTTGATCCGCAATACGCAGCGCCTCCACGTAGGTCCAGGCGAAGAGCCCGAAACCTGTCCCGTACAGAGCGATGTCGGGGTCATAACCCGCGGCGGCCAACTGCTGGTTCATGAACGCTATGAAGGCTTCGTTGGCGTACGCCGGATCGTTCGACGCCTTCTGACCACCATTGACGATCCGCCAACCATCGGCGGCATCGCCGGCAGGACCGACGAAAGCATTGACTTGGGCACAGACCGACGGAGTGAACTTCACCACCGACTCACCTATGCCCTGATTGGCGGCAGACTGGATGGCGAGCAGGCAGGGATTGCCTGCGGTCATCGAGATGAACACGTCGGGATTGGCCGCCGCCGCCGTGGCCACCGGTCCGCTGAGTTCGGGTGCGGCGGGATCATGGCGCACCGGGACGAACTCCGACACGACGCCGGGATTCGAGGCGATCCAGTTCTCGAAGCCCGATTCGTAGGCCAGTCCGAAGTCGTTGTCCATGACGATCGCCGATACCCGTACCGGCAGCTGGCCGGCCATGTTCTCTCTGATCCAATCGCCCCACAACCCCGCTTCGGCGGTGTAGGTCATCTGCAAACCGATGGTGAACGGGTGATTGACCGGATCACCCCATGCCGGATGACCGGTCTGCACGAAGGGGTGCGGAATGCACTGCGTGTTCACCGAATCATAAACGGCCAGCGTGCCCGGCGTGCCGAGGGTGCTGATCGCAAAGGGATTGTCGACCTGGATCAGCTCGTCGACCTTTTCGATCGTCTCGGCGGCCAGATACTGATCGTCTTTGGTGATCATCTCGATCCGGCGGCCCCCGATCCCGCCGTTGGCGTTGACATAGTCGAAGTAGACATCCATCCCGGCTCCGATGTTGCCGTAGGCCGCCAGGTCGAGGAATCCCTCGCGCTGACCGTCGGCACAGCCGACCAGGACTCGCTGCTGCCCGACCAGCTCCGAGCCGCCGGTCTCGGGATGCTGATCGAGAAGAGCGCGGTGACCGATGTCGATGTCAGGGCGGTCGCCCTCGCGGTGGCCGCATCACGGCGCCCCGCCCTCCTGTTGACGGCGCGAGGCGACCTCCGCTCGAACCGCTCCCGCACCTGGCCAAGGATCCTCGACCCGCTGGTGGCNNTCGACTGGGAGCTGTGCACCCTTGGCGACGTCATGGCCGATGTCGGCTATCTGTTGAACAACTGGGTACAGCCCGGTGAGGACAGCCTTCGAGGGGCCACCGACTTCCCCACCATGGACGGCGGCTTCACCACCAGGGAGGAGCTAATCGAGACCTACTCCGAGCTCACTGGCTTCGAGGTGAAAAACGCCAACTACTACCGAGCTTTTCAGAATTGGCGACTGGCGGCCATCGTCGAAGGGGTCTTGGCTCGGTACCTTAAAGGTGTCATGGGCGACGACAGCGTCGACACCGACCAGTATCGGCTACAGGTCGAGAACCTGGCCGAAGAATCGTTGCGGCTCATCGACACGCTTGGCTGAGAACAAGCCGGCAACGACCGGCGAAGCGATTAGAGGCCAAACCAAAGCCAAGCCCTGGCGAAGAACCGAACGAGGAATACTGTGAGCGACATGAAGATCCTGGTCACCAACGATGACGGGATCGACTCCGTCGGTCTCATCGTGCTGGCCAAAGCAATGGCCCAGTTCGGCGAGGTAGTCATCGTCGCTCCCGACACCGAGTACTCGGGCGCCGGAGCATCCATCGGCCCGCTGCACCTGCTCGACACCGTGATCAAAGAAGTTTCGATCGACGGAGTCGATCAGGCATGGACGGTCAACGGACCGCCTGCACTATGCGTGTTCTACGCCAGGATGGGTGCCTTCGACTTCAAACCGGATCTGATCGTTTCCGGCATCAACCCCGGAGCCAACCTTGGCCGCTCGGTCTATCACTCGGGCACCGTCGGCGCGGTACTAACCGGGCGTAGCGGGATGATTCCCGGGCTAGCGGTCAGCCAGGCGTTCGCCGATCCGCTGGAAGATACAGACGAAGCCAGGCAAGCCTACGAAGAGCGGGTCAGTCGCCAGCTTTGGGACTCGGCCGCCGAGGTCGCCGTCGAGGTTGTGGCAGGCATGGCGGCAGGCCAGTTCGACGACGTTGCGGTCATCAACCTGAACGTGCCGAACCTGCCAACCTCGCAGATGAAGGGTTGGCGCTGGAGCGAGGTCGGATTGACTCCGCCCTGGTCGGTAAGCGAAGCCAAACTGGTTCCACGCGATGGCGAACCAGCGGGCACATACCGGCTCGAAACCACCTGGGGCCAGCAGAAAGATCAGCCAGAGGGCACCGACTCGGCCGCCGTACTCGACAACAAGGTGGCTATCACCCTGCTCAGTCGTCTCAGCGCCGTCACCGCCCACACCCCGGAAATCGACGCTCGACTCGACCGTCTCGTTGGCAATAGCTGACCCTGAAACCCCTGCTTCTGTGACTGGCTGGCATGCGCCGTTAACCCGCGCCGGTACCCACACTGTTACCCAGTGCCGTTACCAAGGCTGTTACCGAGGTGGTATGGTCAAAGCCGCTAGCAGATAGTGCGGGAGAGCGGTCGAGCGATCGGCCCACCGAAGGAGCAACCGCCCCGGAAACTCTCAGGTACCAGGTACCGCATCATCTACGGCAACTCTGGAGAGCGTCGGGTCCTTCCCACATAGAAGGGTCACCCGGCCGCCGAAGGGGAAACGGGTCGCATCAGGCGTGAATCTCAGCTCACGCGGCTCCAAATCTCTCAGGTATCAGTGACAGAGGGGGCACCGGAAAGATACGCGTGGTCGCAATCGCCGATTCGCGCCGCTTTATGCGAGGTGCCCTTGTCCAATAATCCACAAGCTGCTGTAGGTAGAACGCCGCTCCATCCGCTCCACACCGAGCTCGGAGCAAAGATGGCGCCCTTCGCCGGCTGGGACATGCCGCTGCAGTACGAAGGGGTCATCGCCGAGCACACCTGGTGTCGAACCAGCGCCGGCCTATTCGACGTTTCACACATGGCGGTGATCGAGATCTGGGGCGACGACCCGGCACGATCTCTGGAAAGAATCACCCCTGCAGGAATCACAACGCTCGGCGAAGGCCGCCAGCGCTACGGCCTGATGACCAACGCCGACGGTGGCATCGTCGATGACTTCATCGTCACCAACTGGGGAAACCACCTGACGATGGTGGCAAACGCGTCACGACGAGAGGTCGACCTGGCCTATCTGCGAGAGCACCTCAGCGACGTCGACATCATCGAGAAGCCGGAAATCGCCCTGATCGCCATCCAGGGCCCGAAGGCCGCGGAGATCGTTACCGGACATGATCCGTCGCTGAGCAACATGGTCTTTCTCGACAACCGCATGGCCGAGATCGGCGGCATCCAAATCGCCGCAGGCCGCTCGGGATACACCGGCGAAGATGGTTTCGAACTGGCGGTGGCCAACGACAGCGCCGACGAACTAGCCCGCCTTTTGCTGGCCGACCCGGCGGTCAAGCCGGTCGGGCTGGTAGCCAGAGACACCCTGCGGTTGGAAGCTGGGCTGTGCCTCTACGGCAACGACCTCGACGAGACGACCAGCCCGGTGGAAGCCGATCTCATCTGGACCATGCCAAAGCGCCGTCGAGAAGCAGGCGACTTCATCGGGTCACAACGAATTCAATCAGAGCTCGAACACGGCCCGAGCCGTATCCGTGTTGGCCTGCAACCCCAGGGCAAACGACCGGTACGAGACGGCGCGGCCCTTCGAGCAGCGGGCACCGGCACCGAACCAACACCGGTTGGTTCGGTATCCAGCGGCGGATTTGGACCAACCGTGGAACGCCCGGTGGCCATGGCCTATGTCGATCCGGCCTACGCCGAAACCGGCACTGCCCTGGTGGCCGACGTTCGAGGCAAGGACGAGCCTTGCATCGTCGCCGACCTCCCCTTCTCCCCACACCGTTACCAACGAGCGCCAAAGACAGGAGCCTGACATGAGCGATCAATCGTCGGACAGATTTGCCGACCGCCACATTGGCCTATCGGCCGAAGATCAGGGCAAGATGCTGGCCGACCTCGGCTATGCCTCAGCCAGCGCACTACTGGAACAGGCGGTGCCCGATTCAATCCATGACGCCGAGCTGAACCTGCCAGCGGCGCTGACCGAGCACGAGGCGCTGGCTCGCCTCCGGGAGATGGCCGACCGCAACGAGGTCTACCACTCGCTGCTCGGTATGGGTTGGAACAACACCTTCACTCCACCGGTGATTCGGCGCAACATGGTCGAGAGCCCGGCGTGGTACACCTCATATACGCCGTATCAGCCGGAGATCAGCCAGGGTCGGCTGGAGATGCTGCTTACCTTCCAGACCATGGTGGCCGACCTGACCGGCTGTGAAATGGCAAACGCATCAATGCTCGACGAAGCAACCGCGGCAGCCGAAGCCATGACCATGCTGCGACGGATCGGGCGGTCAAAGCGCACCGGATTCTTCGTCGACGCCGACTGCCACCCCCAGACCATCGCGGTCGTAACCACCAGGGCCGAGCCCCTCGGAATCGAGTTGACCGTCGGCGACCCAAGCTCGCTGCTAGCAAGCGCCGACGCCTATTTCGGTGTGCTGCTAGCCCAGCCCGGCTCCACCGGAGCCGTGCACGACCTCGGCCCAATCATCGAAGCGGTACACGCCGCCGAAGGTCTGGTATCGGTAACCACAGACCTCCTGGCGTGCTGTTTGATCACACCCCCCGGTGAACTGGGAGCCGACATCGTGGTTGGGTCGGCCCAACGTTTTGGTGTGCCGATGGGATTCGGGGGACCTCACGCTGGCTTCATGGCCTGCCGCCAAGCCCACGCTCGCTCGCTACCAGGGCGCCTTGTTGGCGTCTCGATCGACAGCGCAGGCAAGCCGGCCTACCGGCTGGCGCTACAAACCAGAGAGCAGCACATCCGTCGGGAGAAGGCCACCTCCAACATCTGCACCGCCCAGGCGCTGCTAGCCAACGTGTCTGCGGCCTACGCGGCATGGCACGGCCCCGAAGGGCTAACGGCGATCGCCAAACGAGTTCACGGCCTAGCCTCGGCGCTGGCCGCAGGTTTGGAAGAGCTCGGCTTTGGTGTCACCGAGTCGTTCTTCGACACCATCACCGTTTGGGCCCCCGGCGCGGCCGACGGCTTCGTCAAAGCTGCCCGTGCAAAGCGCATCAACATTCGCTCGATCGACGCCGATCGCCTCAGCATAAGCTTCGACGAGACATCGACCATCGAACTCGTCGGGCAACTCTTGGAGACCTTCTCCGGCATGTCGACCGCAGCTCCCGCTCTGGTCCATAACGCTGTTTCCCGCATCCCAGGCACACTGCGTCGGACCAGCTCGTTTCTGACTCACCACAACTTCCACAACTACCGCAGCGAACACGAAATGCTGCGCTGGTTGCGACGCCTGTCCGACCGTGACCTTGCCTTAGATCGCACCATGATCCCGCTCGGTAGCTGCACGATGAAGCTCAACGCGGCAGCCGAGATGGAGCCGATCTCGTGGTCCGAGTTCGCAAACGTGCACCCGTTCGCCCCGTCGGATCAGACCGCCGGCTACCGCCAGCTGATCGGCGAGGTAGAGAACACGCTGGCCGAGATCACCGGCTATCACCAGGTGTCGCTACAACCCAACGCTGGCAGCCAGGGCGAGTACGCCGGCCTGCTAGCCATTCGCGCCTGGCAGGCAGCTCGGGGCGAGGCCAACCGCGACGTCTGCCTGATCCCAGCTTCGGCTCATGGAACAAACGCAGCATCGGCGGTTCTGGCCGGCATGCAGGTTGTCGTCGTGGCCTGCGATGAAGGTGGCAATATCGACATCGCCGACCTGGAGGCCAAGATCGAAAAGCACGGCGCCGATCTGGCGGCGTTGATGATGACCTACCCATCAACCCACGGGGTGTACGAGGCGACCGTCGGCGAGGTCTGCCGCATGATCCACGATGCTGGCGGCCAGGTCTACACCGACGGCGCCAACCTGAACGCTCTTGTCGGGATCGCCCGGCCTGGCCGGTTCGGTTCTGATGTGAGCCACCTCAACCTGCACAAAACCTTCTGCATCCCCCACGGTGGCGGCGGCCCCGGGGTTGGTCCGGTAGCGGTCGGCGAGCATCTCGCTCCCTATCTGCCAGGGCATCCTGTTGTCCCCGATGCGGTGGCAGGCGAGTCCGGCGCGGTCTCGGCTGCCCCGTGGGGTTCGGCGGGCATCCTACCGATCTCGTGGATGTACATCCAGATGATGGGAGCCGAGGGCCTCCGTCGGGCGACCGAAGGGGCGGTGCTGTCGGCAAACTACATCGCCAACCGGCTCAAGGACCACTATCCGGTGCTGTACACCGGTGAAGCTGGACTGGTAGCCCACGAGTGCATCATCGACCTGCGGCCGATCGAACAGAGCAGCGGCATCGGCAATGACGACGTGGCGAAGCGGCTGGCCGACTACGGCTTCCACGCCCCAACCATGTCATTCCCGGTTGCAGGCACGCTCATGATCGAACCGACCGAGTCGGAAAGCCTACGCGAACTCGACCGTTTCTGCGATGCCATGATCGCTATTCGGGCCGAGATCGATGAGGTGACATCCGGGGCGGTCGCCGCCGAAGACAGCGTTCTACGGCACGCCCCCCACACCGCCGAGGTGCTGATGGCCGACGAATGGGACCGTCCGTACTCACGGCGCAAGGCGGCGTTCCCGCTGGCGGGCATGACGATGGACAAGTACTTCTGTCCGGTGGGCCGTATCGACAACGCCCACGGTGACCGCAACCTCAGCTGCTCCTGTCCCCCACTCAGCGCCTACGGAACCGAGTAGCCCAGGCCACCGAGTCGCCTACTTCTGATGTGACAACAGGAAAGGCGCTATCAAGAGCATGACTTTGTCAGGCACTTGGTGGCCCACCCCTGGCGCGGTCAACAGCTGCACCTCGGTTCCGTCGCGGCCATCGGTCCAGGTCCGCCGCATACCCATCTCGTAGGTATCGATCACCCCGACCGAGCTACGACGCCACGGAGCGCAGAGCCGCTATCCGATGGTGGCGGGCGCCACCATGCTCAAAGAATCGCTAGCCAATGGTGGCGGGCGCCACCATGCTCGGGAACTACCGCTAGCCGATGGTGGCGCGGAATGCCCGGGAGAGCAGGGGGCTTGAGGCCTGCAGCTCTTCTGGCTCGTCATCATCGAACTGGAAGTGCCATGGGAAGCGATCTTCCTCTTCCTCGGTCTCCTCTGCCACGTCGCGGCGCCGGTTGGGACGAGAAGCGGGACCCTTGGAGTCTTTCTTGCTCGACGAACCCTCACCGGAGGGTTTACCGTCGCCAGCCTGCGCGGCCGGCTGTTTCTTTACAGGACGAGAACTGGCGAACTTGGCGTCTTCCTCGGCGGTTGCCCGCTGAGCTTCGCCTGCACCATTAGTAGTGCCAGTGCTGCTCTCGGCCTGATCGCCGTTTGCGACCTCGGCCTGCTTTGCCCGGTCAACGATCGACTGACGGCGAGACATGCGCCGTCCGGCACGATCTTCGGAATCACGGCGATCCCGGGGCGGGGTGGATGTGGGCACCGAGCCCTCATCGGGAACTGCGGCAAGGCCACGACTGCGACTCCGCAAGTCGTTCATGGTCCACCCCAGGGGCGGGGTGGTTGCATCGGCGTGGCGTGCGCAGAGCGGTACGCCGTCTCGACTGATACGAGGATCGACCAACGAAACCGTTGTCGATGGAGCATCAATCTGGAGGGTTGCGGCTGATTCCTTTCCGCACCCTGGCCGACCGCAAAGAAACTTCACACCCCAAACTTAGCATTTTTCGCAGGTCAACGGTTGTTTGGGGCAATTTCGCCATGCAACCGGGTGCATCACGATGAATCGACAGTCGGTTGGCAGCGGTTTGCAGATCGATAGCGTGTGCTGATGGCTATCGGAAAAGTCCGTCCCGCGATCCAGAATCTTGCCGCCTACCGGCCGGGAAAAGGCAAGGCTCAGGCCGAGGAGGAACACGGGATCACCGATGCGATCAAACTCGCGTCGAACGAAAACCCCTACGCTCCTGTGCCTGCGGTCGTCGAGGCTATTCGGGCCGCCTCATCCGGGGCGAACCGCTATAGCGACCACCGGGCGACCGAACTCCGCTCCGCCCTGGCCGACTGGCTTGGCGTACAGAGTGAACAGATTGCTGTCGGTTGCGGCTCGGTCGGCCTGCTACAGCAGCTCTGTCTCACATATCTTGATCCCGGCGACGAGGCCATCTTCCCCTGGCTGTCGTTCGAGGCCTATCCGGTCTGCGTCAAGATGATGGGCGGCGTTCCGGTCAATCCGCCACTGGTCGACCACTGCTTCGATATGAACGCGGTGGCAGAAGCGGTTACCGATCGCACGAAGCTGATCCTGCTGGCCACGCCGAACAACCCGACCGGTACGGCGATCACCACCGAACAAATCGCCACTCTGTTGGCCAACATTCCCAACAACGTGATCGTCCTTGTCGACGAGGCCTACCGAGAATTTGCCGACCCAGCCCTCGGCGACCCCCTCACCGACCTATTGCCGCACCATCGAAACCTGGTGATTAGCCGCACCTTCTCAAAGGCATACGGGCTGGCTGGCCTCCGGGTCGGCTACGCCATCACCGATCCCGAGATCGTGCTGGAGATGGACAAGATCCTGCTGCCGTTCGCCGTCAATAGCGCCGCTCAGGCCGCGGCGCTGGCTGCGCTTTCTTCGCTTGACGAAATCCAAGTCAAGATCGACCAGATTCTCGCTGAACGAACTCGGGTCATCACGTCGCTGAGCGATGCCGGTTGGAAGCTACCTCCGGCGGAGGCCAACTTCGTGTACCTGGCCACGGGTGACCGTACAGACGAGATAAGCCTCGGGCTCGAACAGCGGGGCGTGGTCATCAGGCCGTTCTCCGGCGATGGCATCCGGGTCACGATTGGTACCGCTGAGGAAAACGATCGTTTCCTCAGCACTCTCAGCGACATCGCAGCGCCATGAACCTCGGCCCGGCGCTCGGATCACCGCTCCGCATCGGACACACGACCTAAGCCGCAAACCTCCCCGTCTGAGTCGAGCGGCCCAGGCTCTGCGTCGCGCCGCAACACAACCGAGCCTGAAATCTAAAGGACGACTCTTTCGCGTCCGAACCTGATGGCAGGAAAGATCGGTTTCACCGCCGTGGGACGAGGCCGAGGGATGAGGCTCGATGACTGCTGAACAGAACGCACCGTTGAATGACTATTTGGGTCCGGTGCTTGCTTACAAGAAGCTGATCGCCATCGTGGCCGTCGGTGCTATCGCCCTAGGCGTGGCTGCCGGTATGGCCATTCCGGCCAGCTATTCGGCCACCACCTCGATTCTGGTGTACCCGATCTCGGCTGACCCGACCAAGGCGCTCGGCACCGACGACAGCAGTATCGACATGCCGACCGAGCTACGAATCGCCACCTCTCAGGCGGTCATCGACGACGCTTCGGCCCTGATGGCCGGCCAGACGGAACGAATCGGACCGAAGACGCTGGCCGACAGCGTCACCGCTTCGAGCCCCAAGGAATCGAGCATCCTCGACATCACCGTCGACGCCCCGACAGGTGCCAAGGCCAAGGCCGGCGCCGACGCGGTGGCGACCGCCTACCTGGAGTTCCGGGCGGAGTTGGCCAACAACAACAAGTTGGCAGCAGAAGCGTCGACGAACAGCCGACTGGCCATCCTCAACGGACGCCTAGCCGAGGTTGCAGGCCAACTCGACCGAGCAACCGAGGGCAGCGCCGAACAGGTGATCCTGGCTGTCGAAAGCAACTCGATCAAGAGTGAAGTTGCAGCACAGCAGGCCGCGCTGGCCGACCTTTCAACCCTCACGATCGACGCCACAAAGGTCATCGATGTGGCCGTGCAGCCAGAGGCACCAGCTGGCCTTGGCTTGCTACAGATCCTGGTTGGCTCAATCGCCGGCGGACTGGTCCTCGGAGTGATCGCCGCCTACGCCGCCGCTGCGGTCCGGGCGCCCGGCGGTGCCAGCAACGGGTCGACCGCAGACGATCGACCGAAGCAAACCTCGGGATCAGACGATCTCGAAACAGGCGGTCTTGAGGCCAGGGATCTTGAGACACCGGCCCTGGCCACCTCAGACCTCAGCGTGGCCGCTCCGGTCATGGCCGCCGCCGAGCTCGAGTCCGGATCAGACGCTGCTGCGGAGATCGCAAAGTCTGCGGTTGCCCAGTTCGAAGAGGCCACCGAAGCCGATTTGGTCACCGAGACTGTCGCTGGCACCGGAACAGACACCGATACAGAAGACGGCACCGACGCCGATGCCGGGACCGACACCGAGGTCGAGATCGGTCTGGTCACCACCCTGCAGTCGGTATCCGATGCAGACGATGAACGACGAGAGACCTACACCGTGCAACCCGCTGAAGAGGAGCGCCGAGCTTTGCATATCGATGGCACCAGTCAGACCGCCCTCACCGCCACACCCGACATGGACAGCCTGCTAGAGCACCTTCAGGAACTGGGCAAGGTTGGACCAATTGTCGGCTTGACGCTTGGTGAAGAGGGCGTCGGCACGTCGATCGCCGTTGCTTTCGACCTGGCCGACGCGCTGCAGAGCCTCGGAGCCAAGGTCTTGATGATCGACGCATCGTACGACGATGCGCTGCTGGCCTCGCTTCTTTCTGTCGATGCCGCACCGGGCCTAGCCGAGGTTCTGACCGGCGAGACCACGCTACGCAGCGCGGTCCGACAGGTTGGCGGACTAAAGGGACTCGACGCGCTGACCGTCGGCGAGGTGACCGATTCGACGGTCGATGCTATCAACGGTTCGGCGTTCGAACGGCTCCTAGCCGAGGCCAAGGTCGACTACCACTCCATTCTGATCATCGCAGGCGCGGTCTCCGACACCACAACGGTGCCGACACTGGCAGCGTTGGCCGACGGTCTTATCGTCGGTACGACCCAGAAGCCTGGCGAGCAGGCCGGTGCCGAGCTGTGCACCCAATTGGCAGCCCTACCGGCTCCGACGCTTGAGTTCCTGTCGGAGATGCTGGTGGTCGAGCGAGCCGACGGGGCCATGGTCGTCGGCGCTGCAAGCATGTGATCGGGACAGCCGAGCACTCCCCCGGCTCAGGTGTCACGAGCGGCCGCGACCCGGTAGCTAACGGCAGCGCTAGCAGCGGGCTGGGCCTTGCTCCTATCGCCACCCATGATGGGCGAGCCTTTGCGGTTCTGATGGCTGGCTATCCGGTGGCTTGGGCCTTCGGGTTGTCGCCGATGTTCTACTTCCTGGCCGCGCTGCCCATGGTGATGTGGCTGCTGAGGAACCGACCGTTCCGCATGCCAGCCGGATCGATCCTGTTTCTGCTCTTCCTGGTCGTCGTCGGAGCTTCGTTTATCCAACTCAACTCGATGGGCCGCATCGCCATCTACGCGCTGCGAACGTCGTGGTATGTCTCGGCCTTCGTAACGCTGCTCTACCTCAGCCGCCATCGGGGAGCCGACGCTCAGGCCAAGGTCATTCAGGCCATGGTTCTGCTTTGGGTTGGAGTGGTCGTCGGTGGCTACCTGTCGATCTTCGCCCCCGAACTGCAGTGGACGACGCCGGTGGCTAAGGTCCTGCCTGGCATCCTGGCCGACAACGAGTTCATCCATCAGCTGGTCAACCCGCAGACCTCCGAGATTCAGGTTTTTAAGTACGACGGAATCACGCTCTATCGACCGGCGGCGCCGTTCGCCTACACCAACGCCTGGGGGTCGACATTCGCCCTGGTTACCCCGTTTGTGCTGGCTGCCCTTCACGACCGCCGGGTCGGCATCCCTCGCAAGGTTCTGATCCCGGTCCTAGCAGCGGGCATCGTGCCGTTCTACGTGGCCCTGAACCGAGGCTCATGGCTCACCTTGGGGCTCGGCATTTGCTATGGAATCGTGCGCTACGCGGTGATCAAGCGCAACGTCATGCCGATCTTGCTGTTGGCCACGGTGTTCAGCTTCGGCGCAATCGGGGCGCTATCCACCGGAGCGCTCAACACCGCGACAGAGCAGCTGGAAACCCGCTCGGCCGACAGCAACGAGACCCGGTCCAACCTCTACGTCGAAACGATCAAAAAGACCGCTGAGTCGCCGCTGATCGGCTACGGGTCCACGAGACAGAACCCGGCCAATCCAACCGGTCCGCCGCTTGGTACCCACGGCCAGTTCTGGGCGGTGCTGTTCGCCCACGGCTATCTCGGCGCAGGTCTCTATGTGCTGTTCTTCGCATCGGCGTTTCTGCGGGCCAAGCCGACCGACCCGGTGGCCCACTGGGCCAAGGTTGCGCTCCTGATCGGGCTGTTGCAGATGCCTATCTACGGACACCTCCCCCACCAGCTCTTCGTGATGGTCGGCGCAACGGTGATCGCCACATGGGGGCCACAGCTAAAACGGCTGGGGGTGCAGTGACCGCAACCGCCCCCTCAGAGGAATCCGCCGCCAGCGAAAACCCCTATCAGAACCTGAATCGGAATCTGGATTCGGGTTCGAACTCGGATGCCGATTCAGACTCAAACGCCGAGCAGGTCACCCAGGCGGCGAGGGGCACAGCACTAAATCTGGCCGGAGCGGTGATCGGCGCGATCGTCAGCTTCGTCACCGTTGGGCTTATCACCAACACCTACGGCAAGGCAGGGGCCGGTCTTTTCTTCGCCGCAACCGCGGCGTTTACGCTGGCCGCGAATGCCGCCAGACTCGGGGCCGAATCCGGACTCACATACTTCGTGTCGCGACTGCGAGTCGATCATCGACATCGTTCGATCACCTCCGTGGTTCGTCGGGCCCTAGTGGCCACCGGCGGCGCGGCCACCGCGCTCGGCCTGGTCGGGCTGCTGGCCGCCCCATGGTTGAGCGACGTGTTGACCAGCGAACCGGGGTCCCAAGGCACATCGACCACCATGATCCGGATTCTGGCTATCGCCGTTCCGACCTTCGCTCTTAGCCAGGCGATGTTCGGAGCTAGCCGAGGGTTTGGCACGATGCGCCCTTCGGTCCTGGCCGGCCAAATCATCCGGCCGTTGAGCCAGCTGTTGCTAGTCATCGCGGTCATCGTGATCAGCGACGACGTTTGGCCGCTGGCGGTGGCGTGGGCGTTGGCCAGCGCAATCACCATGTTGACCATCGGCGGTTGGATGCGAGGCCGACTGGGCCAGGTCCGTCAGAACATCTCGAACCGTGAGTCGGCCGACACAGACGGCACCGGCGGCACAGACGGCCAAGGTGCCGTGGTATCGAGCGGCGAGTACTGGCGATTTACCGGGCCCCGAGCCGCCGCCGATTTGCTGTCGGCGTCGTTGGAGCGACTCGATGTTCTACTCGTAGCCATCATCGTCGGCGAGGTTGGCGCAGGCATGTACGGGGCTTCTAACCGATTGATTCTCGCCGGACAGTTGATGATGATCGCCACCGCCCAGTCGATGGCCCCGCTGCTCAGCGCCAACTTTCTGAAGGGGCGTCACGAGGATGCCCAGAAGGTGCTGCGCACCATCTCCGGTTGGAACGTAACCCTGCTGTGGCCGGTATTTATCTGCCTGGCCTTCGGAGCCAAGACCGCGCTGTCGGTATTCGGGTCGGAATTTACAGACGCCTCGTCGCTGGTCGTGGTTCTTTCGGTGGCATTTCTGATTGTCATCGGTCTCGGAATCGGCGACACGCTACTGGTGATGACCGGCGACAGTATTGCCTCGCTCATCAACCACGCCATCGCCCTCGCGGTAATGGTCGGTGTAGCGCTGACCCTGTTGCCGACGGTGGGCATCATCGGAGCGGCCTGGGCTTGGGCCGCTTCGCGAGTGGTGCTTCGTGCGCTGGCCGTCGGCCGGGTATGGCAAACCAAACGGGTGCATGCTCTCGGGCTGCCGATGTTGACCGCGGTGTCAGTAGCCGCTTTGGCCTACGTGCCAACCGGCATCGTGGCCAGGATGGCATTCGGCGAGAGCTTCACCGCAATCGTGGTCCACGTCGCGTCTGGCGCGGTTATCCAGCTCGGTCTACTCACTCGGTTCCGCACCCAGCTGGAACTCGATCAGCTCATCGCCACGGTCACCCGGCGCCGCTAAGACAAGCGACGGTTACCCGGCGGGCTCGAAGCCTCGGTTACCCGGCGGGCTCGAAGCCTCGGTTACCCGGCGGGCTAGGCCTCGCGCCGGGACCGTGACAACGGCGGTACTAGCTGAGCCAGTCGTAGCGCACGCCAAGCAGTTCGTAGAGCCGCTCGTTCGGCTCCCGATACAGCTCGATGAGGTGGCTACGCATGTCCTCATCCATCTTCTTGTAGGCGTGACCGTTACGGTCATCGTCCTGGTCGAGGGTCACGGTCTGCAAACCGAGCCAGTCGGTGACGTCGGCCAGCACTGCGTTTGAGTTCCGATAGAACTCTTCGGACTGGATCACCATCACCTGGTCGCGGTCGTAGAACCGGAAGAGCCGCTCGAGCTGCTCCACGTATACACCCTTGGCAAAGTAGGAGTGGTGCTCGTGGCTGTGACTCCAGTACGACCAGTCCTGCTCCATCTTTTCGACTTCGCCGACCATACGCTCTTCTTCTTTTGCCAGCGCCTCACGAAAGGTAAGGTCTTCGTGGCCATGGCTCACCGAATGATGAAAGTGCGATTCGGCTCGGCGCACCGGGTCGCGCAGCATGATCATGACCTTGACGTCTGGGAGGGCCTGGGCCATACGCTCAACGGCGTAGGGGTGGAACAGATAGTACGGGCAGGCGTCGAAGCTGAACATCGGCGTGCCGACCTTGGCCTCGACCCGGTTGGCCCACGCTTCGGTTGGGAACTGCGACTGGAACCATTCCCAGCCGCGGTAGTAGTTGTAGCTGAAGAAATGCGAGCCCTTACCCCGACGAGGACGCTCGACGTTCGGCAAGCGGTAGAGCGCCTCAAACAGTGCGGTGGTGCCGCTTCGCTGCACTCCGGCCAGCATCACGTCTGGCAGGACCCGCTTTTCCCAGGTCGCCAGCGCCGCCCGTTCACGACACCACTTGCCGCTCTCCTTCAGGTGCTTGAACCCGGGACGGTCCATCACCGGGTGCTGGGAGAATCGGGTTATAACTCGGGTACTCATCGGGCGGTGGCTCCGTTTCGCTGTGAACGAGATGTATTAGCTGAGGATTTGCTTGAGGGGTCACGATCGCCAGGGGTGCTGTCGTCGTCTAGGTCGTCAGTCGTTTCGCCGCCAACGGCGCCGACCGGCTCGTGGTCTTTGATCGAGTAGCCAGCACCGCCATCGGCCAGCAGCTCGGCAAAGTTGGCCGGGCCGTCACCGACCTTGGTCAGACCTTTGCCGGTTGAACCAACCGCAGCGATGGGCTCGGCGGGGTGATCCTCTTCGTCACTTTCGAAGAATCCACCCCTCGCCTGATGACCAGCGTTGACATTCGAGTCGGTTGGGCTTTCGGCCGCAGCGATCTCGGTCACCGGTGCCAGTACCGCCTGCTGGCGGTCGGTACCCATGGTGGCTTCGAGGCGGGCCAGGGCCGCTGGACCCTGGGTGACCTGATCGGTCGGGTAGTTGTTTACCCGAAGCGCGAGGTAGCGACGCATCAGCTCGACCAGATAGAGGCGCCAGACCGCGGTCCGGTTCGCCGGCTCGACCCCGAGGGAGGCGAGGCCGTGGGGACTCAGTCGAGCACTGTAGTCGAGCGCCAGGGCGGCATTGCTTGCAGGATCTTCGCAGCCCTTCATTTCCGATGCGACCTGGGTGTGGAAGTGACAGAGATCGAAACCGAACGGCACGCCGTCTGCCGCGAATTCCCAGTCGATCAGGTGTACTCGATCCTTGGTCGTCATGAGATTCCAGGGCGTGAGATCGCCGTGCCACGCCCCGACCTGGATCTTCAGCCCGGCACACGATTCGACTGCCGCCGTTATGACCTGCCGCTCCTGGTCGGTTGCTTCGCCGAGCACCGCCTCGACCGAGCGCCACCATGCTGAGCGCTCGATTTCAATCGTTTCCACGTCGCCGAGATTGGAAACGGCCTTGAAGACATCGAGGTCTGGCAAGGCTGCGGCGCCTCGCTGAGGCCGTCGGCCCGCTTCGACCCCAGAGCTAATGGCCACCCGACGACCGGCGATGACCAGGTCGTGCATGAGGTCTGGTTTGGACAGCGGTGCCTCAGCTTTGCGCTCTAGCCAGGAAGCCTCATTACCGACCAGCGCCTCAGTGCGTTCGTTCCATGCAACCTTGGCCCAGCCAAGACACCGGCCATCGTCGTCGAGTAGCTGCAGCACGGGCTTCTGGTTGGACTTTGGAGTCGAAAGGCTTACCGCCACATGAAGCCGGTCGACATCGAGCAGCTGCCGGATGCCTTCCAGCACATCGCCATCGATACCCGGCGCTCGCCGCAAACCGCCGTCGACGCCAACCTGCTTGCCCCTAAGCAGCAGACGGGCCAGCGGCTCGACACCCATGATCGCCTCGGCCAACATGCTCCTCACCCGCAGTTTGGTCGAAAAACCGTCGTGGTATCGCTTGACCGAGGTTCTGGCCGCGGCGATCGATTGGGCGGGCACCAGAATCTTCGGGCTCTCAGCAGACGGCGAAGCCCACCACTGCGGCGAGGCTGAACCACCGGGCTTGATCCTGGTCGATCGGTCGGGCCAGAGAATCTGGCTCAGCCAATTCAGCGGATCACGACTATCTTGATCGGTCAACAAAGCAGGCACCTCGACGGGGGTTTGGCTCACGGTGAGCCATTCCTGTCGGCTCGGCCCTCAGGGCAGTGAGCCAAACGGCCCAAATATCGGGTTCGGCCTGGCCGTTGGCCTCCGCCTGCAGAAAACCAGTCGCTCTGCCGAGACCCAGTCGCTCCGCTATCCAGCCGGTCGGCTCTCCAGAATCTCATCGGTCGTGGCCACGATGCTGAATCGGTCGGCCAGCGCGGCAAGTGACGCGTGATGCACCGCTGCTGCCGAAACGATCTCCTGACCGATGGTTCCCGGCAGATCGCGGGTTGCGGTTGCGTCGCTAACAATCGTGGTTTCGAAACCGAGATCGAGGGCCGCTCTGGCGGTGGAGCTGACACACATGTGGGTCATGAACCCGCACAGGATCAGCGGCCTTGACTCGAACCCCTTGAGCAACTCGAGAAGTGTGGTTCCGGCGAAGGCGTTTGGCAGCGACTTGGATACGACATGCTCGCCGTCGTTTGGCGCTGCCTCGCCCATAAATCGCCCACCACCGACCGGGTCAAATGCGGAGCCTTCGGGCCCCAGATGGGCGACGTGGATGATCGGCCCGCCGGCGCTGCGGGCTTGGGCCAGTAGTCCGGCGATTCGTTTGGCCGCGTCCGCCACGCCGGTGAGCGCCAGCTGCCCCTCGGCGGTGTATGCGACCTGGGCATCGATCACGATCAGGGTGGCGTCGGCGAGACGTGGTGGGTGATCGGTTAGTCCAGCGATGGTGCGAAGAGTTTTGGGTTCGAGTTCGGATCTCATCATGCGATTGTGGACGTTCCATCCTGACGCGACCAGCGGCGCAAACGTCTACTATCGATCAGAATGCGCCAAGTAGTGGTCTGTGTCGTTCCGGAGGAAGCAAGTCTGTTCGAGCTGGCCACCCCATCCGCCGTCTGGGGGCCACATCGGAGTGCAAACTGTGACACCGACGTCGAGTTTGTACCCTGCGGGGTCTCCCAACCAAAGCTAGGTGTCGAGGGCCAGCTCTCGATCTCCGGACTCGAACTTCTCGCTGACCATGTCGAGCGAGCTGATCTGGTGGTCGTACCCACCTGGCCGATCACCGACCGTTCGGTTGATCCCGCACTAATCGACCTGCTGGTCCAGGCACACGGCAACGGTGCGAAGCTGGCTGGTCTATGCCTCGGGGCGTTCGCTATCGCCGCCACAGGATTGCTCGACGGCCGCTCGGCCACGACTCACTGGCGGCAGCGTCAGCGATTCGAGTGGGATTATCCAGGGGTTCGGTTCGAAGCCAACACGCTCTACGTCGATGAGGGCGATGTCATTACCTCTGCCGGCAGCGCGGCAGCGCTCGACTGCTGTTTGCATCTACTGCGCACCGACCACGGCGCAGAGGCCGCGGCCGTGGTGGCCCGCTCGCTAGTAACCGCGCCCCACCGCACGGGCGCACAGTCCCAGTTCGCGTCAAGCCCAGCGATAGATCACGGCGACGACCCGATCTCAGAGGCCCTGTCCCAGGCAGCTGAAGACATTCGAGCAATTACCGGCGTGAATGACCTGGTCGCCCTAGCGAAGACCAGCAGGCGTTCTCTCGAGCGCCACTTTCGTGAACGACTCGGCATCAGTCCAGGGGGCTGGATCGATGAGCAACGCATCATCACCGCGTGTCGACTACTGGAAACCACCGACTTGGCCATCGACCTGGTCGCCGACTCAGCCGGGTACGGGTCAACCCCGACGCTTCGCCGGGCCATGCAGCGGAAACGCTCGACGACCCCCACCGCCTATCGAGCGGCTTTCAAACTGCGAGCCTGAGGCCCGCCTGATCAGACCGACTACCTCTAGCTGCCAGCCGCTAGGCCAGCCGGCTGCAGCAGAGTCCTAATGTGACCAGCGATCTGTGGAACGTGATCGAGAATGAACCAGTGACTGCTCGATTGAAAGGTTGCCAGCGTGGACTGTGGCAGCAGGTCTTCGAGTCGATGGGCGATCGCTAGTGGGCTGATCTCGTCGTCGGTGGCCCACAGCAGCAGCGTTGGGATGTCGACCGACGGGAGTTTTTCATCCAGCGTTCGCTGGGGGTCGGCGACCCAGGCCGCGTCGCCCTCGTCGGCTGTCGGTCGCCAGTCGCTTATGCCGAGGCGACCACGGTCAACTCCAGCTGATGTAACCGACAGAACGAGATGGGTTACGAGATCAGGTCGCTGCACCGCCACGCGCATGGCGACGAAGCCGCCCATCGACTGCCCGATCAGGGCCGAAGGTTCGGTGATCCGACCGATCGCCCACTCCACCAGATCGTCGAAGGAGTCAACACCTTCGACCGGCCGGTTACCCCCGAGGCCAGGCCAGTCCAGCGCCGTCGAACGGTAGCCGTCGAAGAGCTGGCGAACAGGGTTCCAAAACGAGCCGTGACCAGATGACCCAGGCATGAATATCAGCGCCGCGTCGTTCTCGGGTGGCATCACCATCGCAGCATGGTCGCACACCTACGACAGCAGAGCCCGGCAATATGGGATGAGCGACGACGACGCGGATGCTACGGTTCGGCTTGAGGCAGTATCTCCTAGTGGTTTGTTATTGGAGCGTGATTTTTTGAGGGTCTGAACCCGGACCTGGAAACCCGTTTACGGGCCAGGAAACGAAATAGGCGGCTTACTTGAGCATCGACGTAAGCCGTGCCACATCCGGAATCGAACACGAAAGAATCGCGCCATGACAAACCCCAACTCCCCTACCTCGAGTAGCACTCCGAGCACCGACCCTGCTCATAGCACTCTGCATCACCAGCGCTACCTTCGCTCAAACGGCTACGACCCGGAATGGGTCATCCACAATCAGATGGGGCCGAACGCGCTCTGGCTGACCGAGTCGCTCACCGAGGTTATGAACATCGAGCCCGGCATGAAGGTGCTCGACCTAGGATGCGGCCGAGCGATGAGTTCCGTCTTCCTGGCTAAGGAATTTGGGGCACGGGTCTGGGCCACCGATCTTTGGATCCCCGCTTCTGAGAACCAGGAGCGAATCGTCGAGGCGGGCGCCGCTGACCTGGTCACCCCAATCCATGCCGAAGCTCACACGCTGCCGTTCGCGGCGAACTTCTTCGACGCCATCGTCAGCCTCGATGCCTACCAGTACTTCGGCACCGCCGACCTGTACCTCGGTTATCTGATCGACTTGTTGAAAACAGGTCGTCAGATCGGCGCCGTCATGCCTGCCACGACCCGGGAGCTCGGCGCCGAAATCCCACCGGCACTTGCGCCGTTCTGGGAGTCGGAGTTCTGCTGTTTCCACACGCCAGAATGGTGGCGGACCCACTGGGCCAAGACCGGCAAGGTCACTGTGGATCACGCCGATTTAGTCGAGGACGGCTGGCGTGACTGGCTGCAGTTCAACGACTTCATCACCCCGCACGTCGAAGGCTGGTGGGTTGACGAAGTTGCCACGACCCACGACATGCTCACCGTCGACCAGGGAACCGAACTCGGCTTCGCTCGGGTGCTGGCCACGAAGACGTGAGCGCAGGCCGAAGGGTCAACCAAGGTTGACGAACCCATGGACGTCAACTAAGGTTGACGTTCGTGGAGATACACGTCGGACAACTCCCAAAACCCACGGACACCGAAGCGGCCCTTGCCGCGGTGGTCGCCCTGCGCCGCAGCGCCGATCGGCTTGAGTTGGCTGCGGTGCAGTGCGCGGTGGACAAGGACTGGACGTGGGCGCAGATCGCCGAGGCACTCGGCGTCACCAAACAGGCCGTTCACAAGCGCTATGCCCGACGCGTCACGCAACCCAAGACCAAAGGAAGGCCAAAACGATGACCTGGCGACCTAAACGAAAAAAGCCCCGCAGCCGCCTGCAAGACATCCGCATCATGAACGAGCTGTTCCCCGCTGCGGACGCCTTGGCCGCGGAGGACGGCGAGCATGAGGCCGGAGCGGAGTACCTTCTCCTGGCGGCCTTCGACCTCGATGACGGGTCGGCTCGTCGGGCGTTCGAACGGGCGGGCGCCGATCCCGACGCCTTCCGTGACGCGGTCAAAGCACAACACGCCGAAGCGCTCCGCTCGGTCGGCATACGACCCATGGACGACGATCTTCTCGATCACCACATCCCTCCAGCGGGCAAACAGAGCGGCCTCCATCGCGGCGCCCCATCGGGACACGAGCTCTTTCGTCAGGTCGTCAAACTGGTCCGCTCCGAACGGTCCCAGCTTCATGGCGCCTACTTCGTATTGGTCGCAGCCCAAACCAACCACGGCACCACCGCCCGAACGCTGCGACACATGAACATCGACGCAGACGAACTGGCAGCGGCGGCCCGCGCCGAGATCGATCTCGTGAACAGCACATCGGCGTAAGAAGCGACTCAGGAACCCGACAGTAGTCGTGTTCCGATCTAAGAAACGAAGCTCTCAGAAGTATCGGGGTCTGCAGCGATATCGGGGTCTGCAGCGATATCGGCGGACGCAGGGTTGATCAGTTCTCGCAGCGCTTCGGCGTGGGCAGCCAATGCCTGGCGGCCGACTTCGGTGATCGACAACCACGTTCGGCGACCAGCAGCTTTACCAGTCTTGCGGGATTCGACATAGCCCGAATCGACCAGCGCCTTCAGCTGCTTTGAGAGATCGGAATCGCTGAGATCGAGCAGTTCCCGAAGCGTCGAGAACTCCACCTTGCGACCGGTGGCAATGGCCCCGATGCAGGCCAAACGTTTTGGTGGCGTGAGAACCGGATCGAGATCGTCAAGACTCACCGCGCCGACCCAATCCAACGCCCGCGCATACGGTTAGTGATGGTTATTCCAACGGCGAACAGCAAGGTTGTCGCCAACCACGCCCCAAGCAGGGTTAGCGGCCTCGGACGCAGGTCGGGAGACCAATCGACGAGCGACCACAGCGCCAAAGTGCAGTAGGTCACGAACGCCACAACCCCATAGAAGGCGATAACCCGCAGAGGCTTTCTCGTCCGGCGTGGCGAGACGCCCTGCCTCCGACGCTGGTCGACAACGCCGATCAGCAGGGCTGCCACACCAATGACTAGAGCAACCATCTGCCAGCCGTCAGGCCCGCCGCTAAACACGGCGAAGCCCGCGATGCTCGCTGCGAGTAGTGGAGCATGCCAAACCGGAGTCGCCGGCATCCAGGCCTCAACCTCGGTTGCATTCTGCACCGAGGCGAGCATCGCCAGCTGCGCCTGAGCGTCTATTTCCTCTTCGTCCATCAGCTTACGTGTACTTTCCATATGGGAAACTGTATCTTGCACTTTCCAGTTCGTCAAGTGAAAGGTCGGCCGATGTCCAGGGCTAACGCTCTTTGATTTCGAGTGGGAGCTCCCCAGCTACTTTGAGCGACGGCGACACGTCCGGCACCGGTGGTTTCGGTTCGTTGTATGTGAGGTTCCAGCGAGAGCAGATCATGGCCAAAGCGAGGCGCATCTCGGTACGGGCGAATCGTGCCCCGAGACAACGACGGGGACCCAGACCGAAGGCAAGGAACGAATCTCGTAGCCCTGCACTCGCCGGCGGCGTTGGCCGTTGCGGGTCGAACTGCCCCGGGTGTTCCCAAACATCGGGCGTCCGCTGGATGCGGTAAACCGAGATCAGGACCATCGTGCCTCTGCGAATCCGGTGACCTTCGATGTCGGTTGTCTGCTTGGCGGTGCGAGCAATGGAGATTCCCGATGGATAGAGCCTGAGGGTCTCCTCGACCACGGATCCGGTCGCATCGAGCACCTCGGCATCATCGTGAAGTGTTTGGCTCGCCATCTGGAGCGTGTCGCCTTCACTGGCCAGCTGCGCTTGCACCTCTGGATGAGTTGCGAGCTCATAGAGCGCCCACGTTAGGGTCGAGGCCGTGGTTTCGTGCCCGGCGAAGAGGAAGCCGATGCACTCGTCGACGATGTCAGCGTCGGATGGGCCTCCCGTCTCTCGTTGACTGCGGATTAGTCGGCCGAGAACATCATCGGTGTCGGCGCCGCTAGAGCGCCGATCGTTGATCACCTGACCGACGGCGACCTGCAACTTCGCTTTGGCTTTGGCCATGGCCCGGTTACTCGGTGTCGGAACCCATGCTGGCGGCAAGCCAGGATTGGCAAGATGCGCTCCGAGCCAGTCGAGCAGAGTCTCGAACTCGGACTGAATGGTCCGCCCAAGGTCGTCGACTTCAGGGTCGACACCCAGCAGCGCTCGGCACGCGACGCGCAAGGTCAACGCGGTCATTTCAGCCTGCATATCGAGGGTGCCGGGCCGCCAGCCGTCGATCTGATCGGCAACGCCGGCAGCCATGATCGTTGCCAGGCCGTTCATCTCCGAGGCGGCAAAGACCGGAGCAACCGGTCGCCGCCGTGCCAGCCACTCATCCCCCTCTGCGGTGAACAGGTTCTGACCAAGCCCACTGAGGATCACCCGCCGGATGAGGCCCGGCTTGGCGTAGTTGCCAGCGTCGGCCACCAGTACCTGTTGGGCAGCGGCAAAGTCCTGCACGACCAGCAGCGGTAAACCCATGCCGGGAGCGGTCAGCGGTGCAGCAGGTAACGCCTGCATCGCCTTGAGAACGTCTCGCTGAGCCGTCCAGGCGAACTTGGCGATGTTGAACCGAGCACACTTCATAGGAGCGAACCTAGCCCATCGGTCGCCGGTCCCGACGATGGCAGGCCCCTGCCCCGCAACATGGGTTCGAAATTGTTGGGAACTTTTGCAGGTTCGTACGCGACCTAGGCCCGGTCAGCAACAAAGACCGGGGAAACGAATGAAGCTACGAGTTCCGAAGACCAGGGCAGCCACTTTCGTAGTGGTTGTTCTTGCACTGCTCGCCATGCCAGCCGTGGCCTGGGCACTCACGTCACCAAAGACCACCGTTGATGTGCCAGCCGAAGCATCTGAGGTTCATGGCCGCCTCAACATTGGGGGCACGGCCTCGCATCGGGTTGGCGTTGCAGGGGTCCGTCTTGTGGTTCGTAACATCGAGGACAACACATACTTCAACGGGAAAACCTGGCAACGTCAGTTCATCAGGATCAACATCCCGGTACATCATCGCGGTGCAACCGAGACCCGTTGGAGTTATTCGGTCCCGGCCAACAAACTCACGCCAGGCAACTACCGGGCCCGCGCCTTCGCCTACAGCGTTGAGGGCAATGGCGACGGCTTCGGTGGCGACTGGAATGAGTTCACATACCTCGGCCGATACAACCCGGCGCTCTACGACACCGAAATCGTGTCGCCAGCAGAAGGCGAAACGCTGCCGACGGGTGCGATCTCGGTTACCGGTGTTGCACGTTCTGTCGAGGGTGTCGGATCGGTTCGAGTTGTTGTCCGCAACCGGGAGACAAATCACTACTGGAGCACCGGCGGGTGGCAGGCAACGTTCACCACGGCCCAAGCCGAGCTGAGTCATCAAGATGATGGGACTCAGGCCTCCTGGATAGTGCACATACCAGCAGAACACATTTCGCCGGGCACCTACTTCGCCAGGGCCTGGGTCCGCACTGCCGAAGGCACCCGTGATCCGATCGGGCGCGGCCGGTCCACCTTCACCATCGAATCACCCGTGGCGCCCCCGCCGACCACCATCGCACCAACCACAACCACGGCGAAACCAACAACATCGACCACGGCCAAGCCAACGACCACAACTAAACCAACGACCACAACTAGACCAACGACGACAGCCCGGCCAACAACCACAAGTAGACCAACAACGACAGCGAAGGCAACAACCACCACAGCAAGAGCAACCACGACAACCGAGAAGGCAACCACCACTACAACCAGGGTCACAACCACCACAACGCTGGCGACCACGACGACCACAGCGGTTCAGCCCAACACTCGCCGACCCTTCGGGCAAGGAGATGTTGGTTGGGAAATCGTCGCCTCCGACGACTTCAACGGCACCAAGCTCGACGACAACATGTGGGAATACGGCTGGTTCAGATTGGCAGACGGCAACAAGTACGACCGGCCGGTGAATGGCAACGAGACTGCGTGCTACCACACCGACCAGGTAACCCTGGCCGGCGGCGAACTCAGCCTCACGATGCGACCAACCACTGCGGCAGAGGATGCATCAGGGGTTTGTCGCAAGAAGGATGGGTCGAAGGCCAACTTCGTCTCCGGATACGCGACCACACGGTCCAGGTATCAAATTCAACCGGGGACCTACGTTGAGACCCGTATGTACATGCCGGGAGACGGAGATGTTCTCTACAACTGGCCTGGATTCTGGACCACTGACATCGACAAGGCCTTCGGCAGCAGATGGCCACACAGTGGCGAATTCGACATAGCCGAGGTTCTCAGAGGCCAGCCCTGTGCGAACTTTCACTACTCGACGTCAGCAGGCGGACCGCACATACAAACCGGCAAACGCTGCTCGACGGTGCCAGCCAACGCATGGGTGGTCTTCGGGATGAAATGGAACTACGACGGCACAGTCGAGTTCTACCACCAGGGCAAACGGGTGCAGGACCGTGGCGATGGTGGCGACTGGAAGCTCGACCCGCTTGCACTCGCCGGTTCTTTTGCCATTGACTACTCGCACAACATCGCACTTCAGCACGGTCTGCACGACCCCGCTCACGTTGGCTACAAGGAACCGACTGCTGCAAACCATCTGACGGTCAAGTTTGACTACGTAGACGTGTACAAGCTTTAGATCTGCGGTAGGTGATAGTCGGCTAGCAGATCAGCCGACTATCGCTAGCCCGCTAGTCGTCGGTGTCTACAGTGCCGTCTTCGAGATAGTCGATATGGGGTAGAGGGTCGATCGCTACACCAACGACGCCTCTGAGGTTGGCCACGATGCGCTTGAGGTAGCGATAGTAAATGGCCCGAGGAACAACCTCTCGGCCTGGAAGCTCGGAATGCACGTAGCTGTCGATCTTTGCCTGGTGCTCACCGATCAGTTCCGAAACGCGGGTGACGAACTCCTGGGCTTGATCCTCTTCGGGCTCGGCCAGCAACTCGCTAGCGCGGGTGAACAGGCTCGAAACCTCACCTTGTTCGGAGATGAGTTCGTGCACATCGCCGTCGTTTGAGAGTGAGACCCCTGCTTCGGCGAGGTCCAAGATGTTCTTGGCCTGGTCACCGNNCCAGGATGTTCTTGGCCTGGTCACCGATCCGCTCGATCTTCTTTAGCAGAAGGATGAGTCCAAGTACCGACGCTATGTCTGACGCACCGTGAACGGTGGCGTGAATGACCAGCTCTGAACGGAGATCCTGCTCAGCCTGGTTGATGCGATGATCGGTGCTACGTATCTCTTGAGCCACACTCTCCGGCGTCGCATCGGTGAGCAGAGCGCTAGTCGCTAGGTCGAAGGAATGTTTGGCATCGGCCAACATCTCAACCGAACTGTCTTTAATGTGCTCGAGCCCCTTTGGGCTCTGACGGAAGAAGGACATCACCATAGGACTGGGCCTTTCAGCTGAGGAAGGTCACGCCGAGCAGCGGCACGACTATGAACATGCCACCGACGTAACCTACGGCCAGCGTGCGCCGTTTGACAGCAATTTCGGCCAGCCCCTCGGCCAGCCGAATCGGCACATCGCGGGCAAGTGGAATCACGTACAACAAAAGAATACCGGCCACGTTGAACGTGGTGTGGGCCAGCGCAACGGTGAGCGCCTCCGGCTTCGATACTGCAACCGCGGCCAAGAGGGCGGTAATGGTGGTGCCAACGTTGGCCCCGAGCGTGACCGGATAGATGTTTCGCAACGAAAGGACCCCGGCGGCGGCCAGCGGAATCAGGATCGAGGTGGTAATGCTCGACGACTGAACGGTGATGGTGATGATAATGCCGAGGACCAAAGCGACAGCGCCGCCGCCCTTGGCCAAAATGGCGTTGAGCGACTGTTCGAGCCTGGCGGCGACCAGCACACGCATGTTCTTGGTAATGAGGGTCAGGGCGCTAAGGATCACTACGAGACCGGTAGCGATCATCAGAACACCGAGGAGATTGTTCTCCGCTCCGACCGACGACCAGAGATCTTCGAGCCAACCGACCGGTTCTTTAACCCAGGCCTTGATCGGGCTCTTCCATTCGGTGCCTGCAGATCCGACGAGCATCTCGCTAAGGCGTTCAGCTGTACCGCTGATGATCCCAAAGATCAGCTCTACCGG
The DNA here is from genome assembly GCA_050633745.1 of Acidimicrobiales bacterium. Classification (GTDB taxonomy): domain Bacteria; phylum Actinomycetota; class Acidimicrobiia; order Acidimicrobiales; family SZUA-35; genus JAHELU01. The sequence goes on from JBOEHD010000048.1 coordinate 77,756, forward strand.
TAGCAGGACCGCCACCGCCAACACATTGAAGAAGTCGTGAACCGTTGCGGCGGCGAATGCCCGCTTGAACTCCGATGACTGACGCACATGGCCAAGCGAAACGAGTGTGTTGGTGACGGTGGTGCCGATGTTGGCACCCATAACCATGGGAACCGCGTCGTCGACGCCGATCACCCCCGAAGCCACCAGCCCGACTATCACCGAGGTGCTAGCCGATGACGACTGCACCAGTACGGTGCCGAGCACGCCGATACACAGCGCGGCGATGGGATTGGTGACTGCGGAGAACAGGCGCTCCTGAGTGTCGGCGCCCATGATCTTGATACCGGCCTCGAGCGATGAGACCCCGACCAGAAAGATGTAGATCAGAAAGACAACCAGTGCCCCTCGTGCCGGCCCCGGCAGCCGGAAGGCCGAACCCGCAGAGTCTTCGGCCGATCGCATTCTTGCGATCCGTCGAGGGGTGGAACGGGTGGGCGTCGCCCGGACGTCGCTCATTTTTCGTACTTCTCACTTGTGGCGTGGACGAGGCTCGATTGAGCATCGCCGGGCGGAACTTCGATCGAGATCTGCGCGGTGTCGTTTAGGAAGTTGAGCTCGTGCACGGTTACTCCCAGGATTGACAGCCCTGTTCGCACCTCGAGGTCGGCGAGCAACTCGCGACGCCGGCTCGGGTGGACCAGTTCGATGCGCTCATAGGTAATAGAGTGCACGTGCGCCTGTCGAGACAACCAGACGCCGCCAAGCAGCTCAAGGACAACGACGATCACCACGTTGGCGATCAACGCTTCTACAAGCGTGAGCGTTGTCAGGGCAAGTGCATTGAACGATGCCAATGCGATCCCAGCGAAGAGATAGGTCATGTCCAGAACGGGCAGTGTACCCGTCCGGAATCGCAGTATCCCGAACAACGCAAACAGACCAAATCCTACGTTGGTACTAACCGCTGCAGTAGCCATCAGATAGGTCACGAAGAAGACGACGATGTTTACCACGACCATGGCGAACACCGAAATGGCACGCGTTTTGGCCCGGCGGTAGGTCAAGATGCCGAGCGCAGTAATCGCCATGGCGTCGAACCCGAGACCGAGTAGCAACTCAGGCAGGCGAGCGGCATCGATCACATCTATGGCAGCGATCGGCGAGATCATGATGCCACCTGCTCCCGAGGAGATGGCACTGCGTCGAGCGCTTCGAGTTTCCGAAAGACCTTCTTGAACCGGTTTCGGCGGAGACCGGGATCGCACGATGCCAGACCCATGCAGTACTTCGAGAAATTCTGTGGCCGAGCGTTGGTGGCCTCCATCGCAGGCGACCGCAGATCGAGCTTCGGTTGTTTGAACTCACAGACCGCGAGGTCTCGGATCTCCGTCGCTCCGCTGGCACTGGTGAAGGCCAGGTTGAGATCGATGGTGACCCGCTCGGTCAAGTCTCGCTTGACCAGCAAGATCCGCTGATAGTCGACGCGCAGCGAGGGTACATAGACAGACGGATCCGAGCCGGTCTGGTGGAAAAAGAACCGAGCGTCGTCTGGCAACAGTTGCCCCTCGGGCTGCTGAGATACCCGTCGCTCCTTTACCGTTCGACCGTTGACGTTGCGCTTCACCTCGAAGAACGTCAGGTCGGAGTTCATGTAGGTGCGGTAGCGAAGCTTGAGTCGGCGCCCCTTCTGGTTGTGATGCTGGTGATAGTTCACCAACTCGGGGCTGTCGAAGTAGTCGTTGCGGTAGCCCTGTAGCCGCTCGCCTTCGTGCTCCAGGACCAGATAGTCACTGGCCAAACCCCGCAGCGCATTGCACACATCGCCGGTGTGGAGAATCACCTTGCTCTCAACACGATCGTGAAGCTGAGCCTCGTCCAACTGCGCGAGGTCGACAGGCGACAACTGTGCGACGGACGACAGCAGCTCGCCCTCCGTCCGACCATTCGCCGGGGCTGACACAGACCCGAGCTCTTCCTGCAAAAACATGACGTCCCTTCAACAAATGACTAGGGACTCATACTGAACGGGCTAAGGTCTCGGTCGGTATTGGACAATGGTCCTAGTCCTTCCGGGACCAGCCACTGTGTACCTAGAGACGCGTTTAAAGATCGATAACGATCCTGTGTCTAGAGATCGATAACGATCTTGCCTTTGGCGGTTGGCACGCCTTCGGCGGCCAGACGTTTGGCCTGTTCGACGGGATGATGAGGAATCAGTCGCCCGGCCGCAGTCACCACCCGCCACCACGGCAGATCGTCGACCGTTTTCAGCACGTTGCCAACAGCTCGCGCCGCCCCGGGATAGCCGGCCTCGGCCGCGACTTCGCCATAGGCCAACACGTCGCCGGGCTCGGTAGCCCGTAACACTCGAACCACCGAGGCCTCAAATAGGGTGAAACCAGCGGCCAGCTCCTCAGCGGTGCGGTCGTCTGGCCTTTCACCGCCGGCAGAACGCTGCGAACCGGCCAACCGAGATCGCCCTTACTCCGCCGCAGCCGAAGCGGGATGCTCGGCCCACCAGGCATCGAGGCGAGCCAGGATCTCATCGTCGGGCAGGACCCCTTCGCTGCGCTTGATAGCGAGCAGAAAGTCGAGCGCTTGGCCGATGGCTGGCCCGCCGCCAAGGCCAAGGTGCAGCATGACCGCACGTCCGTCGAGCTGGGGCCGTTCCGCCGCTTCACGATCTTCTTTGGCCAGCGCCAGGATGCGTTCTTCCATCTCGTCGATGAGTTCCTGAAGCCGCTGAGCCTTGTTCTTGTTTCGGGTAGTGCAGTCGCTTCTGACCAGCTCGTTCAGGTCTCCGAGCAAATGGCCTGCGTCGCGGGCGTAACGCCGGACCGCTGAGTCCGACCAGCCATCTGCGTAGCCTTTGAACCGGCCGGAAAGCCGCACCAGCTCGCAGACGTCTTTCACCATCGGCTTGTCGTATTCCATCTCCCGCATACGGCGTCGGGCGATCTTGGCCCCGACCGCTTCGTGATGACGAAAGGTGACGCCGCCGTGTTCGAACGAGCGGGTGGCCGGCTTGCCGATGTCGTGGAACAGTGCAGCCAGTCGCAACTTCAGGACCGGGCTGGTCTTTGAAGTGACCGCGATGGTGTGGGCCAGAACGTCCTTGTGACGATGGATTGGGTCCTGTTCAAGCCGCAGCGCGGTCAATTCGGGCACCAACTGATCGGCCAAACCGGAATCGACGGCCTGCCAAAGCCCCTCGGTTGGGTCGGGCTGAACGAGGATGGCGTTGAGCGCGGCGCGGCGTTCTTCGCAGCTCATCTCTGTTGATTCTGTAACTTGCGAAAGTTCTGTTGTCATCGTTTCGGGTCTATCCGTACCGCTCCGCGGGCTTCTACTCGTATATGGCTGTCGGCGCTCGCCACCTGCCCAACATTGATGGCGGTCGAAGATCCACCCTCAACGCTAACGGCATAGTTGCCGTCTGGCAGCCGAATTGTCACTGCTTCACCATCGGACCGAACCACCAGCCGACGGGGTCGAACGGCGAAGTCGAGCTCGATGGCCCCGTCGATGGTCTCCACTTCGACCTCGGTGGCGGCCAACCCGTAGCCGAAGACGTCACCGTTCTCGGTGGTGACGGTGATTTCGCCTGCGACCGGACCGAGAAAAACCCCGGATGACCCGGCGGTGGAAATGGCCAGTTGGCCGTCGAAGGACCCGACCGAGACGTCACCGTCATCGGAGTGGATCGCCACCTCAACCGGGGACGCTTCGAGCGGAACTTCCAGCCGAGAACTGGCCCGACAGGGAAAGCGTGTATCGCAGGCAATATCGACCGATCGATCGCCACCGACGCCAAACCGGCCGCCAACACCTTCCGGATCGGCAGCCGAGCGGTTGAGACTGGCGCTGGGTCCGAACAGCAACCAGCTGGCGTCGTACCGCAGGGTGGCACTTGGTCGAACCCCAGAGGCAACGCCGAATCCCGAAGACCAGGTCACCGCCTGGGCCTCCGAGGATGCCAACGTCACCTCGACCGGCCCAGCCGACGAGTGGACCCGGTATGGACCCAATGGCCCGAGTTCAATCGCAGCGACCGTGCTGCGCTGCAGCCAGGCAGTGCTAGCCAGGAACAGGGCCAACCCGCCGACGACGACAACTGAGAACAGCATCGAGCGCGACCAATAGGGCCGTACCGGCCTGATTCGGGTATTGCGGCGAAGACGATTCAAACCGTTGCTGACGATAGTCAGCAACGGTGAACCGTTTTGGGATGGTGCGCCGCGGCCGGAGCGTCACCGGGCCGGCCCGGCCGAATTGCTATCGGGTGGGCACGGCCACGGTAGTTGTGTGAACGATCGCTGTGCTCGAGGTGCCGATCTCCAGCTGGTGGTTCCCGACGAGCGGGGTCCAGCCATCAGCGTCGACGTCCCACTGGCGCAGCGAGTGGGGATCGATAGCCAACGTCACGTTTTCGCTTGCCTGGGCATCGAGGGTGATGGCGGCAAAGCCGGCCAAGGTTCGCGGCCGACCCGGAGCATCCGGCACCAGGTATGCCTGCACCACACATTTGCCGGCCCGTGACCCGGTATTGCTGACCGGCACCGATACCGATGCTGGCACGAGACCGTCGGCTTGGACCGTGGGCTCGCCGATGGCGAACTCGGTGTAGGACAGGCCGTGACCGAACGGCACCAGCGGCTCGATCTGATGCTCGCTGTACCAACGGTGGCCGATGAACAGCTCCTCGCCGTAGTGAAGCAGCAGGCCGTCACCGGGGACGGTGTCGGCGGTGGGGGCATCGGCCAGTCGTTTGGGGAAGGTCACCGGGAGGCGGCCTCCCGGGTCTCGAACTCCGAAGAGCACCTCTGCCAGCGCGGTACCGAACTCCTGGCCCGGATACCAAGCGACGACGGTTGCCGGAACCTCATCAAGCCATGGCAGGTCGACCGGGCCACCAGCGTTCAGCACCACCACGGTACGAGGGTTAGCCTCGGCCACACGCCTCACCAGCTCGTCTTGACGCCCGGGCAAGCCGAACATGACGCGATCGTGGCTTTCGGTCTCCCACTCGGCGGTGAGCCCGATCACAACAACCGCAGCGTCGGCTGCCGCGGCAGCGGCGACCGCTTCGTCCAGCAGGGCATCATCGTCGATCGGGGGGCGGTGCCCGAAACGCAGTCCGGCCAGCTGATCGTCTTCCCCGCTCGACCATTCGACGATGACCTCAGCGTTTTGACCGGCTTCTAGTTCGATGGAGCCGACCACCTCTTCGGATGCCTTTTCGAAGAACGCATGCCCCGGTTTGGGGTCGGTCCAGTTATCGGCGACCAGCTCTCCGTTTACCAGCACTCGTGCCCGGCCGACGGCAAGCACACCGAACTGGTGGGTTCCGCTGGCTTCAACGATCAGGTTGCCGGTCCATCGTTGAGCCCACAACTCGGCATGGGGCACGTTGCTGTTCGGGCCGTGTTCGAATGCAAAGAGACGCTTGGCCGACCGGGTGACGGCGGGCTCGCCTATCAGTTCCGGAGTGTCGAACACTTCGAGGGCCAACGGCTCGTCCCCCTCGGTTGCCCAACCAGCGGTTGGCACCTCGGGCATGTACCGATCCGAGGTGCAGCCGAGGTGATAGTCAACCCGCGCATCGGGCACTGCGGCCGACAACCCTTCCAGCGGCGATACCCGGTAGTGCGAGATCAGCTCGGCTGATCCGCCGCCCTGGATAACCCCAGCGGCTGCGTTCGGTCCGAGCACCGCCAACGAGGTCAGAGCGGGACTGAGAGGAAGCACCGAGTCGGCCGAATCGCCGGGCCCTGCGGTCTCTGAGCCGAGGGCTCGGTTCGTGAGCAGCACCATGCCATCGGCGGCGGCTCGTCGAACCAGTTCTCGTTCTTCTGGAAGGTCGACTGAGCGTTCCGGCTCCTCGGTCTTGCCCAGCCGGTCGGCCCGCACCGCCAGGTCGATAACGGTGGCAGCCCGAGCGTCAAGCACCGACATCGGCACATCGCCGGCCTCTACCGCGGCTAACAGTTTTGGCCCGAGGGCCAGAGGTGGTCCCGGCATTTCCAGGTCAAGCCCGGCCAGCACCGGGCGGCTGGGGTGGTGGGTGGCGCCCCAGTCCGACATCACCAAGCCGTCGAAGCCCCACTCTTCGCGCAGCAGGGTTGTGAGCAACCAATGGTTCTCTGAACAGTGCTCACCATTCAGTTTGGGATAGGCGGCCATCACCGACCAGACCCCGGCCTTGACCGCAGCCTCGAACGGGTGGAGGTACACCTCTCGCAACGTGGCGGGGTCGACCTCGGAAGAAACGGTCAGCCTGCCATCTTCAATGTCGTTAGCGACAAGGTGTTTGGCGCAGGCGCCAACGCCTGCGTCTTGAACGCCGGTGACGTAAGCGACGGCCATCGCCGCGGTCAGAATCGGGTCTTCGCCAAAGCTCTCGAAGTTACGACCTCCAAGCGGATGTCGTGCCATGTTGATGGTTGGGGCCAACAAAACGTGCGACCCCTTACGTAGCGTCTCGCGGCCGAGCAAACCACCCAGCTCGGCGACCAGGTCGATATCAAAAGAGGCAGCGAGGGAGATCGGCGCAGGCAAACAGACGGCGCGAGCCCCGGTCGTGCTGTCACCCCGCACACCGTTCGGCCCATCGCTGACCTTGATGGCCGGAACCCCCAGCCGCTCGATCGGCGCGGTCCGCCATACATCACTGCCGGAGAGTAGGGAAACCTTCTCTTCGGTCGAAAGTTGGTCAACGATTCTGCTTGTCACCCGACCGTTCTAGCGGCGATCCGCGACAAATCGCCGGTTAAAAGCGTCATTCATGTGTTGACGGTGGCAAAAGCCACGTCGGCCGCCGCCACCGTCCGCCAAGGGTGCCCACAGGGGCCTCCCGAAAGGGCAACGTTATGAAAAGAGCCATCGAAGTAGTAGTCCTCGGCGGCTTCGCCGTTGTACTGGGAGCCATGGCCTGGACCACCGGAATCTTCTCGATCTCGGCCCCCTCCCTGCCATCGTTCACCTCGATCGACGTGCAGCTATCGCTACCGGATGAGGCCCGGATCACCGCAGTCGAGCCCATTAGCCTCTCCTGTCGAGCCCGGATTTTCGCCGAGGTTCCAGTTGAAGGCGAACGTGAGCACGAGGCTTTCGGGGTCGTCTACCGAACCGACCGCATCGACATGCGGGCATATGGTGACGTCGACACCTGTGTCGACGGCAACGGCGCCAAAATCACCCACCATGGTGATGGAACAACTGACGTGGTGATCGATGGCGAGTCGATCCTGTTCGTCCGACCTCGAGTCGACGCGGTTCGCACCGCCAGCAGCGTCGATATCGACAAGGACTTTGTTGGCAAGATTGTCGACGCCTTCCCCTGGGTCGACGACAACCTCGGCCTCACACCGATGGCCTATGCGTACGCCCAGAACGTAATCGGCAGCAGCGAATGTATGCGGGCGGCGTACAGCGTGACCGAGGAAGTTCTGATCGACGCATACCGGCAGCAAGTGATCGACCAGGGTGTCGACCCTGAGCGCCTCTCGGTGACCATCGACGGTGAACCAAACTTCGGTGACCCGACCCCGCTGGAGATGGGCGACCTCGACATGCGAGTCGGCGCTGGCAATGTGGTTTGCACCGCCGATGGTCAGGCTGGCGGCGGCTCAGCGGTCAAGCTCTAGCGCTAACGCCTCCCCTGGCTCGGGCGACCCGCTAGTTCGAAGGTCCGATACCGATCAGGAACGTAACGGGTTCTTCGACCTTGAGACCATCGAAGTTGTCCGCCACCGCCTCGCCATTGCAGTTGTAGGCCTCGACGACATATCGGCCTAGAGGCAGCTCGACTTGCCAGCTATCGCCGGGCGGGATCGACTGCCCTTGCTCCAGCTCGTTCAAGCCGACCCGACCGGAGTCGGAAAGCGGATTGACCGCGAGACCACAAAGCTCGATGCCGGTGTCATTCGACCAGGTGACCGACACAACGTCGACCGGCTCTTCTGTGACCACGATTCCCTCGGCGAACAGCACCTCCCCCTCAAGGAAGAAGCCGACCTCATATGTGCCGGCAGGTAGCCCAGCATCGCTGTCATCATCGGCGCAGACCCAGAAGTCGCTACCGGACTCCCCCGCGCTCCAGGGTTCGGTCGGCAGACCGAGCTCCGGTTCCGGTTGGCCGTCGATAAACCACGCACCATCCCAACGGGCACCCTCTGGTATCCCGGCCCAATCGAAGAAGACGCAGAGGCTACTGACGCCCGCTTCGGCTGTCGTGACGATCTCGACCGGCCGGTCATCTCGCTGGCCCAGTGAGAATCGAGGGTTCTCAACGATGACGCCGTCAAAGTCGATGTCGGACTGAGGACCATCGGGAAGGACGACGTCGCCGATCGGATCGGCTATCGCCGCCTGCCGCAGAATGGGGTTGGCCAGATTGATGGGCCGAACGCCGTTGAGGAAGCCACCGACCGAAACACAATTGTCGTCGCCATCGACCGCGCCATCGGCGTTGGTGTCCGATAGCGGCCGACAGTCGATTGCCGGGCCGGTTTCGCTTGCTCGGGCCTTGGTTGGAATCCCGATGACTCGACCGCTGGCGTCTACGGCCATGCCGCCGCTGTTGCCAGCCGAGATGGTGGCATCGGTCTTGATCAGCGCCCGTTCGCCGATCCCAGCCTGGGCGGTGAACCCGCTCACCGATCCGGTGGTGAGGGTGATGGTCTCACCACCGATTGCCGGGTAGCCGAGAATGCGCACACCGTCGCCCAATCGCACGCTGTCGCTGTCGCCGAGCGGGGCAGCGGGGAACGACTCCGGCAATTCGCCATCGTCGGGATCCAACATGCCGTCGATTCTGATTACCGCAAGATCGAGGATCGGGTCGACGGCCAACACCACCGCCCGGTATTGCAACCTGGCCGCTGTGGTGCTGTCGCGGGTCACGGCCACCCCGACCGAGGTGAATTGACAGCTACCTTCGCTGGTAACGACGTGGGCGTTGGTGAGAATCAAGCCGTTCGATCCGATGATCACACCAGACCCGGCGCATTCCGGCTCGAAGGCGTCGTTCAGCCCAACCAGCTGCACGGTCGACAACGCTAGGTCTTGGATACCGAGCTGTCCGAGATCGGCTCCGACGGGTAGATCCTCGCCCGGCAGCGCAATCGATCGACCGGCGACAGAATCGCTGTCATCATCGCCGTCGGACCCCTGACCGAAGCCGGTGAGCAGGTAGCCAAACAGAGCAACCGCCCCAACTAGGACCAGCGCCCCGGTGATGAGAGCCGTTCGGCGGTTCGGCCCGGCGCCGAGGCTTGGGCGGTAGCTGATGGGGTCGCCAGCACGGATGTCGCCACCGGCCGGTCGGTCCCGCTGCATATCGCGGGCCTTGCGCTGGTTAGCCCGTAGCTTGGCTCGCCGCTTGGTTCGCTCCTGAGACTTCTGCCAGGCCGCGATCTCGGCTGCGTCACCGTCGCTGCGCTGCGGTTTGTCTCGGCTGGACTGATCGCCCTGGGTTTCCTGACCGGGGGCCGTCGGCCCAAGGTGACCGGGGAGAACGCCAGACCGCTGAGAGACCTCCGATACCGGAGGTTGTTCGGCCTGGTAAACCGGCATTTCCCGCGTCGAGGGCCCGGCTGCTGGTTCGGGATCATCCTCGAACAGGCTGCCCCATTGAGCAACCCAGGAATCAGCGTCGGAGTTGGCTTCGGAGTCATCGGGAACCGGATCAGCCGAGGGAACGGCCCCAGCGGGGAACGATGAGGTGACCTGGGCGTCCATCGGGAGCTCACCGCCGCTATCTCGGTTGCTTTCCCGGTGGTTGTCGACCACTCCGTCTCCGTCCGATACATCAGGTTCGGCCAAATGCATGTCGAGGCACGCAAGATCGCCTTGCAGAATTGCTTTGCAGAATTGGAAGCCGGACCCGAACCGGATCCGGATCGACCGCCTCCTCGTGAACAGTCGCCCTGCGCCGAGCTCAAAACGGGCCCACTACAGAATTGTAAAGATAGCCGAAATATGGCCCTGACATGGCAAACGAGCCATTCCTAGCCTTCCGGACCTATCTCTGTGGATCTCTGTGGATCTGCTCGATCTGCACATGTTCTTGACTAAACCCTGAGAGGCCCTACGGGTCACCCAGGGGAATATGGGGTGTGGCCCCTATGTACCACTAGGCCAGCCGCAGCCAAGATCATTAAAGGCCCCGGAATCGTCAACCGCCATCGACGACCTGGCGGGCCATAAGTCCACGAAGGGAACGGCGGACATGACCATCACGGAGGTACACAGCCAACTATCCGACGACAGCAGGTCGTTCGATGCCTTCTTCCAGGAGCGCTACAGGCCGATGCTCGGTCTCGCTACCAGCATGGTCGACCAGACCTGCACTGCGGAGGAGATCGTCCAGGATGCGCTGCAGCAGGTCTGGCTTCGCTGGGACAGCCTGTCCGAGCCGAACTGCTACCTACGAACAACCGTGGTCAACCGATGCCACGATGAGCTTCGTAAGCGTCGAGTGCGGCGTGATGCCGACCGAGCGCTGCGGGGGCGGCCTCAGGCAGAGGTTCACTATCTCGCCGACGTGCTCGCCGATGTAACACCAAAGCGCCGAGAGGCCCTGGTGCTCCGCTTCTACGGCGGTCACAGCCTGGCCGAGGTCGCTGAAGCGATGAAAATCCCCACCGGCACCGCAAAAAGCCTCATTCATAGGGGTTTGGCCGATATGCGGGGAGCCCTCATCTAGAGCAATCCACTCGTTCGACGTGGGCCTACCAATTCGAACTTGAATCAAGTGTGACAGAAGCGCGGAGTTTTTAGACGCAATTCCGTCACATAAACGACATACCGGTATAGAGTCTCCGAAGTCTTACGAATGGCGGCGGGACTCAGTATGCAACTACCCAGGCGAACCGATTTAACATCGCGGCGCGATGCGCTCATTGAGAGCAATTCTCCCGCTAACGGTTCCAGCCTGGCTGGAGCCGACCGAGGGGCCTTATTTCTTCGCGTCGGGGTGGCCGTGCTGCTGTTTGCCAGCACCATGTGGTTTCTGCCCGGCGACGATGGCGACCACGTCTCAGCGATCGGCGCAGACGACGACGTCAGCAACACAACAACCACGACGACGACCACTCCGCCGACGAGCCTGGAGAACCTCCCCTTCGCAGCGCCGCCTGCGTTGGCAGTGGCTGTAAGCACCACCGAAGCCTCAGCCGAGAACACCGCCGACGAGTCAGGGCTAACGACCTCGACCGTCGCAGAGTCGACGACCACAACCGCCGAAGCCACAACCACCACCTCCACGCCGACTACTACTGAGGCCCCGGGAACGCAGACTCCGGGAGACTCGGCCGAGACCGGGGCCACGGTCAGCTCTACGACAACCACTGCCCCAACCACAACAACGATCGCACCGACCACCAGCACCACTCGTCCAGCCTTGCAAGCCTTGCTCGATCCCAGGCCACTACCGTCAAAGCGAACCACGCTGCGCTCTAATCCCACGGTGATCGAGCAGCCTGAGTCCACCACGACAACAACGGCCAGAGTTGCCACAACCGCCACCACTTCCCGTCTGCGATCCTCGACAACAGCGACAACTCGACCGACGACCTCCACGACCGCTCGGCGGACTACAACCACGACGCGACCGCCAACCACTCGCCGCACCACCACAACCGTTCGAGCGGCAACGACCACAACTCGCCGGGCCACAACAACTACGACAACGCGACCGCCGACCACCCGCAGGGTTACCACAACCCGCCGGGTAACCACGACGACGACACAGCCGCCGACCACCCGCAGGGTGACCACAACGACGACGCGGCCAACGACGACCACCAGCACGACTCGGCCGACGACCACCACAACACGGCCGACCACAACAACACGGCCGACCACAACGACGACCCGGCCGACAACCACGACCAGCACGACAACCACTACCAGGCCGACCACGACCACCAGTCGGCCGACAACCACGACCAGCACCACTACCACCACACGGCCAACCACAACCACGACTCGGCCGACGACCACAACCACCACACGGCCTACCACNNGACGACTCGGCCAACCACCACAACAACGACACGACCCACCACAACCACGGTCGGACAGACCTGTGCCAGCAACGCCGAGTTCGAGCGGATAATGCGCGACGACTTCTCAGGCAGCAGTGTCAGTGGCCATTGGTCGCAGTATCACAGTGCAGGCAACTCGGGGATCGGCCTGCGGCGGCACTCAGCTAACACAGTGGAAAACGGCAGGCTAGTCATCACCGCCCAGATGCAGAACGGTCAGTTGGTCTCGGGCGGTATGTCCCACAACTACACCCAGCAGTACGGCAAGTACCGCTTCCGGGTTCGGACCGACAGAGATCCTTCCCTGGCCACGAGCGGTGTGGTTCTGACCTGGCCGGAATCGAACGTTCACCCTCGTGACGGCGAAAACAACATGTACGAGACGCTCAACTCAACAGTTGACCGCAGCCAGTTCTACTCGTTCATCCACGAGCCGTACGGCACAAAACATGACCAGGTGTATATCGAGCACAACGCCGACGGCACCCAGTTCCAAACCATGACAATGGAGTGGACGCCGAACAAGTTGACGATCACCAGGGAGGGCCCCGGTGGGGCACAGTTCACCGAGACCCATGTCGTCAACGAGAACAGCGACGATCTGATCCCTGATAACCCACACTTCCTCGCGATTCAGCTCGACGCTAGAGCTCCGTCGATGTCTACCCCGGTGCGCATGGAAGTCGACTGGGCCGAGGTCTACAAGTACTGCGGCTGACCAGAGCCTCTCGCTAGTGCTCCCCACTAGCCTGAGCCGATGATGTTCACTCCCGAGCTTCTCAGCTCAGTCCGTGACCGTTTCCACCACGTCGACACCTGTCCCTATCAGGGTTCGCGAGCGTTCTTCGAAAACGCCGGGGGATCTCTCACGTTGAAGTCGGTCGTCGAGCGCACCACCGAGTTAATGGCCATTCCCGACAATCAGGGCCGAAGCAACATCGCCTCCGTCGAGTTGGGAAAGCTGATCGCTCAGGGGCGGGCCGACATGATGACGATGTTCGGGGCCACATCCGGCACCGTGTTCGTCGGCGAGACAGGCACCGAGCTGCTGGGCCGAATCATCCGCAACGCCACCCTGGCCACCACCGGCTCATCGGTCGTCGGTAGCGCGTTGGAACACCCGGCAACGATCAGCGCCTGTCGCCGTTGGAGCGAGGTCACAAACAGGACCTACCACCAGGTGCCGTTCGACCCCACCACATCGATCGTCGGAGTTGATCAATATCGGGAGGCGATCACCGCTGAGACTTCGGTTGCCACGATCATCCACGCCAGTCCGGTAACCGGTATGCACGTCGATGTTGCTGCGATCGCTGAGCACATCCGAGCCGTTGCCCCCCAGTGCATCATCATCGTCGACGGCATTCAGCACGCCGCTCACGGCCAGATCGACGTCGAGTCCTACGGCATCGACGGCTACGTGGTCAGCGGCTACAAACTGTTCTCACGTCACAACTACGGCGTGGCGTGGGTATCGGATCGCCTGTCGACCATGCCCCACGACAAGCTCGACGGCACTCCAGCCGACTTCTGGGAACTGGGTACCCGCGACGCTTCTGCCTACGCCACCTTCTCCGAAGTCGTTCGCTACCTCGAATGGTTAGGGCAGGAATGGTTAGGGCAGGAATGGTTAGGGCAGCAGTGGCTCGATCAGGAGTCGCTGGCGCAGGAACAGCCGATTGAAACCGGGGAAGCACTATCGTCTCGCGAGCTGCTGATGACCGCGGCCAAGGGCATCCGTGCTCAAGAACACGGCATCGTCGAAGCCCTGTTGTGGGGCACCGGCGGCCTCAAGGGTCTCGCAGAGCTGGATGCGGTCTCGATTGTCGGGCCGGTTACCAGCGAACACCGGTCCGGAATGGTCTCGTTCGAGGTCGAGGGGCATACCGCCGCCGGTGTGGTCGATCACCTCAACGATGACGGCGTACGAACCCACGTCCGCAAGAGCGATTACTTCTCCGCTGGTGTGCTGCAACCACTGGGCATCGATTCATGCGTACGAGCCTCGGCTAGCCACTACAACTCACTAGCCGAAGTCGAACGGCTCCTGGCAACCGTCAACCGTCTCGCCGGGGCCTAGCTCGGGGCGACGTATAGGTCGCCCCGACTCGGCTCTAGCCACGCAAAGCTAGCTATACATCTTTAGCTACGCAGCGTTGCTCCGGCGAATGCGCCGGCGTGCTCGCCGTGATCCATGAAGACCTCGCCATTTACGATCGTGTAGTCGTAACCCGAGGCCTTCTGGATGTAGCGACCAGCATCGTTTGGAAGATCGTTGACATACTCCGGCTGCGGCAGACGCATGTTCTCCAAGTCGATCACGTTCACATCGGCATAGTTGCCAGCGACCAGCCGGCCACGATCGGCGATGCCGAATAGGTCGGCGGTGTCGGAGGTTAAACGGCGAATGGCATCGGCCAGGGTCCAACGCTGCTGATCCCGAACCCAGTGAGTAAGAAAGTAAGTGGGCTGGCTCGAGTCCATGATCTGCCCAACGTGAGCCCCTGCGTCGGCTAGGCCAAGGGTGATCACCGGATCGTCGAGCATCTCCTGCACCGCATCGAAACTCTGGTTGAGAATCGGGTAGTTCAGGTTGACCCGGCCCTCGGTTTCGAGTGCCAGGTCGAGGAACGCTTCGACCGGGCTCACGCCTCGGGCCGCGGCGATCGCTGCCAGCGAATGCTCGGGCAGGCAGTCGTAGCGGGCGTCGCCTTCCGGCAGAACGAAGACCGTGTCCGGCTCCATGTTCATCATCTGGTTGCCCTCGGCGATGAGACGGGCCCGGCGGTCTGGCTCGGCGATTGCTACCAAGCGCTCGGCGGCATTCATGGGCCGCAGTTCTTTCCACGACTGGTTGCGATCCCAGGGGGAACGGTTAGCCAAGTTGTACAGCACACCGATGCCGCGAGCCGTGGTCTGTGGCCGCACCACCGCACCCTGGTCGTTCTGCTCCTTGGCCATTTCGATCACCTGGCGGTACAGATCGGGGCGACGGTCGCTCTGCACAAGGCCGAAGCTGACCGGCCGTCCAGACCGGCGAGAGAGCTCTCCCATCCAGGCCACTTCGGCGCGGGTATTGCTCAGATCACGGTCTCGTTCACCGAGTCGAGCTGCCGCTTCGAAGATGCCCTTGCCGTGCTTTCCGAGCACATCGCCAAAGGCCAACAGCTCACGCTCATCGGCAAACGTGCCGGGGACCTGACGGCCGTCGGGAACGGTATGCAACAGGGTGCGAGATGTTGAGAAACCGAGTGCGCCAGACTCCATCGCCTCGTCGACCAACGCGGTCATGGCTGCGATGTCTTCATCGGATGAAGGGGTTTCGTCCATACCCCGTTCGCCCATGGCTGCCAGCCTGACCGCACAGTGGCCGACCATGCCGCCAACGTTAATACCCTTTGGGATGCTGTCGATCCACTGCAGATATTCGCCGTAGGTTCGCCAGTTCCACGGCATTCCTTCGAGGATGGCTCGTCGCGGAATGTCCTCGACGCTCTCCATCATCTCGGCCAGAAAGTCGGCTCCACCGTCGACCACCGGGGCGAAGGTCACACCGCAGTTGCCAAGCACTGCACTGGTCACACCGTGCCAGCAGCTCGAAGTCGGTAAAGCGTCCCAGGCCAGCTGGGCGTCGAGGTGGGTGTGAATATCGACGAACCCGGGGGTGACAATCCGACCCTCGGCATCGATCTCTCTATGGCCACTACCCTCGTAGCCCTCTTCGACGGCGACGATCTTGTCACCGGCGATAGCCACGTCGGCTCTGCGGGCCTCGGCTCCTGTCCCGTCGACGACGTCGCCGCCTCGAATAACCAGATCTACATCAGCCATGGTGCTGTCCCCTTGTCCAGGTCTGCCCGACCCCGGGTACAGCTTCTCACTTCAGGCCGATTGGCGGCCAATTCCCCATGCTGAGGCCAAGTGCCAGCGCCGCAGCGCTGGGCGGCTTAGCGAGCGATGTTTACGAGGTTCCGCTTACTGCGACTCGCTTGTTGGAGAGGCTGCGGCTGCCAGAGGTTGCCACCAGTCGCACTCGGCTTTCGGCGAAGTTGGTAGTCAGCAGTTTCTCTGCCGCGATGCCAGACATCCAGTCGAGCACGGTGAAGCGCTGATCGGAGATGGCCCGAGAAAGGGCTGCCGCTTCGACGAGTCGACCTGGCGAGTAGTGCTGCCAGTCGGTACTCATCCTGCCGTCATAGATTCGGTAGGTGTCTCCGTCGAGAATGGCCACTGCATACGCCGCCAACTCACCGTCGAGGCGCAGCGTGGCTATCTCGATCTCCCAGTCCTCGTTGCCGCCCTCGACAACCCGGCGCCAGAACTCTCGCTCGGCCGGTCGATCGAGGTCACTGTTGCGTCTTGCATGGCGATCTCGGGAGACGTGCACCGCTTCGACATCGTCAAGCAACTCGGAGCTGATGGCCCGACCGCGATCGAAGGCGATGACCATGTCCAGGCCGTCCTGTTCGATGCGGTTACGAGCCTTTCGTAGCTGCTTACGCTTGCCCTTTGTCAGGATCTCATCGATGTTGTGAGCCGTGGAGAACACCACTCGTGGCACCCGCAGTTCAGGGAGGAGCTGACCATTGTCCAGCCTCTCGTTGAGACAGCGCAGCGTAGGGTCATGGTCCGGGAGCTGCTCCAGGTCGAGAGCCCAGGCTTCAGAAACCTCGTCGAGGGCATCGACGATGGCCTTAGCCAAAGCCATGGCCGCAGCGGGATCCCGAGCGGGCAGACCGGCGTAGAGCGAACTGCTGTGACCCATAGCGACCGCAGTCGCTCCGGAGGCCTTCTTGTCGATGGCCAGCATGGCGCAACCGACCAGTTGTTGGGTATCGGGGGTGCGGACCTGAACCATCATTGGCGTCCAGGCGGTGAATGACTCGGCCCAGTGCTGCAGCCAGGTCCAAGAGGCCATTACCGGCATCTTGAGATCTCGTACGAGCTCGTCGACGTCTTTGGACATCGGTCGGATCTCTTTGAGTCCGTAGCCAACTTCGATGTCGTAGCTGCGGTCCTGCACATCTTCCGACGACTGACGCCAAGCCTCGAGCGGCTCAACTTCTTCATCGAGGTGCTCACGGAACAGCGAGGTCAGAGCCGAGCCGGTCAGTGGGCGGCAGTAGTAGAAGCCCTGGCCACGGTCACAACCAAGCTTGTGCAGCAGGGTTGCCTGATCCTTGTGCTCGATGCCCTCGGCAACGGTGTAGGCACCAAGTGCCTGCGACAGGTTCACGACAGCGTCGATGAGTGCGTTCGAGGTTGATGAGCGATGCAGTTCGCTGATGAACGAACGGTCGATCTT